>NZ_CAXPJM010000028.1:0-96957 GCF_964217435.1 Aurantimonas sp. | reverse complement strand
ATGCGCCCCGCTTGAAACAAGCTGGCAGCCAGCGTGCGCTCGCTACATCGAGCCGGCGTGACAGACTGAAGCTGAACGGCCGCTTGCGGGAATGGCCGTCGGCTGTGCTAACGGCCAGCATGGGTCGAAAGCCGCCGCCCTGAGGTAGCCTCTGCTACCCGACGTGATCTACGACGATTCCGAAGGCATGCGCCGGCGCCTTAAACGCGACAGCGCCGCCTGAGCTTGTGGCCCGGCGGCGCTGGTTTCCGGTCGATGGCCGGTGGCTCAGTCCATGGCTTCCAGTTCGTCGATGAAGCCGGAGATCATGGCGAGGCCGCGGGACCAGAAGGCCGGGTCGGAGGCGTCGAGGCCGAAGGGCTGCAGGAGCTCCGAATGGTGCTTGGTGCCGCCGGCCTTGAGCATCTCGAAATACTTCTCCTGGAAGCCCGCCTCGGAGTTCTCGTAGACCGCGTAGAGCGAGTTCACCAAGCAATCGCCGAAGGCATAGGCATAGACGTAGAACGGCGAGTGGATGAAGTGCGGCACGTAGGTCCAGTAGGTCTCGTAGCCGTCGCCGAGGCGCAATGCGGGTCCGAGACTGCGCTTCTGGATGTCCATCCAGATCTCGCCGATCCGCTCGGTGGTCAGCTCGCCGCCGCGGCGCTCCTCGTGCAAGGCGCGCTCGAACTGGTAGAAGGCGATCTGCCGGACCACCGTGTTGATCATGTCCTCGACCTTGGAGGCGAGCAGCGTCTTGCGCTCCGCCTTCGTCGTCGCCTGGTCGAGCAGCGAGCGGAAGGTCAGCATCTCGCCGAAGACCGAGGCGGTCTCGGCGAGCGTCAGCGGGGTCGCCGCCATCAGCGCGCCCTGGCGGCCGGCCAGCACCTGGTGGACGCCGTGGCCGAGCTCGTGGGCGAGTGTCATGACGTCGCGCGGCTTGCCCATGTAGTTGAGCAGCACATAGGGGTGGACGCTCGGCACGGTGGGATGGGCGAAGGCACCCGGCGACTTGCCCGGCCGGATCGCCGCGTCGATCCAGTCATTGGTGAAGAAGCGCTCGGCGATCGAGGCCATTTCCGGCGCAAAGCCCGAATAGGCCGACAGCACCGTGTGGCGGGCCTCGTCCCAGGAGATGTCGCGGCGGGTGGAATCGGGCAGCGGCGCGTTGCGGTCCCAGTAGTCGAGCACGTCCTGGCCGAGCCATTTGGCCTTCATGGCGTAATAGCGGTGGGAGATCGACGGATAGGCGTCGGTGACGGCCTGCGACAGGGCGTCGACGACATTGCGCTCGACCCGGTTGGCCAGATGGCGGGAATCGGCGACGTCCTCGAAGCCGCGCCAGCGGTCGGAGATCTCCTTGTCCTTGGCCAGGGTGTTGGTGATCAGCGTGAAGGTGCGCAAATTCTCGCTGAACACGTTGGTCAGCGCGCTCGCCGCCTTGCGGCGCTTCTCGCGGTCCGGATCCTGCAGGATGTTGAGGGTCGCCTCCAGCGCCAGATCGTCGCCGTCGACGGTGAAGCGCAGCGAGGTCAGCGTCTCGTCGAACAGCCGGTTGAAGGCGCCGCGGCCGGTGATCGCCTTTTCGTGGAACAGCTCCTCGACGCGGTCCTCCAGCTGGTAGGGCTTGTCGAGGCGCAGATCGACGAGCCACGGCCGGTAATGGGCGAGCGCCGGATCGCGGTCCATCGCCGCGTCCATGTCGGCATCCTCGATGCGGTTCAGCTCCAGCGGGAAGAACAGCAGCCGCGACGAGATGTCGGTGACCACCGACTGGATGTCGCCGTAGAACTTGGCCCGCGCCGGGTCGGAGGTGTCACCCGAATAGACCAGCCCGGCATAGGAGATGATCCGCCCGAGAAGCTCCTCCAGCGCCTCGAAGCTGGCGACGGCGGCGGCGAGATTGCCGTCCTCGGCCCTGGCGGCTTCCTCGAGCCGGCCGCGCCAGCGCTCCTGGAACGTCTCGGCGTCGGCGCGGGCGCGCTCGACGTCGCGTGTCAGTTCGGGACTGTCCATGGCCGGGTAGAGATCCGACAGATTCCATTCCGGCAGGGCGCCGGTGGCGTCGACCGCCGTCTCGGCGGCGGAAAAGGTCGGTCGGACAGAATGCGTCATCGGGACAATCTCATGGCTTGGCGGGAATACCGGCCGGCGCGGGTCGCCGGACGGTCGTCGGAAAGGATCAAATTCGACTGAAATTGCTGGGAGTTTTTTGCCCATTCTCGTTCAGTCGCTTTTTAGCGGTGCGTGTCAATTTGGGTCGTTCTCGCGTCAAGACGAGACTGGAGGCTGACATGAACCGCGTAGTACTTATCGTTGACGACGACCCCATTCAACGGCGTCTGGTGGAAGCCCAGATCGGCCGGATGGGCCTGCGTCCGCTGACCTGCGACGGCGGCCTCGCGGCGTTGCGGGCGCTCGACGCGCACCAGCCGGGCGAAATCTCCGCCGTCATCCTCGACCTGATGATGCCCGACAAGGGCGGCAGCGAGGTGATGGCCGAGATGCGGCGGCGCAATCTCGACATTCCGGTGATCGTGCAGACCGGCAAGGGCTCGATCGACACCGTCGTCGAGGCGATGCGGGCCGGCGCCTTCGACTTCATCGTCAAGCCGGTGTCGCCGGACAAGCTGAAATCGGTGATCGACAGCGCGCTGAAGATGCGCGGCGCGGCGACGCGGCGGACCACGTCGAAGGCGCGCACCGTGCGGCTCGACCAGGGCGACGCCTCGCCGGCGCTGCGGCCGGTGCTGGCGGCGGCGGCCAAGGCGGCGCGCTCGGGCATTCCGGTGCTGATCTCCGGCGAGACCGGGGTCGGCAAGGAATGGCTGGCGAGCGCCATCCAGGCCGGCGGCGACCGCGCCAAGGCGCCCTTCGTCAAGGTCAATTGCGGGGCACTGCCCGGCGATCTGGTGGAAAGCATCCTGTTCGGCCATGCCAAGGGCGCCTTTACCGATGCCGGCCAGCCGCATGAGGGCAAGTTCGCGGAGGCCAATGGCGGCACGCTGCTGCTCGACGAGGTCGGCGAATTGTCGGCCTCGGCGCAGGTGAAGCTGCTGCGGGTCCTGCAGGACGGCGTGATCGACCCGGTCGGCGGGCGCCAGGCGGTGAAGACCGATGTGCGGATCATCTCGGCGACCAACCGGGACCTGGCGGCCGGGGTGACGGCGGGACGGTTCCGCGAGGACCTCTATTACCGGCTGAACGCCTTCGAGCTGACCGTGCCGCCGCTGCGCGAGCGGCGCAGCGAGATCGCCAAGCTGGCCCGCCGCTTCGTCGACCGCTACGTGGCGATGGAGCCGCAATCGCCGGTCCGGCACCTGGCGGCCGACGCGATCGCCCTCCTGCAACGCTACGACTGGCCGGGCAATATCCGGCAGCTGGAGAACGCCATTCACCGGGCGGTGGTGCTGGGCGAGAGCGAAAGCCTGACGGCGGCCGACTTCCCGCAGATCGCGGCGCTGATCGCGGCCGGGCCCGCAGACACAGAGGCGGCGGCGGACTCCCATGCGTCGTCCCATACCGGCCATGGCGCCGGCACGACAAACGACCCAGCTCCGATATCCAACGGCCACGGTCGCGGCGAGCCCGCAGATTTCGCGGTGCGCGACCAGAATGGCGAAGTGCGGCGGGTCGAGGAGGTGGAGGCCGACCTGATCCGGCTGGCCCACGCCCAGTATCATGGCCGCATGAGCGAAATCGCCCGGCGGCTGGGAATCGGGCGGTCGACGCTGTACCGCAAGATGCGGGAATACAAGATCGACGCCGATTGATCAGCTTGCGCCGGTCAAGATCTTCCCATCCGGCAAGGCGTTGATTTCACGCCGAAACACCACTATCCCGGCGAGTAAGCTTAATCGGGCCTTAACGCTTTTCTTGCAGAATCGGGAGAAAGTTCGCTGACTGTCATCTTCATGCCGCAGTTTCGGAAAAATTGGACAGGCGACGAGAACGGTCATCGGGGTTGCCCATACCGGCGGATGCGTCCGACGGGCAGGCAAGTGTTTTGAGGGGAAGAGACCGCATGTTCGGACATACCGCTCGCGCCGGCCGCTCGGCCTGGCGCCTCGCGACGTTCGCTGCCCTGGCTCTGCTGATCGGCGGCACGGTCACCGCGGCGAAGGCCGAGACCCGCGTCCTGAAGTTCTACAATCTGCATACGAAGGAGAAGGGCAGCTTCTCCTACAAGAGCAACGGCCGCTACAACAGCGGCGAGCTCAAGAAGATCAACTGGTTCCTGCGCGACTGGCGCAAGGGCGAGCAGACCCAGATCGACCCGCGGCTCCTGGACCTGATCTGGGAGGCGTATCGCCAGAGCGGCTCCAACGCCCTCATCAATGTCGTCTCCAGCTATCGCTCGCCGGCGACCAATTCGATGCTGCGCTCGCGCAGCTCGGGCGTCGCCAAGAAGAGCCAGCACACGCTCGGCAAGGCGCTCGACTTCTACATTCCGGATGTGCCGCTGGCCAAGCTGCGCGAGATCGGCCTGAAGATGCAGGTCGGCGGCGTCGGCTATTATCCCAAATCCGGCTCGCCCTTCGTGCATTTCGACGTCGGCAACGCCCGTCACTGGCCGCGCATGAACCGCAAGCAGCTGATGGCGGTCTTCCCGAACGGGAACACGGTGCATGTGCCCTCCGACGGCAAGCCGCTGCCGGGCTACCAGCAGGCGCTGGCCTCCTACAAGCAGCGCCGCGGCGGCTCGTCGATCCAGGTCGCCAATGCCGGCTCGGGCTCTTCGGGCGGCGGCAAGACGCTGCTGGCCATGCTGTTCGGCGATGGCGACGAGGGCGAGGACGAGGTCCAGAGCGCCCCGACGCCGCGGGCTCCGGTGAAGGCCGCGGCCGCGCCGAAGGTCGAGGTGGCTTCGGTCGTGCCGCAGGCGCGCCCAAGCCGGGATCTGCCGGGCGGTGTCGCCGTGCCGGTCGGCGACCGCTTCGATACGGGTGCGCCGGCCTCGGCTGCCGCCCCCGCCCAGACCGAGGTCGCGGCCCTGATCAATGCGCAGATCCCGGTGCCGACCTGGGCGCCGAGCCGTGCCGTGCCGGCCGACGCCTCCGACGCCCCGGCGGCCCGCGAGGATGCGGTGTCGACCCTCGTCGCCGCGCTCGAGGAGCAGGCGAGCGAGACCGTGGCGAGCGGCCAGATGGCCTATGCGGTTCCGACCCCGGGCGACCGCCCGCAATTCGAGAGCGTGCTCAAGGACAAGCCAGCGACCGCCGCGACGGCGATCGCCAAGGTGGCGCCCGCGAAAGAGACGATGAAGGCCGTGGAGATGGCCGCCAGGGCGCCGAGCCCGCGTCCGCAGATCGATCCGCAGGCCACCAAGCCGGTGCCGGCGCTGATGACCGCAGCGGCGTCCAGCGCGCCGAAGCCCCGTCCGCAGCCGGCCGATGCGGCAGGCGCCGCCGCGGCGACCTCCGGCAAGGGCGGCCGCGTCCTCAACGCCGTGGTGCAGGACACGCCGAAGCCGAAGGTACTCGATCCGCAGGAGGCGATCGCCTCGCGCTTCAAGATCGCGGCGCTCGTCTCCGACACCGACAGCCGGGCCGCGCGCCTGGCGACGGCCAAGCCGGATGCCGGGCGGCTGGTCGGCAATTTGCCGAGCACGCTGTTCGCCTCGGGCTTCGCCCCGGCGGCCAATGCCGGCAAGAGCGACCGCTTCTCGGGCTCGGCCGTCAACTTCCTGCCGATGGTGAAGGTCGGCCAGTAAGGCCGCCGCTCCACCATCCGCGCACGATCAAGATCGTCGACGGCCGTCCGGTGTTGCCACCGGGCGGCCGTTTTCGTTCGGGCGTGGCGTGGCGGGACCGGCTATGCGCCCCGGCCGGCGGGCGAGGCGGGACGGCGGTGTGGCGTGGCGTAGAAGACCGGGGCGCGGCGCCAGTTGACCGATACGTAAAAGTCCGTCGAAGCCTTGTATGGGGACGAGGAATGCACGTCGTGCGAGCGCTCTCGACTTCGCTGCAGTGCCGAAGCAGTACGATATCCGCGTATCTTCGCAACGGCTTGGCAGCGTTTTCTCAGCTCATCCAGCGGTCGAAACTTCAGCGATATGACGCTCGCTGGTCTTACCACCGAAGCAGTGCGATGAGACGCAAAGCATTTCCGGTTTTTGCGGCTCATTGAACAATGCCGGACAGTTTCGCCGCATGGTTGTGCCGGTTGCGGTCTCTTGATGTACGCGCATCATTTAGAGTTGTTCTATAATAAGGCAGACATTCGATATTCTGCGGCTGCTTATTCGCCCCGGCAAGTGTGGACAAAATTGTCGGGACTTAGGGGTTGCGAATAATCCACTTGACATTAAGTAACGCCACATAAATACCAAACGTGGATGGTGGATTGCCCAGAGGCGAGGCCACCGTTTCGCAATAAACAAACTGCACGAGGCGCGCAGAGGCGCCTGATTCAACAGGCGCAATCGCCACAACTTCGCGCAGCACGGGGTAAAAATGGACCAGATCGAAAACGTCGAAAACAACGAAATGCTGATGGAGCTCACCGCGGAAGTGGTGGCGGCCTATGTCAGCAACAACTCGCTGCCGGTTTCCGAACTGCCTGCACTCATCTCGGACATCTACGGCGCCCTCGGTCGCACGAACAGTGCGCCGCAGGCGGTGCAGGCCGAGAAGCCGAAGCCGGCGGTGCCGGTGAAGAAGTCGGTGACCGACGACTACATCATCTGTCTCGAGGACGGAAAGAAGTTCAAGTCGCTGAAGCGCCACCTGATGACCCACTACAATCTCTCGCCGGAAGAGTACCGCGAGAAGTGGGACCTGGCGCCCGACTATCCGATGGTCGCGCCGAACTACGCCGCGGCGCGTTCGCGCCTCGCCAAGCAGATGGGCCTCGGCCACAAGCGTCGCCGCGCCGCGGCACGCTGAGCCGGCCGCCGCATCGCTGCGGCAGCAACAGAAAAAGCCCGCCGGAGCGATCCGGCGGGCTTTTTCGTGTTCGGTTGAGAGCCTCGGGTGAGGGGCGCCGGCGTGGATGCGAGCCGGGCCGGATCCATGGACCGGCGACCGGCGGCGCGTGGTCGCCGGCGCGGCGCCGCTGGCGCTATTCGCGCGGCAGGTCCGGGGCCATGCCGAGGGCCTGCAGGTAGAGATCGAGGATCGCTTCCTGCTCCTGGCGCTCGTTCTGGTCCTGCTTGCGCAGCGAGATCACGCGGCGCAGCACCTTGGTGTCGAAACCGTTGCCCTTGGCCTCGGCATAGACGTCCTTGATGTCGTCGCTGATCGTCTTCTTCTCTTCCTCGAGCCGTTCGATCCGCTCGACAAAGGATCGCAGCTGATCCTGGGCGACATCGTTCACGTCGGACATGGTGGGTCTCCGTCTGGCACTTTCGCGCAATGAATTGGCCGGGAACTACCAGACCGGGGTGATTCGGGGAAAGCCCGTTGTGCCGCTATGGCACGTGGCGGCCGCCCGATGCGGGGTCCGCGCGCGAAAACGTTACTCGCTCGGGCGCGTCTGCTCGAAGCGCTGGGCGGTCTCGGGGCTCGCCTCGCGCTGGTAGCGGTCGCGCCATTCGCCGTAGGGCATGCCGTAGACGATCTCGCGGGATTCGTCCTTGGTCATGGCGATGCCGTCGGCCTCGGCCGCGTCGCGGTACCAGTTGGACAGGCAGTTGCGGCAGAACCCGGCGAGGTTCATCAGATCGATGTTCTGCACGTCGGTGCGCTCGCGCAGATGATCGCGCAGGCGCCGGAACGCCGCCGCTTCGAGCTCGATGCGCTTCTGGTCGTCGATCGGGTCCATGTCGCTCTCCTGTGTCCGTCCGCTTCGCGGCACCTTGCCCCGATATCGAGCCGAAGCGTCTTCGCATCAAGGGTGCGACGGCGCGAGGCGGCGGGCAGGGTGGGGCGGCGGGCCGGTTCGGGCTCGCAACCGGCCGGCGGATGATCTAGGACGGCGGCAGCGCAGCGTGGTCATGTCGTTGACAGGTTCGACCGCTATGCGAAAGCTGCCTCTCGTGCGGACACTCTCTCTTTCGGGGAAAGCGTGATGATACCCAACCCGTTTCGCCGGCTGCGCCACGGATTTGCTCTCGGGCTGATGGCCGCCGGACTGTTCCTCGTCTCGGCGCCGCTGACGGCGGATGCCGCCCGCGCCGATTTCCGGGTGTGCAACGGCACCCAGTCGCTGGTCGGCGTGGCCATCGGCTACCGGGCCGAAGCCGGCTGGACCACCGAAGGCTGGTGGCGGATCCCGGCGACGACCTGCAAGGCGATCATCGAGGGTCCCCTGTCGTCGCGGTACTATTACGTGTATGCCGAGGACTCCGATGGCCAGGGCCGCTGGGCCGGGCCGGTAAACCTCTGCATCGCCGAGAACGAGTTCAAGATCGCCGGGGTCAAGGACTGTTTCAAACGGGGCTACCAGAAGATGGGGTTCCGCGAATACGACACAGGCGAGCAGGCCAGCTGGATGGTCCAGCTGACCGAAGCGCCCCGCGAAACAACGGATAGCCAATGAGACGCCATCGCAAGGTCAAGATCCTTGCCACCCTCGGGCCGGCATCGTCCTCCGAGGAGATGATCCGCAAGCTGCATGAAGCCGGTGCGGATGTCTTTCGCATCAATATGAGCCATTCCGACCACGATCTGATGCGCGAGCTCGTCGCCCGCATCCGCCGGGTCGAGTCCGCCGTGGGCCGGCCGATCGGCATTCTGGCCGATCTGCAGGGACCGAAGCTGCGGGTGGCGAAATTCGCCGAGGGCAGCGTCCAGCTGACGGTCGGCGATGATTTCACCCTCGACGACAATCCCGAGCCGGGCGACACGACCCGCGTCTATCTCCCGCATCCGGAAATCCTGGAAGCGGTGGAGGTCGGGCACCGGCTGCTGATCGACGACGGCCGGCTGCAGCTCGTCTGCACCGAGACCGACAAGCACTCGATCAAGTGCCGCGTCGTCGCCGGCAACAAGATCTCCGACCGCAAGGGCGTCAGCCTGCCGGACACGACCCTGACCACCGGGGCGCTCACCGACAAGGACCGCCGCGATCTCGACGCGGTGCTGGCCGAGAATGTCGACTGGGTGGCGCTGTCCTTCATCCAGCGTCCGGAAGACCTCGCCGAAGCGCGCAAGGTGTCGCGCGGCCGCGCCTTCCTGTTGTCGAAGATCGAGAAGCCGCAGGCGGTGGAACGGCTCGACGAGATCATCGAACTGTCCGACGCGATCATGGTCGCGCGCGGCGACCTGGGTGTCGAGATGCCGCTGGAAGCGGTGCCGGGCATCCAGAAGCGGATCACCCGTGCCGCCCGCAAGGCCGGCAAGCCGGTGGTCGTCGCCACGCAGATGCTGGAATCGATGATCTCCGCCCCGGTGCCGACCCGCGCCGAGGTCTCGGACGTGTCGATCGCCGTCTATGAGGGCGCCGACGCGGTGATGCTGTCGGCCGAATCGGCGGCCGGCGAATATCCGGTCGAGGCGGTGTCGACGATGGACCGGATCTGCCAGCGCGTCGAACTCGACCCGCTCTATCCGGGCATCATTTCCGGCCAGCGCACGCCGCCCGAGGCGACCGGCGCCGACGCCGTGTCGCTGGCGGCCCGGCAGATTTCCGAGACGCTCGGCGTGTCGGTGATCGTCACCTATACGGCGACGGGCACCACCGGCCTGCGCGCCGCCCGCGAGCGGCCGCAGACGCCGATCCTGGCGCTGTCGCCGGTGCTGGCCACCGCGCGGCGCCTGTCGCTGGTCTGGGGCCTGCATTGCGTGGTGACGGAAGACGCCCAGGATCTCGACGACATGGTCGACCGGGCCTGCCGCATCGCGGTGGAACAGGGCTATGCCAAGTCGGGCGAGCGGATGATCGTGACGGCGGGCGTGCCGCTGCGCACGCCGGGCGCCACCAACATGCTGCGCATCGCCTATATCGGCTCGGACGGCCTCAGCGCGGTCTGACGCGGCCGTTCCGTTCAATCGACAAGCAACGGCCCGGCGGTCTGTCTCAGATCGCCGGGCCGAGCAGTTCCTCGGACAGGCGCCCGGCGGCGTCCTGCGCCGAATCCAGCGCCGGGTAGACGGCGAGGACCCGCAGATAGGTCTCCAGCGCCTGCTCCTTGCGGCCGGTCTGTTCGAGAATCATCGCAAGGCCCATCAGGGCGCCCCAGTGCCGCGGTTCGCGCAGCAGGGTCTGCTCGATATCGACCAGCGACTTGCCCAGCCTGTTCATCGAGAAATTCAGCGTCGCCCGGCGGTTCCACGCCTCCGGATAATGCGGCGCGATGACCAGCGCCTGGTCGAGGAGGTCGAGCGCGGCGGCGTTGTCCTCACGGGTCATGGCGAGGGCGGCGCGCTGCATCAGGAGATCGATGGTGGCGCTGCCGCTGCGGCGCCAATGGCGCTCGATGCGGCCGGCGATGCGGCGGGCGGCGCGTTCGTCGGCCTGTTTGCGCAGATCGGCAAAGAGGCGGTCGAGTTCCTGCTCCGGCGTCTCGTCGGCGACCTGCGGCTCGGCCTCGTCGGCGGCCTCGTCCTCGGCGACGGGGGCGCTGCCGAAGGCGTCGGGATTGTCGGTCATGCCTTCATCGGGCGGCGGAATCACCATGGGCGGCGATTGCGAATCGTCCGGTCCGGGCCGGGGCGCGGCCTCAGGCGGACGATCGGGCTCGATCAGCGACGGCGGCGCGCCATCCTGTGCCAGCGCCGGGACGAGGCCCGGGGCGAGAAAGCAGACACCAAGGGTGAGACAATGAAAAACGCCGCGCATGCGGAGAGGTTAATTCTCCGCAGCGCAGCGTCAATCAGAAACTTCGTGATCGAAGGGGCGGGGACGGGCGAGGCCGGTCCCCAGGGGCATCAGCCCTGGCGCGCCTTGAAGCGCGGTGCCACCTTGTTGATGATGTAGACGCGGCCCTTGCGGCGCACCATGCGGTTGGCGCGGTGACGGGTCGCGAGGGACTTGAGCGAGTTCTTGATCTTCATGACAACACCGGAATGTTAGACGCGAGGATCGGGGCTGGCCGTTCCGCCGCAAAATGATGGGCGCGCCGCAGCGGCACGCCCGGAAAGATTGGTGCCGAGATAGCTTTGCCGGCAGCTTTTGTCAACGCTCCCGGCGCCATTGCGACCGCGCTGTGACGCCCGATTTGCGCTGATTCAGTCCGTCAGCCGGGTCAGATGGCCCATCTTGCGGCCGGGCCTTGCTTCCGGCTTGCCGTAGAGATGGAGGAGGGTGGCGGGCTCGGCGAGAATCGCATCGACGCGCTTCACGTCGTCGCCGATGAGATTCTCCATGACGCAGTCCGAGTGACGTGCGGCGGAGCCGAGCTTAAGGCCGGCGATCGCCCGCACATGCTGCTCGAACTGCGAGACGACGCAGGCCGCCTCGGTCCAGTGGCCGGAATTGTGCACCCGCGGGGCGATCTCGTTGACGAGGATGGTGTCGTCGCCCTGCACGAAGAACTCGACGCCGATGACGCCGACATAGCCGAGCTTGGCGAGGATGCTGGCGGCGACGGCCCTGGCCGCTTCGCCGACCTGCGGCGAGACCCGGCCGGGGACGGTCGAGGTATGCAGGATGCCGAGCCGGTGGACGTTCTCGGCCGGATCGTAGGCGACGACGCTGCCGTCGATGCCGCGCGCCGCGATGATCGAGCATTCGTAGGCGAAGGGCACCTTCTTCTCGAGAATCGCCGGCACGCCGCCGAGGCTCTCGAAGACGTCGGCATGGGGGCCGCCCTTGCGGATCGAGGCCTGGCCCTTGCCGTCATAGCCGAAGCGACGGGTCTTCAGGATGCAGTCGCCGTCGAGCTCGACGAGGGCGTGGCCGAGTTCGGCGACGCTGTCGATCGCGCGCCATTCGGCGGTGGCGACGCCGATGCCGTTGAGAAAGGCCTTCTCGACGACGCGGTCCTGGGCGACTTCCAGCGCCTCGGCCGGCGGATAGAGCGGCACGGCGGTGACGGCGGCGCGGATCTGCTCGACCGGCACATTTTCGAATTCATAGGTGACGACGCTGGTGCGGGCGGCGAGGTCGCGCAGGGCGGCGACGTCGTCATAGGCGGCGACGATCTGCGCGTTGGCGACCTGCGCGGCGGGGCAGCCGGCGTCGGGATCGAGCACGATCACCCGGTAGCCGAGCCGGGCCGCGGCCATGGCCAGCATGCGGCCGAGCTGGCCGCCGCCGACGATGCCGATGGCGGTGTCCGGCATGGCGAAGCGCGCTTCGGCGCCGGGGGCGGGCGGCGTCGTGCTCACGGGGTATCCACTGGTGCGGCGGCGACCGCGTCGGTCTGGGCCTTGCGCCAGGCATCGAGGCGGCCGGCGAGGGCGTCGTCGGACAAAGCGAGCACGCTGGCGGCGAGAAGCGCGGCGTTGACGGCGCCGGCGCGGCCGATGGCGAGGGTTCCGACGGGCACGCCGGCGGGCATCTGGACGATGGAGAGCAAGCTGTCCTGGCCGGACAGGGCGCGGCTTTCGACCGGGACGCCGAAGACCGGCAGCGGCGTCATCGCCGCGGTCATGCCGGGCAGATGGGCGGCGCCGCCGGCCCCGGCGATGACGACCTTGAAGCCGGCGGCCTTCGCGCCGCGGGCGAAATCGTAGAGACGCTCGGGCGTGCGGTGGGCCGAAACGATCTGCGCGTCATAGCCGATGGCCAGCGCGTCGAGCGTGTCGGCGGCGTTCTTCATCACCGACCAGTCGGACTGGCTGCCCATGATGATGGCGACGGGCGGGGAGAGGGCGGCGTCGCTCATGCGCTGATGTCCGGAATGATCTGATCCTCCAGATCCTGCAGGCGGTCCCGGATGGTCAGCTTCTTCTTTTTCATGCGCTGGACCTGCAGCCGGTCGCAGCCGGTTGCGACCATCGCGTTCACGGCCGCGTCGAAATCGGCATGTTCCTGCCGCAGACGCGCCACCTGCAGCCTCAAGGCCGCCTGTTCCTGATCCGCCATTCTGTTCCTTTCAGGCACCGCCGCGTGCAACCGAACCGGGGTCTCGACAATTGTCCAGACAGTCGTGACGGACGATTAGCAAAACCGCCCATCGGACGATAGCGACCGCCGGACCAATCGACAGTGCGACACTCTTGTGACACCGTCGACTGGTTGCTGGCTCCGGTTCGCATTGCGGACCGCGACCTAACTCACGAAGGGAGAAGCCATGTCCTTGGATACCCATCTCGCTACGCTGGAACAACGCCACTCGGCGCTCGACCACGAGATTTCAGCTGCGCTGGTATCGAAACCGGCGATGAGGGATTCGGAACTCCGGGAGATGAAGCGAAAGAAGCTCCAACTGAAGGACGAGATCGAGCGGCTGCGCCAGCCCGCCGGCTGATCTCAAACCTCCCAAGCCATTCCGCCCCGGCACCGGCAACGGTGTCGGGGCGTTTTTCGTCCGGGCCCGGGCCCGGGCGCCGCGCCGCCATTCTCAGCCGATCGCCTTGCGCAGCACGTATTTCTGGATCTTGCCGGTCGAGGTCTTCGGGACCTCCTGGAAGCGGATCTCCTTGGGGCATTTGAAGCGGGCCAGCCGCTCGCGGCAATGGGCGATGAGATCGGCCTCGGTGACGCTGCGGCCGGGCTTCAGCTCGACGAAGGCCAGCGGCGTCTCGCCCCATTTCTCGTCCGGCTTGGCGACCACCGCCGCCGTCGCGACATCCGGGTGCTGGTAGAGCGCGTCCTCGACCTCGATGGAGGAGATGTTCTCGCCGCCCGAGATGATGATGTCCTTGGCGCGGTCCTTCAGCTCGATATAGCCGTCCTCGTGGAGGACGCCGAGATCGCCGGAATGGAACCAGCCGCCGCGGAACGCCTCGGCCGACGCCTCGGGGTTCTTCAGATAGCCGCGCATGACGATGTTGCCGCGGAACATGACCTCGCCGATGGTCTCGCCGTCGGCCGGGGTCTTCTCCATCGTCTCCGAATGCATCACCGCCAGATCCTCCAGCGCCGGATAGCGCACGCCCTGGCGCGCCGTCTTGGCGGCGCGGGCCGGGCCGTCGAGGGCGTTCCACTCGTCCTTCCACTCGTTGACCACGGCCGGGCCGTAGGTCTCGGTGAGGCCGTAGAGATGGGTGACCTCGAAGCCGGCGTCGCGCATGCCCGACAGCACCGATTGCGGCGGCGGGGCCGCGGCGGTGTTGAAGGTGACGGTCTGGTCGAAGTCGCGCTTGTCGCCGGCATCGGCGTTGATCAGCGTCGCCATGACCACCGGCGCGCCGCACAGATGGGTGACGCCGTGATCGGCAAGGGCGTCGAACATAGCCTTGGCCCGGACCCAGCGCAGGCAGACATGGGTGCCGGCCTGGACGGCGAGGGTCCAGGGGAAGCACCAGCCGTTGCAGTGGAACATCGGCAGCGTCCACAGATAGACCGGATAGCGGCCCATGCCGGAGGCGATGACATTGGCGTAGCCCATCAGCGCGGCGCCGCGATGGTGGTAGACGACGCCCTTGGGATTGCCGGTGGTGCCGGAGGTGTAGTTGAGCGAGATGGCGTCCCACTCGTCGTTGGGCATGTGCCAGGCATAGTCCGGGTCGCCCTCGGCGACGAGCGCTTCGTATTCCAGGCTGCCGATGGCCGGCCCCTTGGCGACCGGGGCGTCGGCGGGGAAATCCGGATCGTCGTAATCGACGACGAGGGGCGTGACCTTGGCCTTCTTCAGCGCCTCGGCCATGACGCCCGAGAATTCGCGATCGACCAGCACGACCCTGGCTTCGGAATGGTCGAGCTGGAAGGCGATGATGTCGGCGTCGAGACGGGTGTTGATGGACAGGAGCACGGCTCCGGTCATGGGGACGCCGTGATGGGCCTCGAGCATGGCCGGGGTGTTGGACAGCATCACCGCAACGGTGTCGCCGCGCGCAATGCCGCGCCGTTCCAGCGCCGAGCCAAGGCGACGCGAGCGCGCGTAGAACTCGGCATAGGTCCGGCGCAGGGCGCCGTGGATGATGGCGACCCGGTCCGGATGCACCAGCGCCGCGCGGGCCAGATGGCTCAGCGGCGTCAGCGGTTGGTAATTGGCCGCGTTGCGATCGAGATGCTCGTCGTAGATGCCCATGTGTCCGTCCCGAACTCCCCCGTTTGGGGCTGTTCTATAGAAGATCGGGAGGCGCGCGTCACGGCGGATTGCGCGGAACGCCGGCAGAGAGCGCTAGAAGAACAGCGCCCGGGCGCCGTCGACGATGAGCTTCAGGCCGACCGGCACCAGCACCATGTAGGCGATCCAGTAGAAGGCCTTGGGATCGACGCGGCGCACCAGCCAGACGCCGGCAAGGGTGGCGACGGGCGCCAGCGGCATGAGCACCGCCGAGGTCGCCAGATTGTCGGCGGAGAACTGGCCGAGCAGGAAATACGGGATCAGCTTGACGGCGTTGGTGGAGGCGAAGAACAGCACCGACGTGCCGGCATAGACCGGCGGCGGCAGGCGCAGCGGCATGACCGCGACCTGGAAGGGCGGGCCGCCGGCATGGCTGACGAAGCTGGAGAAGCCGGCGATGGCGCCCCAGCTGAGGCTCTTGGCGGTGTTGCGCGGCCGTGGCTCGAGCTGGTGGCGCGAGCGCCAGAACCATTCGGCCGCGAACCAGAGCGCCAGGAGGCCGATGACGAGGCGGATGCCGTCGGCGGAGACCATGGTGGCGGTGAGATAGCCGAGAAGGACGCCGCCGAAGGAGGCCGGCAGCATGATGGCGATGACGCGGCGGTCGAAGGTGCCGCGCCAGGCGACGAGGCCGACGATGTCCATGGCCACCAGCACGGGCAGCATGATCGCCGCGGCGGTGACCGGCGAGATGACGACGGCCATCAGCGGGACGCCGACCAGCGTCAGCGCGCCGCCGAAGCCGCCCTTGGCCAGGCCCACGAGAAGCACCGCGGGGATCGCGACGAGATAGAACAGCGGGTCGGTGATCACGCGGCGAGCGGCTTCCGGTCGGAGTCGGCAAACGAAGGTGCCGCAGGAGTAGAACCGTCACACCGCCATGGCAACTGCGGGCGATGGCGGCATCCGGCGGGATGCGCCGGGGCATCGGGCCGTGAGCGCGGCCGCGGCACGGCGGATGTTTCCCACCCGGCGAGTGATTTGCTAAAGCCTTTCGCGAAACGGCCGACACGACGATCGGCGCCCGACATGCAAGGTCAAGATTTTCGATGGACACCGAATACATCCGTCCCAGGCTCGTACTCCTGACCACGCCGCTCGGCGACGCGGATGCCGTGACGGCCGTGCAGGCCGCGCTGGCCGGCGGCGACGTCGCCTCGGTCATTCTCGACCCGGCCGGCCGCGACGCCGTCTCCTTCCAGAACCTTGCCGAGAAGCTGGTGCCGATCATCCAGGCGGCCGGCGCCGCCGCGATCGTCGCCGACGACACACGCTGCGCCGGCCGCGTCCAGGCCGACGGCATCCACATGACGTCGGGCGATCCGGCGGAGCTCGGCGAGACCATGGAGCGCTTCGCGCCGAAGCTGATCGTCGGCGCCTCGGGCTTCGAGACACGCCACGACGCGCTGGAAGCCGGCGAATTGCGCCCCGACTACCTGCTGTTCGGCCGGTTCGGCGGCGACGTCGATCCGAACCCGCATCCCAAGAGCATCGCCATGGGCGAATGGTGGGCCGAGATCGTCGAATTGCCCTGCATCGTCCTGGCCGGTTCGGACATCGAGAGCGTGGTCGAGGCCGCGGCGACGCGGGCCGAGTTCATCGCCCTGTCGGCTGCCGTCTTCGCCCTGCCGGAGGCGGCGGGCGAGATGGTGGCGCGGGCCAATGCCCTGATCGACGCCTGGTTCGAAAGCGCGGCCGCATGAGAGCGCCCGAACGAGCGGCCGGCGGGCGGCTTGTCCTTATGGCGGGGCTGGCGGCGCTGATCATCGGCGCCGGGCCGGCCTGGGCCCAGAGCGACGATGCGCCGGGTGAGGCCGCAGCGGCTGATCCGGCGATTCTGGACCAGGGCACGCTGACCGAGGGCGCGCAGGGCGAGGCGCTGCCGGTGCCCGCGGAGGTCGCGCCCGAGACGCCGCCGGCGGAAGGCCAGCAGCCGTCCCCCAGCGATCTCGCCTACGGCGCCTATCAGCGCGGCTTCTACCTGACGGCGCTGAAGCTGGCCGAGCCGATCGCCAATCTCGGCGATCCGGCGGCGCAGACGCTGCTCGGCGAAATCTATTCGCGGGCGCTCGGCGTGCCGCAGGATCTGCAGAAGGCGGCGCACTGGTACGAGGCGGCGGCCAAGGCCGGCAGCGCCGAGGGCCAGTTCCGCTTCGCGCTGATGCTGCTGGACGGCACCGTGGTCGCCTCGGACATCGCCAAGGCGCGCGACCTGATGGCGGCGGCGGCCGAGCAGGGCCTGCCGCTTGCCCAGTACAATTACGCCCAGATGATCGTCCAGGCCTCGCCCTCGGGCGGCTTCGAGGAGGCCTTCGGCTATTTCCAGAAGGCCGCCAATGCCGGCGTCGCCGACGCCCAATATGCCATGTCGCAGCTCTATGAGTATGGCCGCGGCGTGCAGGCCGACAGCGCCGTGGCGCGCAAATGGCTGCGCGCGGCGGCGATCAACGGTCTCGGCGCGGCGCAGGTGGAATTCGGCATCTGGCTGATCAACGGCAAGGGCGGTCCTCCGCAACTCGAGGACGGCTTCCGCTTCCTCAAGCGGGCGGCCGACCGGGGCAATCCCATCGCCATCAACCGGGTGGCGCATCTCTACAAGGATGGGGTGGGGACCGCGCCCGACCGCCTGCAGGCGGCGAAATGGGCGGTGCTCGCCAAGCGGGTGGAAAACTCCGACCCGACCCTCGACGACTTCTTCCGCGGGCTCGATCCGCAGACCCAGAAGTCGGCCCTGGAGGCGGCCAACCGGTTCCGTTCGCGCTGAACGGGACAGCCGAAACCCGCCACGAGGCTTGAATGGCGGGGTAAATTATGGTCTTGAGCCCCGACCCGCAGAGATCGTCAGACGAAGGCATGGAGCCCGGCACCGGCCGGCCGCCCCCTTCCGGCGAGCGAGCCTGCCGATCAATAACGCTGCCGCTGCCGTGCGACCGGATCGTCGCCGACGCGAGAACCCTTCGAGAGCATCGATGAAGATCAACGGAAACGAAATTCGCCCCGGCAACGTCATCGAGCACAATGGCGGCCTGTGGGCGGCGGTGAAGACCGCCCATGTGAAGCCCGGCAAGGGCGGCGCCTTTGCCCAGGTCGAGCTGAAGAACCTGATCGACGGCACCAAGCTGAACGAGCGCTTCCGCGCCTCCGAGACCGTCGAGCGCGTCCGCCTCGAGCAGAAGGACTACCAGTTCCTCTACGCCGAGGGCGAGATGCTGGTGTTCATGGACACCGAGACCTACGAGCAGCTGGAGCTCCAGAAGGACTTCGTCGGCGAGCGCGCGGCCTTCCTGCAGGACGGCATGATGGTCACGGTGGAAAGCCACGAGGACAAGCCGATCGGCATCAAGCTGCCCGACCAGGTGGTGCTGGCGATCGTCGAGGCCGACCCGGTGGTCAAGGGCCAGACCGCGGCCTCGTCCTACAAGCCGGCGGTGATGGAGAACGGCATGCGCGTGATGGTGCCGCCGTTCATCGAGACCGGCGAGCGCATTCTCGTCGACACCAACGAGATCACCTATCTGCGCCGCGCCGACTGAGGCTGAGCCCGAGATTTCCTGACGGCGGCCGCCATCCGGGCGGCCCTCTCTTATTCGACGAAAGCAGACGATGGCCCGATCCGCGCTTCTCCATGTGATGACGCAGGCCGCCATGAAGGCCGGCCGTTCCCTGATCCGCGACTTCGGCGAGGTGCAGAACCTGCAGGTCTCGATGAAGGGACCGGCGGATTTCGTGTCCAATGCCGACCGGCGGGCCGAGGAGATCGTCCACCAGGAACTGTCGCGGGCGCGCCCGGACTGGGGCTTCCTGATGGAGGAGCGCGGCGTCGTCGAGGGCAACGACCCGCAGCACCGCTGGATCGTCGATCCGCTGGACGGCACCACCAACTTCCTGCACGGCATTCCGCAATTCGCCATCTCGATCGGCCTCGAACGTGACGGCCAGATCGTCGCCGGCGTGGTGTTCAACCCGGCGATGGACGAGCTCTACACGGCGGAGAAGGGCGGCGGCGCCTTCGTCAACGACCGGCGCCTGCGGGTCGCGGCCCGCAAGTCGCTGGCGGAAGCGCTGTTCGGCACCGGCACGCCGTTCCTCGGCCATGGCGACCATGCCGGCTATCTGTACGAGCTGCGCCAGATCATGGGCGAGACCTCGGGCGTGCGCCGCATGGGCGCGGCCTCTCTCGACATGGCCTATGTGGCCGCCGGCCGGCTCGACGGCTTCTGGGAGCGCAAGCTGAAGCCCTGGGACGTGGCCGCCGGTTCGATCCTGGTGCGCGAGGCGGGCGGCTTCATCAGCGGCATGAACGGCGCCAAGTTCGACCACGAGATCGGCGACGTGGTCTGCGGCAACGAGTTCATGCGCAAGGCGCTGAGCGACCAGATCGCCCTGGCCGAGCGCAAGCGCACGGCCGCCGCCCAGAACGGCTGAGACGACCGCGGCCGCATCGTCGGCCGGGGCAGACGGCAGGGGACGGCTGGCGGGGCGACGTAACGAGCGTTTAAAAGAGCCGCATTATTCCTTACCTTGCCTTATGGTTCGAGTGAACGCGGGCAGCGGGGTCCGTGCCGTGGACCCGAACCGGCGGAGTTGATTGGAACGCGATGCAGGTCTTCAGATCGTCTACGGACAACACCGGGCGGCCGGATGATTTCGATCCGAACCGGCTGTCGAGCCCCATGGTCTTCCTGTGGTCGATGCTGGTGTTCCTGGCGCTGGCGTCCTTCGTGGCGGCAATCCTCGGCCGGCAGATCTCCACCGCCTTCGCCACCAATCCCGGGCTGAACGGCCTGATCATCGGCGTACTGGCCGTCGGCATCCTGCTGGCCTTCCTGCAGGTGCTGCGGCTGTCGCGCGAGGTCCGCTGGGTCAACGCCTTCCGCGAGGGCTCGTCGGATTTCGACCGGCTGAAGGATCCGGTGCTCCTGGCGCCGATGCGCGGCCTGATCGGCCGTCGCCGCTCGATCTCGCTGTCGACCCATTCGATGCGCTCGATCCTCGATTCGATCGCCACGCGCCTCGACGAGACCCGCGACATCGCCCGCTACCTGATCGGCCTCTTGGTCTTTCTCGGGCTGCTCGGCACGTTCTGGGGCCTGTTGCGCACCATCGGCTCGATCGGCGCGACCATCCAGGGCCTCGATCCGGCTGCCGGCGACACGGCCAGCGTCCTCGACGCCCTGAAGGCGGGCCTCGCCGCGCCGCTGTCGGGCATGGGCACGGCGTTTTCCTCGTCGCTGTTCGGCCTCTCCGGCTCGCTGGTGCTCGGCTTTCTCGACTTGCAGGTCGGGCGGGCGCAGAACCGGTTCTATACCGAGCTGGAAAACTGGCTGTCCTCGGTGACCGATGTCGGCTCCGACATGGTGCTGCCACCGACGGGCGAGGGGGCGCAGGTCGCCGCCGGCGGTTCGGAGCAGTTGCGGCAATTGTCCGAGCAGATCGACAAGATCGCCAAGGACCAGACCACGACGCCGCGCACCAGCGCCGCCATGGCCAATCTGGCCGAGAGCATCCAGGGCCTCGTCACCCACATGCGCAGCGAGCAGCAGATGCTGCGCGACTTCGTGGAGACCCAGGCCGGTGAGCAGCGCGAGTTGCGGCAGGTGCTGGACCGGCTTGCCGGCAGTCTCGGCGACAAGCGCAAGGAACCCTAGCCATGGCGCTGTCGCGCAACCGCAGGAGCGATCGGTCGGTCGATTACTGGCCGGGCTTCGTCGATGCGCTGTCGACGCTGCTGCTGGCGATCATGTTCCTGCTGTCGGTGTTCGTGCTGGCGCAGTTCCTGCTCAGCCGCGAGATCACCGGCAAGGACGAGGTGCTCGACCGGCTGAACAGCCAGATCAACGAGCTGACGCAGCTCCTGGCGCTGGAGCGCTCGACCACCCAGGACAACGAGGACCAGATCGCCAATCTGCGGGCGTCGCTCGCCGGCATCGAGGAGGAGCGCTCGCGCCTGCAGGAGGCGCTGGAATCGGGATCGGGCTCGGCGGCCGCCGCCTCGGCCCGGGTCGAGGGCCTGCAGACCGCGCTCAGCGAGGAGCAGGAGCTGTCGCAGCGGGCCCGCTCGCAGGTGGAGCTTCTCAACCAGCAGCTTGCGGCCCTGCGCCAGCAGATCGGCGCCCTGGAGCGGGCGCTGGAGGTGTCCGAGAGCCGCGACGCGGAAAGCCAGACCAAGATCGCCGATCTCGGCCGCCGCCTGAACGTGGCGCTTGCTCAAAGGGTACAGGAGCTGTCGCGCTACCGCTCGGACTTCTTCGGCCGGCTGCGCGAGATCCTGTCGGATCGCGAGAACATCCGCATTGTCGGCGACCGCTTCGTGTTCCAGTCGGAAGTGCTGTTCCCCTCGGGGTCGGACGTCCTGCAGGAGGAAGGCACCGACGAGATGGCCAAGCTCGCCGAGGCGATCGTCGCGCTCAATCGCGAGATCCCGTCGGACATCAACTGGATCATCCGGGTCGACGGGCACACCGACAACGTGCCGATCTCCGGCGGCCGGTTCGAGGACAATTGGGAGCTCTCGACCGAGCGCGCCGGCGCGGTGGTCAAGTATCTGATCAGCCAGGGCGTGCCGCCCGAGCGGCTGGCGGCGACCGGCTTCGGCGAATACCAGCCGATCGATCCCGAGAACACGCCGGAGGCCCGCGCCCGCAACCGGCGCATCGAGTTCAAGCTGACCGAACGCTGAGCCGAGGCGTCTTCGCGAGCCTCCGAGACGCTGCGACCTTGCGGCGCGCCTCCCGCCGCCATCGGTGGGCGGTGCATGATTGACGATGTCGCGAAGTGCATGCCAGCATCCTGCCCGAGGGGACGGGCACCCCCTCCACAACGATCGCGCCCAGCGCGGCAGGGGAGGAAACATGCACAGGATCCTGATGAGCACGGTCGCCGTGTTCGCACTCATGGCGGTGTCGCCGGCGGCGGCGCAATCCGACGACAACATGAAGAAGCTGCAGGGCATGCAGTCGACCGGCACCTCGATGGATTTCCAGACCATCGACCAGACCGGCGAATATGCCGATCAGCTGCGCAAGAACCTGGAAGCGATCACGCTGCCGGACGGCTTCGAGATCTCGCTGTTCGCGGTGGTCCCCGACGCACGCCACATCGCCGTCGGGCCGCAGGGCGTCGCCACCTTCGTGGGCACCCGCAAGCAGACCGTCTGGGCGATCACCGACCGCGACCGCAACCGGGTGGCCGACGAGGTGAAGCAGTTCGCCCCGTCGATCGACTTCACCATCCCGAACGGCGTCTGTTTCTCCGATGACGGCTTCCTGTTCATCGCCGAGCAGAACCGGGTGCTGGTGCTGCCGGCCGCCGAGTTCTTCTACGAGAGCCCGGACGTCGCCGTCGGCGTGGTGGTGGACAAGGGCGAGCTGATCCCGGCCGCCGAGGAATCCTTCAACCACACCGCCCGGGTCTGCCGGATCGGGCCGGACAACAAGCTCTATGTCTCGCTCGGCCAGCCCTACAACGTGCCGCCCGAGGAGAAGAGCGACCTCTACAAGCGCGAGGGCATCGGCGGCATCGTGCGGATGGAGCGTGACGGCAGCGGCCGCGAGGTCTACGCCACCGGCGTGCGCAATTCGGTCGGCATGGACTTCAACCCGGACAATGGCGAGCTGTGGTTCACCGACAACCAGGTCGACGGCATGGGTGACGACATCCCGCCGGGCGAGCTGAACCGGGCGACCGCGGCCGGGCAGAATTTCGGCTTCCCCTGGTATGGCGGCGGCAGCGTGCGCACCAACGAGTACAAGAACGCCGAGATCCCCGCCGACGTGGTGGCGCCCGAGGTCGAGATGGACGCACATGCGGCCGATCTGGGCATGACCTTCTATGACGGCGACAGCTTCCCGCGGAAATATCGCGGCGGCATCTTCTCGGCCCAGCACGGCTCGTGGAACCGGACCGACCCGATCGGGGCGCGGGTGATGTTCACCTCGCTCAACGAGGACGGCTCGGCCAAGGAGACGGAAGTCTTCGCCGAGGGCTGGCTGTCGGACAGCGGCGAATATATCGGCCGCCCGGTGGACGTGGCGACGCTGAAGGACGGCTCGCTGCTGGTCTCCGACGATCTGGCGGGCGCGATCTACCGGATCGCCTACACCAAATAGGCGTTCCGAACGCCGACAGGGCCGCGCCGGGGGACCGGGGCGGCCCGCCACCCTCCAGACGGATGACCCCCATGACCAAGTTCCTGCCGCGCGGCCTCGCCGCGGCGCTGCTTCTTCTCGCCTCGCCCGCCGCCATGGCCGCGGATCTGGCGGCGGGCAAGGAGAAGGCCGCCATGTGCGCCACCTGCCACGGCCTCGACGGCGTCGCGACGGCGCCCGATGCCCCGAACATCGCCGGCGACAGCGCCTTCTATCTCGCCGAACAGCTCAAGGCGTTCCGCTCGGGCGCGCGCCAGCACCAGCAGATGTCGATCATCGCGCAGGGTCTGGAAGACGACGACATCGCCGATCTGGCCGCCTGGTATGCGGCCATCGAGGTGACGGCGACGATGCCCGAGGTGGATTAGCCGGGACGCCGAGCCTTCGGGGGCGCAAGGTCCGCAGGTCCGCTGCAAAGCCACGACGGATCGCCCGGATGGGACGCGGCGCGCTGCGGGACGCCGCGCCCGCGGGGCTATTCGGCGGCGCCGAGCATCGCGTCGGTGCGGCCGGCCTCGAACTGCAGGCGGGCGAGACGCGCATAGATGCCGTCCTTGGCGATCAGCGAGGCATGGGTGCCTTCTTCGACGATCTGGCCGCCATCGAGGACGAGGATTCGGTCGGCCTTCAGCACCGTGGCGAGGCGATGGGCGATGACCAGCGTCGTGCGACCCTCCATCAGCTTTTCCAGCGCCCGCTGGACGAGGATCTCGCTTTCGGCGTCGAGGGCGGAGGTCGCCTCGTCGAGGAGCAGGATCGGTGCGTCGCGCAGGATCGCCCGGGCGATCGCCACGCGCTGGCGCTGGCCGCCCGACAGGGTGATGCCGCGCTCGCCGATGACCGTGTCGTAGCCGTCCTGCATGGCCTCGATGAAGCCTTCGGCCAGCGCCGAGCGGGCCGCCGAGACCACCTGCGGGCGCGAGGCGTCCGGATCGCCGAAGCCGATGTTCTCGGCCGCGGTCGCGGCGAAGATGGTCACGTCCTGCGGCACCAACGCGATGCGGCTGCGCAATTGCTCCAGATCGGCCGTGCGCACGTCGACACCGTCGATCAGGACGCGGCCGGCATCGGGATCGTAGAAGCGCTCGATCAGCGAGAAGATGGTCGACTTGCCGGCGCCGGACGGCCCGACGATGGCGACGGTCTCGCCGTGCTTCACGGTGAAGGACAGATCGTGGACCGTCGAGACGTCGGGCCGCGTCGGATAGGCGAAGCTGACCCGGTCGAAGACGACCTCGCCGCGCGCTGGCCGGGGCAGGGCGACGGGATCGGCGGGCGAGCGGATGGCCGGTTCCTCGGCCAGGAGCTCGGACAGGCGCTCGGCGGCGCCGGCGGCCTGGGCGATCTCGCCCCAGACCTCCGAGAGCTGGCCCACAGCGCCCGCGGCGAAGACGGCGTAAAGCAGGAACTGGCCGAGCGTGCCGCCGCTCATGGTGCCCTCGGTGACCTGCTGGGCGCCGATCCACAGGACGGCGATGATCGAGGAGAAGATCAGGAAGATGGCGAAGGCGGTCAGAAACGCGCGGGCGCTGACCGAGGCGCGGGCTGCCTGGAAGGCGCGGTCGACGGCGGCGGCGAAGCGGTTGCCGGTGGCGGTCTCGCTGGTGAAGGCCTGGACGGTGCGCACGGCGCCGATCGCCTCGGTGGCATAGGCGGTGGCGTCGGCCAGCGTGTCCTGCGCATAGCGCGAGCGCCGGCGCACCGAGCGGCCGAAGGCGACCAGCGGCACGATGATGACGGGAATCGCGGCGATGACGATCAGCGACAGGCCGGGACTGGTGATCACCATCATGACGACGGCGCCGATGAACAGGATGGCGTTGCGCAGGGCCAGCGACGCGGTGGCGCCGACGACGGACTTGATCTGGGTGGTGTCGGCGGTCAGGCGCGAGACGATCTCGCCGGTCAGCGCCCGGTCGTAGAAGCCCGGCGACAGGCGCGTGATCCGGGAAAAGACATCCTTGCGCAGATCCGCCACGACGCGCTCGCCCAGCGTGATGACGAAATAGTAGCGGCCGGCGCTGGCGATCGCGAGGACGGCGGCCAGGACCACCAGCATGGCGAAATAGGTGTCGATGAAGGCGGTGCTGGGGGCGTCGAAGCCCTTGTCGATCACCCGGCGCACGGCCAGCGGGAGCGAGAGCGTGGTGAGGGCCGCCAGCGACAGGAAGAAGATCGCGCCGGCGACCTTGGCCTTGTAGCGCTTCAGATAGGGAATCAGCCGGGCGAGGGGCTTCAGGTCGCGGCGCTTGCGTTCGGCTTCGCGCTCGCCGGCTGTCATCTGGCGCAAGCCCGCCTCCAGTCATTCTTGCAGTTCATGAACCCGCCGCGCGTACCGCGACGGGGATGGCCTCCGGCTCTTGTGCCGACAGGTGCCCTCATGTATAGGCTCGTCCTCGAATTTGAAAGCGATCGCGCTTTCCAACTCCGCGACATCGAGACCTGCAGGCGGCCCTGTCCGCAGCTGTGTCGGTTTGGCGGGGATCCGGCCAGACCCAAGGATCGAAGGCGATGAAAGACAAAATCCACCCGGACTACCACACGATCACCGTCGTGATGACCAATGGCACCGAGTATCAGACCCGGTCGACCTGGGGTTCTGACGGCGACAAGATGAATCTCGACATCGATCCGACCAGCCATCCGGCCTGGACCGGCGGCAACCAGCAGCTGCTGGACCGTGGCGGTCGCGTGTCGCGCTTCAAGAAGCGGTACGAAGGCCTCGGCATGTAAGACGCCGACACGGCGTCGACATGAAAAAAGCCCGGCCATCGTGCCGGGCTTTTTGCTGTCTGGGGTCCGGAAGCGACGCGCGGCGGGGCCGCGCGACGGTGTGCGGACGTCGCGGTCGACGCGCGTCAGGGCTTCGGCGTCGGATCGTGGAAGAACAGGTCGTAGCCGGCCAGCAGCACGGTCGCCAGGAGCACCAGGCCGAGATCCGGCGACGGCACGTGGACGATGAGAATCAGCAGGAAGGCGCACAGGACGGCGTAGGCCACCAGCGACAGCTTGCGTTCCAGTGTCATGTCAGGCGCTCCCGTTGGTCAGTTGCGTTTCCAGCCAGTGCGCGGTGCGCAGAAGCCGGCCGTCCTCGCCGCGCCGGCCGACGAGCTGGACGCCGATGGGCTGGCCATCGGGGGTCTCGAGCAGCGGCAGCGTCACCGAGGGCACCCCGAGGAAGGTCCACAGGGCATTGAACACATTCTCCCCCTCCGGCGCCACGCCGGGCCGGGCCGGACCGATGGCGGCGGGGGTGAGGATGGCGTCGCAGCGCGACAGCACCGCCTCCAGCCCCGCATAGAGCACGGCGCGCCAGTCGAGGGCGGCGAGGTAGTCGCGGGCGAGGATGGTGTCGCCCTGCTCCAGGAGGGCCGTCAGCTCGGCCGAGACGGCGCCGGGATAGCGCTGGCGCGTGCCGTAGAGGTTCTTGGCGGCCTCGGCCAGCCGGACCCGTTCGGCATGGATCAGGCCATCGGCGAAAATCTCCGGCAGGTCGGCGTCGAAGCAGCGTTCGCCGAGTTCGGCCGCGACCTCGCCGATGCCTTCCTGTGTGAGCGGATCGGCGCGGTCCCACCAGGGCGTACGCACGATCGCCAGCGTCGGCACGACGGGCGGCGTCATGCCGGCCTGGGCAAGGAGCTGCGGATGCGGCGTCGCCTCGGTCGAGGGATCGGCCAGATCGTTGCCGAACAGGCATTCGGCCAGGAGCGCGACGCCGGAGATGCTGCGGGCGCAGACGCTTGGGGCGTCGAGGCTGGGCGCCACGTCGCGGACGCCGCGGCGCGGGATCGCGCCGAAGGTCGGGGTGTAGCCGGTGATGCCGCTGGCCGAGGCGGAGCGGATCAGCGCACCGTCGCCAGCCATGCCGACGCCGAGCGAGGCGGCGCCGCGGGCGACCGCCGTGACGCAGCCGTCGACGCCGGTGACCGGCGCATCGGTGTCGGTCGACGCGACAGCGGGGCCGATGCCGAGTTCGCGCACCGCCGTCTTGCCGGCGATCAGCGCGCCGGCCGAGCGCAGGCGCTCGACGATGGCGGAATCGGCTTCCGGCACGCGGCCGGTGAAGGGGGCGAAGCCGGCGATGGCCGGCATGCGCGCCGCGTCGATCATGTCGTCGACGGCGACCGGCAGGCCGTGCAGCGCGCCGATCGAGCGCAGGCGGCCCCGCTGGGTGTCGAGATGGACGCCCTGGCGGCGGGCGAAATCGGCATCGAACCAGGCGAAGGCGGCGGCCGCCGCCGGATCGCTCTCCACCCTGGCGGCGGCGGCGTCGGTGACCTCCGCCGCGCGCGCGGCGCCCCCTGCCAGCCGCTCGCGCAGGTCGAGCGGCGGCAGGTCGATCAACGAACTCCTAGCGGCCATAGAAGACTTCCGGGAGGTAGTAGACCGACTGCGGGACGAGATAGACCACCGCCATCGCCAGGAACACCATCATCAGGAAGGGCAGGACGCCCTTGAAGATGTCGGTCAGCTTCACGTCCGGCGGCGCGATGCCCTTCAGGTAATAGGCCGACATGGCCATGGGCGGCGTCAGGAACGAGGTCTGCAGGTTCAGGGCAACGAGGATGCCGAAGAACAGCGGATCGATGCCGAACATTTCCAGGAGCGGCAGGAAGATCGGCACGAAGATGATGATGATCTCCGACCATTCCAGCGGCCAGCCGAGCAGGAAGATGATCAGCTGGGCGAGCAGCAGGAACTGCAGCGGCGTCAGGTCGAGGCCGCGGACGAACTCCGAGATCACCTGCTCGCCGCCGAGATAGGAGAACACCGAGGAGAAGATGTAGGAGCCGACGAAGAGCCAGCAGACCATCGCCGTGGTGCGGACCGTCAGATAGACGGATTCGCGCAGCCGCTGGAAGGTGAGGGCCCGGTAGCCGACGGCCAGCAGGATGCCGCCGAGGGCACCGATGGCCGCCGCCTCGGTCGGGGTGGCGAGGCCGAACAGGATCGAGCCGAGAACGGCGAGGATCAGGAAGGCCAGCGGCAGGAACGACGTCAGGATCATGAAGGTCAGCCGCAGGAACGGCACGTCCGGCACCTCGTCCTTGGTCGGGCGCGGGGCGGCGCTCGGCTGCAGGACGGACCGGCCGATGATGTAGACGAGGTAGAGGCCGACGAGGATCAGGCCCGGCAGCAGCGCGCCGGCATAGAGCCGCACGATGGAGACGCCGGAGGCTGCCGCATAGACGATCAGCATGATCGAGGGCGGGATCAGGATGCCGAGCGTGCCGCCGGCGCAGATGATGCCCGAGGCGAAGGACTTGTCGTAGCGCGCGTTCAGCATCGCCGGCAGGGCCAGAAGGCCCATCAGCGTGACGACGGCACCGACGATGCCGGTGGCGGTGGCGAAGAGGGCGCAGGTGATCAGCGCGGCGACGCCCATCGAGCCCGGCATGTTCTTGGACGCGATGTTGAGCGTCGTGAACAGGCGGTCGACGATGTTGGCGCGTTCGACGATGTAGCCCATGAACAGGAACAGCGGGACGGCCGTCAGCACCTCGTTCGCCATCACCGTATAGGTCTGGTTGATGAACAGGTCGAAGACCGTGTTGCTGAAGAACCCGTCTATCCAGAGGGTGAAACTGTCCCAGCTGGAGGCCAGCTCGTCGAGCCGGTTGTAGCTGCGCCACATGCGGTTGGGGTCGAAATAGGCGTAGTAGCCGAAGCCGATACCCATCGCCATGAGGGTGAAGGCGATCGGAAAGCCGAGGAAGACGAGGAAGATAAACAGCCCCAGCATCAACAGGGCGAGTTGCGGGTCACTCATGGATGGGCATCTCTCTCGGCCGCGGTCGCCTTGTTGAGGACGGTGTCCTCGGTTTCCTGAACGTCTTCCTCGGGCCGGATCCATTCACCGCCACGGATGCACTGGATGCAGCGCATCATCTCGGCAATGCCCTGGATGAAGAGGAGGATGCCGGCGGCGACGATGACGGTCTTGAACTGGTAGATCGGAATGCCGGCCGGGCTGTTGACGCTGACCTCGCCGTAGCGCCAGGAGCGCGCGGCGTATTTCCAGCCGGCCAGGATCAGCGCCGTGACGCCGGGAAAGAAGAAGAAGACGTAGAGCACCAGGTCGACCATGGCCTGGGTGCGGGGCTTCCACATCCGGTACAGGAAGTCGCCGCGGACATGGCCGCTGCGCGACAACGTATAGGCACCGCCCATCATGAAGAGCGTGCCG
Organism: Aurantimonas sp.; assembly: GCF_964217435.1. NCBI lineage: Bacteria > Pseudomonadati > Pseudomonadota > Alphaproteobacteria > Hyphomicrobiales > Aurantimonadaceae > Aurantimonas > Aurantimonas sp. The sequence goes on along the minus strand of NZ_CAXPJM010000028.1, from coordinate 67,583 downwards.
TACATGATGAAGGAGACGTCGAGGGCCCAGGGGGTCGGCGATCCGAGGACGTATCGCACGAAGACCTCGTAGCTCGTCCCGAACGTCATGAGAATGATCAGCCAGGCAAAGGCCTTGCCGAAAGCTGCCGACAGGGCGTCGGCAAAACGAATGAATGCGATCATGGACTCCCGATCCTCGTACAGAAATGTCCGGCGGTATCAGCCGCCGGACATTCCGTTCTTCGACGCAGCCGGCGTCAGCTCGGCAGCTTGCCCGGGAAGAAGAAGTTGTAGGCCAGCCGGTAATCCGGCGAGTTGAGCAGCTCGTAATAGGAGACGCGCTCGACCCATTCGCGCTGGCTGTCGAGGATCTTCTTGAAGAAGGTGTCTTCCTCGAGCCCGACGATCAGCTGCTTCCAGGCTTCCAGCTGGGCTTCCAGGATCTCCGGCGGGGTCTGGCGGACCGTCACCCCGTCGACATCCTGCAGTTCCTGCAGGTCCTTGGAATATTCGTTGAGGGCGAGCGCCGTGTTGGCCGTGGAGGCCGCCTCGACGCTGTATTCCATGATGGCCCGCAGGTCGTCGTCGAGATCCTCCATGAAGTCCTTGTTGAACAGGAACTCGAAGGCCTCGCTCGCCTGGTGGTAGGAGCCGAGATAGTAGTTCTTGGCCACGTCCTGCGCACCGAAGCGACGGTCGGAGGAGGGGTTGTTGAACTCGAAGGCGTCGATGACGCCGCGCTCCATTGCCGGGACGATTTCACCGCCCGGAAGCTGGGCGACGCTCATGCCCATGGACTGCATCAGATCGGCGGCCAGACCCACGGTGCGGTACTTGAAGCCCTCGATGTCGGCGACCGAGTTGACCGGCTCCTTGAACCAGCCGAAGGGCTGTGCCGGCATCGGGAAGCCCATCATGCCGATGACGTTCAGGCCCATGACGTCCTGGGTCAGCTCCTTGTAGAGCTCGCTGCCGCCGCCCTGGTAGAACCACGACAGCATGGTGGTCGGGTTGCCGCCGAAGACCGGGCCGGTGCCGAACAGCGAGGCAGCCTTGTTCTTGCCGTACCAGTAGGCCGACACCGAATGGGCGGCATCGATGACGCCGTCATTGACCGCGTCCATCACCTGGAAGGCGGCGACGACGGCGCCGGCCGGCAGGAGATCGATCTTGAGGCGGCCGCCGGACATGGTCTCGACGCGCTCGACATATTGCCGGGCGAAATCCATCCAGATGTCCGAGGCCGGCCAGGACGTCTGCATCTTCACGACCAGCGGCGACTGGGCCAGCACGGCCGGTGCAGCGAGAGTGCCGGCAGCCGCTCCCGCAGCAACGACGCCACCCCTCAGGAACTTGCGGCGAGAAACGCCGTCATTCGACTTGGACAGGCTCTCAACGTTGTTATTGCGGCGCAGCATTATCTACTCCTCCCTTATGAAATCACTCGGAATGACCTGTTGCCTCCCAGCGCGAGCAAGATTGCCGATTAAAAACTCCACGTCAATCAAGGTGGAAGATGGCCGTCTTGAGCGGCCGCTCATGTGAGGAAGGCAGCGCGCCGGGCGGGGCCGGCCGATCATGGGGCAGGGACAGGGCGCAACGGCGCTGCAGCAGGTGGAGCAGCCGCAAGCCGATGGTTTGCAGGGGTTTGCGTGCGATTTACGTTTACGGAAGAGGCAGGTCCGGGCGCGCCGGTGCGCGGGTCCGGCGGAGCCTGAACGCGGCGTCGCGGGCTGCGATCACGATGGCGGAAAACGCTGCGTCGGCCGCACGGGGTCGCAAGATGAGACGAAAGTCTAACGCGCCGGGCGGTGCAAAACCGCGCCGCCCGGCGGGGGTGACCCGCGGCTAGAATTCCAGGCAGATCTTGCCGAAATGCGCGCCCGATTCCTCGTGGCGGAAGGCGTCCGCGATGTCTTCAAGCGCAAAACTGCGGTCGATGACCGGCTTCAGGCCGATGGCGTCGATGGCGCGGACCATGTCCATCTGATGCCGCCGGCTGCCGACGATGAGCCCCTGCAGGCGCTGGTGCTTGGCCATCAGGGCGGCGGTCGGCACCTCGCCGGCGCGCCCGGTGAGGACGCCGATGAGGGCGATGTGGCCACCGATGCGGCAGGCGGTGATCGACTGCGGCAATGTGCCCGGGCCGCCGACCTCGATGACGTGGTCGACACCGCGGCCGTCGGTGAGGTCGAGGACCGTCTGTCCCCAGCTCTCGTCGCGCTTGTAGTTGATCGTGTGCTCGGCGCCCATCTCGCGCAGCCGCTTCAGCTTGTCGTCGGAGGAGGAGGTGGCGATGACGCGGGCGCCCATCAGCCGGGCGAATTGCAGGGCGAAGATCGAGACGCCGCCGGTGCCCAGCACCAGCACGGTGTCGCCGGCCTTGATGCGGCCATCGACGACGAGGGCGCGCCAGGCGGTGAGGCCGGCGGTGGTCAGGGTGGCGGCTTCCGCGTGGCTGTAGCTCTTCGGGGCATGGGTGAACGAGGTGGCGGGACGCACGACCTCCTCGCGGGCATAGCCGTCGACGCCGTCGCCGGGCGTGGTCTTGAAGTCGGCCACCGGCGGTTCGCCATCGAGCCACAGCGGGAAGAAGGTCGAGACGACATGGTCGCCGACCTTAAACTCGCTGACGCCGTCGCCGACGGCCTCGACGGTGCCGGCGCCGTCCGACATGGGGATGCGACCGTCCTCGGTGGGCATGCGGCCGCTGACGACGCCGTAATCGTGGAAATTGAGGGAGCTGGCGCGAATCCGCACGCGGATTTCACCGGGGCCGGGCGCGCCCGGTGCGTCGCGCTCGACGAGCTGTAACTGGTCGAGGCCGCCGGGCTTGCTGAGCTGGATCACGCGCATCGCGTCGTCTCCTGGGTTCGCTGGAAAGGGTGGGGAGCGAACGCAGGGAGGCGAGGGCGGTTGCGGCTTGGCGGCGAACACACCGTCGCCTGCGTCGCTCACGGGCGGGCGATGGACCCGCAGGATGAGGCGATCGGCGTTTGCCGACCGCGGGGAGCGGTCAGCCGTGGAAGGCGGTCTTCAGAAGGTCGATCTGCTCGCCGACGGGATTGCGCGCGGGGTGCTCCGGCTCGGCGGCGTTCTCGCCATAGATCTCGCGATCCAACATGGCGATGCGGCGCTCCAGCATCAGGGCGCGTTCGACGAGATCGCGGAAGGCTTCCGGCAGTTCGCCGTAATTCGGCGAATCCTTGGCGCTGCCGAGGCCTTCGAGACGGACCTTGACCTTCTCGGCCTCGACCTGGGCGCGCGACATGTCGCCCTGGTTTGCGGCGCGCTGCAGCAGCAGCCAGGAGGCGACCTGCATCAGCCGGGTGGTCAGGCGCATGGATTCGGCGGCGTAGAGCGTGGTGCCGTGCTTGGACAGCGCCTTCGCCTCGACCCGGCCGGCGCCGTCGAGATAGATCGCCGTCTCGTCGACCAGGGCCATGCCCTGGTTGAACAGCGGCTGGAAGGAGCGCGAGAAGGCCAGATGCTCGGCGAGCCGGATCGTGCGGTCGCCGTCCGATGTGCCGTTGGATTGGATCGTCATCGAGCCGAATTCACTCCCCATCGCGGACACCTTTTCGCACTGCCAGAATCGGTCGGACCGCGAACAGGGCGCGATCGTCGAACGAGAACAGGGTGCGTCCGTTACCAAGGCTTTGCAAGCGAGGGCGCGGGACAAGGTTAATTGCTGTTAAGCAAGCGCGGCAGGGGCGGGACGGTTCCGCCGGTCTGTCAAAAAAAGGGGCCGCGTGAGCGGCCCTTCAGGAGTTTTCAACAGGGAGGCGTCAAACGGGGCGGAAACCGCTCCGTCTATCCATCAATCCGGCGATCCTTCAATCTGGACTGATCTCAGTTAAACCCCGGAAACCTTACTCAGGGCTTAACGGTGGTTCGCTTTCGTAGGAATTTCTCTACGTTTCGTGCGACGGCCAACACGGAGATCACGCAGACCATGACGATACCCCAGGACATGCAGGCGGCCCTTCTCGACGGATTCGGCGGCCCCGAGGTGCTGAAGCCCGGCACGCGGCCGGTGCCGAAGCCGGCCGCCGGCGAGGTGCTGGTGGCGGTGGCCGCGGCCGGGGTGAACCGCCCGGACGTGATGCAGCGCCAGGGCATGTATCCGGCGCCGGCCGACGCGCCGGACTGGCCGGGCCTGGAGATCGCCGGCACAGTCGTGGCGCTGGGCGAGGGCGCCAGCCGCTTTGCCGTCGGCGACCGGGTGATGGCGCTGGTGCCGGGCGGCGGCTATGCCGAATATGCGACGGTCGCCGAGGTGAACGCGATTCCGGTGCCGACATCGCTGTCGATGATCGAGGCGGCCGGCGTGCCGGAAACCTATTTCACCGTCTGGCACAACGTCTTCCAGCGGGCCAAGCTGACGGCGGGCGAGAGCTTCCTCGTCCATGGCGGCACGTCGGGCATCGGCACGACGGCAATCCAGCTGGCGAAGCATTTCGGCGCGCGGGTGTTCGCCACGGCTGGCAGCGACGACAAGTGCCGCGCGGCCGAATCCCTCGGCGCCGAGGCCTGCATCAACTACCGCACGCAGGATTTTGTCGAGGCGCTGCGCGAGAAGACCGATGGCAAGGGCGTCGACGTGATCCTCGACATGGTCGGCGGCGAGTACACGCCGCGCAACCTGCAGCTGGCGGTCGAGGACGGGCGGATCGTGCAGATCGCCTTCCTGAAGGGGCCGAAGACGCAGATCGACCTGACGCCGCTGATGCGCAAGCGGCTGACCTTCACCGGCTCGACCCTGCGCAACCGGCCGGTGAGCTTCAAGGCGGTGATCGCGTCCGAACTGACCGATCAGGTGGTGCCGCTCCTGGAAGCGGGCACGGTGAAGCCGCTGATCGACGCGGTCTATCCGCTGGAGAAGGCCGCCGACGCGCATCGCCACATGGACGAGGATCACATCGGCAAGATCATCCTGACGACGCGCCATCTGGAGAGCTGAGCGCGTCGCGGCGGCCCCTGCCGGGTCGCCGCACGGGAAATCCGGCGATTTCCTTGCACCAATATGGCTAACGGCCTATAAGGGCGCCCGAATTCCCGTACATGTGGTGAGTATCCACGGCCGGCCCTTCCGGGGCAGGCACTTAGGAGGATTGTATCGTGGCACAGCAATTATTGATGCCAAAAGCGACCGCCGTCTGGCTGGTCGACAACACTTCGCTGTCCTTCGAACAGATCGCGGATTTCTGCACGCTCCACCATCTCGAGGTGAAGGCGATCGCCGACGGCGAATCGGCCCAGGGCATCAAGGGTCTCAACCCGATCATGACCGGCCAGCTGTCGCGCGAGGAGATCGAGGCGGCGGAGAAGGATCCGAACCGCAAGCTGAAGCTCGCCGCGCCGAAGGTGCGGGTGCCCGAGGCCAAGCGCAAGGCGCCGCGCTACACGCCGGTGTCGAAGCGCCAGGACCGTCCGAACGCGATTCTCTGGCTGGTGCGCAACCATCCGGAGTTGAAGGATTCGCAGATCTCGAACCTGGTCGGCACGACCAAGAACACGATCCAGCAGATCCGCGACCGCAGCCACTGGAACTCGGCCAATCTGCAGCCGATGGACCCGGTGACGCTGGGCCTGTGCACGCAGATCAATCTCGACCTGGAAGTCGAGAAGGCCTCGCGCGGCATCGTCCGCCCCGAGGAGATCGCCGAGGAAGAGCGCCTGCTGTCGGCCTCGCAGACCCAGAACTGGGACCGTTCGCGCGAAGACCGCGAAGAGGGCGAGCTCGACGCGGCGGCGGTGTTCGCCAAGCTCTCCTCGATGCAGAGCACGGACACCGACGAAGACGACGGCAACCAGAACTGAGATCGCCCGCGGCCGGAAACGGCCCCGGGACATGCCAAAGCGGCGCCGGAGTGATCCGGCGCCGCTTTCGTTTTTTGGGAATGTCCTGGGATGCGGGACGGCGGCCGGGCGGCCTGCCGCCGAGCAATCAGTCGGGCTCGGGCGGCGCGACGGTGTAGTTGAGGCCGAGGCGGCCGCCATCGGCATAGAGCGTCTGGCCGGTGACGTAGCTGGCCTCGGCGGAGGCAAGGAAGGCCGCCAGCGCGGCGATCTCCGACGGCTCGCCGATGCGGCCCATCGGGGTGCGCGACAGGATGCGCGCCGTGGCGTCCTTGTCGGCGACGACCGAGCGCAGCATGTCGGTCATGATCGAGCCCGGTCCGATGGCGTTGACGCGGATGCCGTAGGGCGCCAGCGACTGGGCCATCACCTTGGTGAGCTGGTTCATGCCGCCCTTGGAGACCGAATAGCCGACCTGGTCGGGCAGGGCGAAGACGGCGTTGACCGACGACATGTTGACGATCGATCCCGGCTCGCCGCCATCCTTGACCTTCTGCACCAGATGCCGCGCCACCGCCTGGCCGCACAGGAAGGCGCCCTTCAGATTGACGTTCAGCACCTTGTCGAAGGCTTCCTCCTCCAGATCGAGGAAGTCGGCCTTGTGGACGATGCCGGCATTGTTGACGAGGATGTCCACGTCGCCGAAATCGTCGAGGGCGGTGGCGACGAGATTGTGGACATGCAGCCGGTCGGCGACGTTGCAGACCACCGAGCGGATCTCGCCCAGTTCCTTCAGTTCGGCGGCGGCAGCGAGGCCGGCCCGCTCGTCGACATCGGCGATGATCACCCGGGCGCCGTCCTGCAGGAAGCGGCGGGCGATGGCCTGGCCGATCCCCTTGGCGCCACCGGTGACGATCGCGACCTTGCCTTCGAGTGACATGGCGCTTCTCCTTTGACATCTCAGCCGCGCCGAACGCGGCAACGCGCTCTCCATACCAGAATGGGCGGGCAAGGGCAGGGGCGCCGGACCGGTTCGCCGGCCGCCGCGTCAGCCTCGGTCCAGACGGCGATGCTTATGCTGCCGGCAGGGCACGGGATTGAACGCCGCAGGGGCGCCGATTAGTGTCGCCCTGTCTCTTCCCATCGCGCGCAAGGCGCCGAGGGGCTCTTTGCAAGTGGAGTGACCGTCCTTGGCCAGCGCGATCGAACAGAGCGTCAGACGCGCGCTGCAGAAGGGGAATGCCGCTGATCCGGATTTTCGCCTCGTGGTCTACGAAGCGGCCGAGCGCGCCATTCTCCGCGTGCAGTCGGCGCAGCAGAGCGACGAGGCGGAAGCCGATCGCAAGCGCCAGGCGCTGATCAGCGCGATCGAGGCGATCGAGGCGGAATATCCGGCGCCGGGCGGTTATGGGGACGATGCCGTGTCCGAAAACGCCGACGCCACGGCATCGGCCGAGCCGGACGTCGCCGCGCCCGCCACGCCGCCGATCCCGGCTGACACGCCGGAGGCGATGCCGGCCACCGACGACGAAACGCAGGCAGCAGATACGCCTGACACCGCTGCGCCGGCGGCTGGTGCGACGCGCGCTGCCGAGGCGGCGCCCATGTCACCGACGCCCGCCGCAAAGACGCCCGCCGCAAAAGCGCCTTCCGCGAAGACGCCGTCCGCCAAGGTGCCCGCGGCCAAGGTCGATGCGAAAGCCGCGACCGCCAAGCCCGGCGCCGCGGCATCCACCAAGCCGGTGCGCGACCGCTGGTCGCCCGACCACAAGCCGAAACGCGGCCGTCCGTTCAGCGAGGCGAGCAACAAGCTGGTCGGCGCGGTCATCGTCGTCCTGTTGCTGCTGCTGATCGCCGCGGCGGTCTGGGTCGTGCTGCCGCTGTTTTCCACCACGCCGGCGCCGGTCGCCAGCGAGGATGGGCCGACCATCGCCGAGACGATCCAGTCGGCCGGCGAGGACCCGGCGCTGACCGGCGGACCGTCGCCGGACAACTGGATCGACGTCTTCGCCGGCACCGACCTTGAGAAGATCGCGGCCGAGGGCGGTGCGCGCGCCAGTGGCGTGGCGGGATCGGGCGGCCGGATGGCCGTGCAGATCGCCGCGCCGGCCGATGGCGACGGGTCGGAGGTCAGCCTGGTCATCGGCGCCGGGATCGTCGAGCAGATCGCCGGCAGCCGGGCCCGCGGCGAACTCGCCGTCGGATCGCCCGACGACCAGGGCCGCGAGTTCAGCGTGAGCTGCCTGTTCGCCGGCGAAACGGTCTGCGGGCGTCAGCGCTTCCAGGTGAGCGCCGCGGAGGAGACCTTCGTCTTCGACATGGCGGTGCCGGAAGGCGCCATGGGCGCCGCGCAGCTGGTCATCGATCCGCAGATCGGAACCGGGGCGGGCGACCTGAACGTCTACGGTTTCCGTGTCCAGGCCATCGACTAGCACCGGCGACGCCGGCTCGCGAACTGCGCCGGGCGCCAACCGGCGTCATCGATCTTCGACAATTCTGCGCTAGGAAGGACGGATGTCGCATTCGTCCTGCCGCCGTCCGATTCCCGCCCCACAGGTGTCCGCTTGAGCCCGCCCGAGCCCGGCGAGCCGGAGATCGCGCCCGTCGGCCGCTCCGGCGTGCGGACCCGTTCCGTGGCGCTCGCGGCGCTGATCGGGCTCGGCGGGCTGGGCTGGTTCGTGCCCGAGGCCGCCCCCGGATGCGTGGCCGTCTTCCTGTTTCTCCTGGCGGTGCTCTACGTGCCGCAGCGGGTCGATCGGCGCCGGCAGGCGGTGGCGGCCAGCGAACGCGCCGACACGACCTGGCCGAGCCGCGGCGTCAAGGCGGTGGTGGAGGCGCTGCAGCAGCCGAGCTTCATCATCGACCGCCAGATGCTGCTGCGCTACCGCAATCCCGCCTCGCTGGTCGGCTTCGGCAACATGGCGCTGGGCGACGCGCTGTCGCTGCGCTTCCGCTCGCCGGAATTCCTGGCGGCGGTCGAGGCGGTGCTGCGCGACAACCAGCCGGGCAGGGTGACGATCGAGGAGCGGCGCCCGGTCGAGCGGGTCTGGCAGATCGAGATCCTGCCGATCCCGCCCTATCAGGGCGAGCGGCCGCATTTCTTCCTGATAAGGTTCAGCGACCGGACCGCCGAGCTGCGCATCGAACGCATGCGCACCGATTTCGTCGCCAATGCCAGCCACGAATTGCGCACGCCGCTGGCCTCGCTGTCGGGCTTCATCGAGACGCTGCTGGGTCCGGCCAAGGACGACCCGGCGGCGCGCGAGAAATTCCTCGGCATCATGCGCGAGCAGGCGACCCGCATGTCGCGGCTGATCGACGACCTCCTGTCGCTGTCGCGGATCGAGATGAAGCGGCATGTGCCGATCTCGACCCGTGTCGATCTCGGGGCGATCCTGCGCAAGGTGGAGAGCCAGCTGGCGCCGCTGGCCGAGCAGTTGGATGTCGAGCTGGCGCTGGAGCTGCCGGAGGAGCCGGTGGCGATCCCCGGCGACGAGGACGAACTGATGCAGGTCTTCTCCAATCTGGTCGAGAACGCCTGCAAATACGGCGAGACCGGCAAGCGCGTGGAGATCAGCCTGACCCGGACGGTGGAGGCGGGCGGCAGCTTCGTCGATGCGGCGGTGCGCGATTTCGGCCCCGGCATTCCGGCTGAGCACGTGCCGCGGCTGACCGAACGCTTCTACCGCGTCGATCCGGGCCGCTCGCGGGCCAAGCGGGGCACCGGCCTCGGCCTGTCGATCACCCGCAACATCCTCTTGCGCCATCGCGGGCGACTCCTGGTCGAGTCGACCATCGGAAAAGGCTCTGTGTTCACGGCCAGGTTACCGCTGCCGCGGTCCGATTCTGATACTTCGGAGAAAGCGCTATAAGAAACAGCGGCTTGGACTGTCATAAAGGTGCAATCCGACTGTCATATAGACTTCTTCCAGCGCCGCTAGACGTGTCGGCGAGCAGCAGCCGCCAGACAGGGCGGCCCAACAGTGCTCGGTTCGAAACAAACTCCTCAAGGAGACGCACCCGTGAACAACAAGTTCATCGCCAGCCTCGCGCTCGGTACCGCCATCGCACTGACCGGCCAGGCCTCCGCGCAGGTCCGGGACCAGATCCAGATCGTCGGATCCTCGACGGTTTTCCCCTACACCCAGGCCGTTGCTGAACAGTTCGCCAACATGGGTGAGTTTCCGGCGCCCGTGACCGAGTCGACCGGTACCGGCGGCGGCATGAAGATCTTCTGCGGCGGCGTCGGCGAGCAGACCCCCGACATCACCGGTGCCTCGCGCGCCATGAAGGCGTCGGAATACGAGCTGTGCCAGTCGAACGGCGTCAAGGACGTCACCGAAGTCCTGCTCGGCTACGACGCGCTGTCCTTCGCCAACGCCCGCAGCGGCCCGGAGCTGTCGGTCAGCAAGGCGCAGCTCTTCCAGGCGCTCGCCGCCGAGGTCGAGGTCGACGGTGAGGTGAAGGCCAACCCGTACAAGAGCTGGAACGAGATCGATTCCTCGCTGCCGGCCGAGCCGATCCTGGTCTATGGCCCGCCGCCGACGTCCGGCACGCGCGACGCCTGGGTCGAGCTGGTCATGGAAGAGGGCTGCGCCGAGTTCGAGGCCATCAAGGCGCTCGACGAGGACCGTCACGACGAAGTCTGCCAGCGCATGCGCACCGACGGTGCCTTCGTCGAAGCCGGCGAGAACGACAACCTGATCGTGCAGCGTCTCGAGACCGACCCGACCGCCTTCGGCATCTTCGGCTACTCGTTCCTGTTCGAGAACCAGGACAAGCTGAAGGGCGCCGCCATCGGTGGTGTCGTTCCGTCCGAGGACACGGTTCTGACCGGCGAGTACGGCGTCTCCCGCCCGCTCTTCATCTACGTCAAGAACGCGCATCGTGACGCTATTCCGGGCCTCAACGAGTTCGTCGCCGAGTATGTCAGCGACGGCGCGATGGGCGAGGACGGCTACCTGATCGACCGCGGCCTGGTCCCGCTGAGCGCCGACAAGCTCGAGGCCACCCGCAAGTCCGCCACCGAAGGCGAGACCATGCAGGCGCCGAAGTAAGCTTTCGCGCTGACAAACCCGCCGGCCATTTTCCTGGCCGGCGGTTCCTCGCAAGGAGTGTCGGGATCCATGCCGCTATCATTGACGCTGGCGACTGCCGTCTTGCTGACGATCATCGGCTTCAGCGCCGCCTTCATGAAGGCGCGGACGGTCGGGGCGACGGGTGACGGACGGACGCTGCACTCCCTCCCCAAATATCACGGCTATCTTCTTGCGCTGACGATCCTGACACCCTGCGTCGTCGTCATCCTGCTGTGGCTGGCGCTCGAGCCCGTCGTGCTCGACCGGATCATCCTCGCCAATCTGCCCGAGACGCTGAAGGAAGCGTCGGCCGGGCGGCTCGGCCTGCTCATCGGACAGGTCCGCCAGGTCGCCGCCGGCGTCACCTTCGGCGAGCCCGACCCCGCGGTCTTCATCGCCGCGGAGACCTTCCAGACGGCGGCGAACGTCTCGCGCTGGCTGCTGCTCGCGGTCGTCGTGGCGATCGCGCTGATCGCCTCGGGCGTTGTCGTTCCCCGGATCGACCTGCGGTTTCGTGCCCGCAACACGGCCGAGCGGATCATCAAGTACATCCTGATCTTCTGCGCCACCATCTCGATCCTGGTGACGCTGGGCATTCTCTTCTCGCTCCTGTTCGAGGGGCTTCGGTTCTTCGCCGTGGTGTCGCCGCTGGAATTCTTCTTCGGCATCAACTGGGACCCGCAGATCGCCATCCGCCCCGACCAGGTCGGCTCGACCGGCGCCTTCGGCGCGGTGCCGATCTTCGCCGGCACGCTGATCATCGCGTTGACGGCGATGGTCGTGGCGCTGCCGGTGGGACTGTTCTCGGCGATCTACATGGCCGAGTTCGCCTCGCAGCCGATGCGCACGGTGGTCAAGCCGCTGATCGAGGTGCTCGCGGGCATTCCGACGATCGTCTACGGCTTCTTCGCCGTCCTCGTCGTCTCGCCGGCCATTCGCGGCTTCGGCAGCGACATCGGCATCCCGGTATCGCCGACAGCGGCGATCGTGCCGGGCCTCGTCATGGGCGTGATGATCATCCCGTTCATCTCGTCGCTGGCCGACGACGCGATCTCCGCGGTCCCGCGGGCCATGCGGGACGGCTCGCTCGGGCTCGGGGCGACCCGCGGCGAAACCATCACCAAGGTGATCCTGCCCTCGGCCCTGCCGGGCATCGTCGGCGGTGTTCTCCTCGCCACCAGCCGGGCGATCGGCGAGACCATGATCGTGGTCATGGCGGCGGGCCTGACCGCGAACCTCACCGCCAATCCGCTGGAAGGCGTCACCACCGTCACGGTGCAGATCGTGGCGCTTCTGACCGGCGACACGTCCTTCGACAGTCCCAAGACGCTGGCCGCCTTCGGCCTCGGGCTGACGCTCTTCCTCATGACGCTGATGCTCAACCTCGTCGCAATCCAGATTGTCCGGAAGTATCGGGAACAATATGACTGACGCTACCCAAGCAGGCGCATTCCCCTCGGGCCGGCCGGGCACGCATTCCCGTGATCTCGTCAGGGCCAGCCTCGGCAAGCGCAAGTCGGCGCAGACCCGGCTGAAGATCTACGGCGGCGTCGCGATCGCGTTCGCGCTGCTGATGCTCGCGACGCTGATCGGATCGGTCGTCTCGACCTCGCTTCCGGCCTGGACGCGGACCGAGGTGAAGCTCGACGTGGCGATCCCCGCCGAGGACGACATCAACTACAATTCGCTCGCCAACAATTCCCTGCTCGCCATGTTCCCGGAGACGGACGGGCGCGCGGAACGGCGGGCGGTGACCGGCATCCTGAGCAACGGCGCGCAGTTCATGCTGCGCGATCTCGTCGCCGCGGACCCGCAGCTGAAGGGCCAGACGACATCGGTGTGGGTGCCGGTGTCCGACCCCTACGAGCAATTGTTCGAAGGCGTCGTCAATGCCGACCAGGCCGAAGCCAACCGGCGCCTCGACGACGCGGCGCTGGCCCGCTTCAAGCAGCTGGAAGAGGCCGGGCTGATCCGCTCGGCGGTCGACTGGGGCCTCGTCACCGAGGCGGACAGCCGCTTCCCCGAACTCGCCGGCCTGAAGGGCGCGATCATCGGCTCGTTCTTCCTGCTGCTGGTCTGTTTCCTGATCAGCGTTCCCGTCGGGGTCGGCGCGGCCGTCTATCTGGAGGAGTTCGCGCCGAAGAACCGGTTCACGGACTTCATCGAGATCAACATCAACAATCTGGCGGCGGTGCCGTCGATCGTCTTCGGTCTCCTGGGCCTTGCGCTGTTCATCGGCGTCTTCGGACTGCCGCGTTCGGTGCCGCTGGTCGGCGGCATGGTGCTGTCGCTGATGACCCTGCCGACGATCATCATCGTCACCCGGAACGCCTTGAAGGCGGTGCCGCCCTCGATCCGCGAGGCGGCGCGCGGTGTCGGCGCCTCGGAGATGCAGGTGATCGGCCATCACGTCCTGCCGCTGGCCCTGCCGGGCATCCTCACCGGGGTGATCATCGGCCTGGCCCAGGCGCTCGGCGAGGCGGCGCCGCTGCTGCTGATCGGCATGAACGCCTTCATCACCTCGGCCCCGTCGGGTCCTCTCGACCCGTCGACGGCGCTTCCGACCCAGATCTTCATCTGGTTCGACAGCCCGGAACGCGGCTTCGTGGCGCGCACCAGTGCGGCCATCTGCGTGCTCCTGGCCTTCCTCTCGATCATGAACCTTACGGCGGTCCTTCTGCGACGCCGTCTCGAACGGCGCTGGTAGATATGCGACAGGAGACTCCCATGATGGAAAATATCCAGGTGTCGTTAGCGAAAGGGCCTGCCGTGCAACCTACCCGTCCGATCAAGATGCGATCCGAGAAGGTGACCGTCCATTACGGTCCGAAGCAGGCGCTCTACGACATCGATCTCGATGTCGAGGAGAACCAGGTGACGGCGCTCATCGGACCGTCGGGCTGCGGCAAGTCGACCTTCCTGCGCTGCCTGAACCGGATGAACGACACGATCGACATCGCCAAGGTGGGCGGCAAGATCACGCTGGACGGCGAGGACGTCTACGATCCGGCGATCGACGTGGTCGAGCTGCGGGCGCGGGTCGGCATGGTCTTCCAGAAGCCCAACCCGTTTCCGAAGTCGATCTTCGACAATGTCGCCTATGGTCCGAAGATTCACGGGCTCGCCTCGACCAAGGCCGAGCTCGAGGAGATCGTCGTCACCAGCCTGCGCAAGGCCGGCCTCTACGAAGAGGTAAAGGACCGGCTCGCCGAGCCGGGCACCGGCCTGTCGGGCGGCCAGCAGCAGCGCCTGTGCATCGCCCGCGCCATCGCGGTGTCGCCCGAGGTGATCCTGATGGACGAGCCCTGTTCGGCACTCGATCCGATCGCGACCGCCAAGGTCGAGGAACTGATCGACGAGCTGAAGCAGAACTACACCATCGTCATCGTCACCCATTCGATGCAGCAGGCGGCGCGCGTCTCGCAGCGCACGGCGATGTTCCATCTCGGCTATCTGGTGGAGGTCGGCCCGACGGAGAAGATGTTCTCCAACCCGGACGACAAGCGCACCCAGGACTACATCACCGGCCGCTTCGGCTGAACGAAGGCAAGGAAGCGTCATGCCCATGACCGAACATACAGTCACGTCCTACGAAGACGAGCTGAAGCTGATCGTCCGCCGGATCTCGGAAATGGGCGGGATGGCCGAGCGGATGGTCGAGCAGTCGGTCGCCGCGCTGATGCGCAGCGACTGGGGGCTGGCCCAGTCGGTGGTCGCCGACGACCTGCTGCTGGACGACGCCCAGCGGGCGCTCGACGAGCGGGCGATCATGACCATCGCCAAGCGCCAGCCGATGGCCGTCGACCTGCGCGAGATCGTCGGCGCCATCCGCATCTCCAACGATCTGGAGCGGATCGGCGACCTGGCCAAGAACATCGCCAAGCGGGTGATCGCGGTCCACGACCATGCCCATCCGGTGCAGCTGGTGCGCGGCATCGAGCATCTGTCGGAGATGGCGCTGGAGCAGCTCAAGGAAGTGCTCGACGCCTATGGCGAGCGGGACTACGAGCGCGCGCTCGCCATGCGCGAGAACGACGAGCAGATCGATGCGATGTACACCTCGATCTTCCGCGAGCTCCTGACCTACATGATGGAGGATCCGCGCAACATCACCTCCTGCACGCATCTCCTGTTCTCGGCCAAGAACATCGAGCGGATCGGCGATCACGCCACCAACATCGCCGAGACGGTCTATTACATCCAGACCGGCAAGCAGCTCGAAAACGAGCGGCCGAAGGGCGACAACACGGCGACGATGACCCAGCCGGTGCCGAACGACCCGCCGAGCCAGGCTGACGAGGGCTGACAGCAATGAGCGCACGGATCGTCGTCGTCGAGGACGAGGAAGCCCTCGGCATTCTCCTGCGGTACAATCTCGAGGCCGAAGGCTACGTCGTCGACGTCATCGACCGGGGCGACGAGGCCGACATCCGGCTGAAGGAGGAGGTGCCAGATCTCCTGATCCTCGACTGGATGCTGCCCGGCCTGTCGGGCGTTGAGCTCTGCCGGCGGCTGCGCCAGCGCGAGGAGACCGAGCGCCTGCCGATCCTGATGCTGACGGCACGCGGCGAGGAGAGCGAGCGGGTGCGCGGCCTGTCGGTCGGCGCGGACGACTATGTCGTCAAGCCGTTCTCGACGCCGGAGCTGATCGCCCGTGTGCGGGCCATGCTGCGCCGCTCCAAGCCCGAGAAGATCTCCAGTCAGCTCGTCGCCGGCGACATCGATCTCGACCGCGAGACCCATCGGGTGCGGCGCGCCGGCCGCGAGCTCAAGCTCGGACCGACCGAGTTCAAGCTGATGGAATTCTTCATGCAGTCGCCGGGCCGGGTGTTCTCCCGCGAGCAGTTGCTCGACGGCGTCTGGGGCCGCGACATCTATGTCGACGAGCGCACGGTGGACGTGCATGTCGGCCGGCTGCGCAAGGCGATCAATCGCGGCCGCGAGCGCGACCCGATCCGCACCGTGCGCGGCGCCGGCTATGCGCTGGATGAGCAGTTCAGCGCCGCCAGGTCCCCGGCCGCGCCGGCCCGCACGCGACTGAGTGCCGGCGCCTGACGCGTCTCCCCCCGGCTTCTTCACGAGCCTGAAACGCAAACACCCCGCGCGGCCTGGCCACGCGGGGTGTTTTGCATTTGGTAGGGCCTGCGGCGCCTAGCGCGCGCGGCGGCGATCCGAGAAGGGCTGGAAGGCCAGCTTGGCGTGATAGGCGCAATAGGGCGAGGCATCGCGGGCGTTGTTGCCGCAGAAATGGAAGTCCGGCTTCATCGGGTCGCCGACCGGCCATTTGCAGGTCGTCTCGGTCAGTTCGACGAGGCTGAGCTTGCGGGCGATCGGCACCACTTCGGCGCTCTCGCGCTCCTGCGGCTGGTCCATCACCTCGAGCTCTTCCTCCGGCTCCATCTTCAGCGCGGTGGCGCCCATGGTGCGCGGCATGGAACGGCTCGGGGCCTGCTGCTGCGAGGCGGCGACCAGACGGGCCGGCACCACCATCTCGACGGTCTCGACCTCGGCCGTGCGGCGCGGGGCAGGGCGCTCGACGGCAACCGGCTGCGCGACATTCGGCTGGCGGGCCCGCGATTCGAGTTTCAGGCGGTGCACCTTGCCGATCACGGCGTTGCGGCTGACGCCGCCCAGGCGGTCGGCGATCTGGCTGGCGCTCAGGCCTTCGGTCCAGAGCTGCTTGAGCAGCTCCACGCGTTCGTCAGTCCAGCCCATGGCAAGCTCCTTTCGGCATAGTCGCGACGGCTGGAATCCCTCCACAAGCGCGACGGCTGACCGCGCCAGAACGCACAAGATATATTGAGGAACTAGGTCCGCCGCACGAAATCTAGTATCTTGACGGCAAGATAGCCCAGCCGCGGACTCGCTGACAAGGCTCGCCGGGGACGCAGGGGAATCGTTTGGGGCTTTTCCCCAGCCTTTGTTGCCGCCCGTGACGTTCGTCAAGCCTATGACCGACAAGCAGGGCGAAAATGCGGTTCGATTGACACCGCGTCGGCTCGCCATGGTATAGCGGAAGCTCCGAAGTCTCGGAAAACGCTCGAAAGCCTGCCCCATCGGCAGGCTTTGGCGTTTCAAGCATCCCGCCCCAGCGGTTCGCGCGCCGAACCGATCCCGCAACAACAACCGGATCCGACCCTTACGATCCAGCAAAGTCAAAGGCCATGGCTGACACGACGGACCATTCCTCGCCGCTCTTCGAGACCTATGCACGCGCGCCGCTCGCCTTCGAGCGCGGCAGCGGCGTCTGGCTGGAGACGCGCGACGGCCGACGTTTCATGGACTTTGGCGGCGGCATCGCGGTGAACTGCCTCGGCCATGCCCATCCGCATCTCGTCGAGACGATGAAGGCGCAGGCCGAGAAGCTGTGGCACGTCTCCAATCTCTACGAGATCCCCGACCAGACGCGGATGGCCGAACGGCTGACGGCGGCGACCTTCGCCGACCGCGCCTTCTTCGCCAATTCCGGCGCCGAGGCGGTGGAATGCGCGATCAAGACGGCGCGGCGCTATCACTACGTCAACGGCGCGCCGGAGCGCTATCGCATCCTGACCTTCGAGGGCGCCTTTCACGGGCGCACGCTGGCGACCATCGCGGCCGGCGGGCAGAAGAAGTATCTCGAGGGTTACGGCCCGAAGGTCGAAGGCTTCGACCAGCTGCCCTTCGGCGACCATGACGCGCTGCGCGAGGCGGCGGCGCAGCCGGACGTCGCGGCGATCCTGATCGAGCCGATCCAGGGCGAGGGGGGCATTCGCAGCGTGCCGCCCATGTGCCTGACGGGCCTGCGCGAGATGTGCGACAATCTCGGCATCCTCCTGATCTACGACGAGGTGCAGACCGGCGTCGGGCGGACCGGCAAGTTCTTCGCCTATCAGCATTCGGGCGCCGCGCCGGACATCCTCGCCTCGGCCAAGGGCATTGGCGGCGGCTTTCCGCTCGGCGTGTGCCTGGCGACGGAGCGGGCGGCCAGCGGCATGACGCCGGGCTCGCACGGCACGACCTATGGCGGCAGCCCGCTGGCGATGGCCATCGGCAATGCTGTGCTCGACGTGGTGCTGGACGACGGCTTCCTCGACCATGTCCACGACATGTCGCTGCAGCTCAAGCAGTCGCTGGCCTCGCTCTCGGACCGCTATCCCGACGTGATCGAGGCGGTGCGCGGCGAGGGGCTGCTGATCGGGCTGAAGGCCAAGGTGCCGAACGGCGAACTCGTGGCGCAGATGCGCGAGGAAGGACTTCTGGCGGTACCGGCGGGCGACAATGTCGTGCGCCTGCTGCCGCCGCTCAACGTCACCGCGGACGAGGTCCGGCAGGCGATGGATCGGATCGAGACGGCGGTGGCGGCGATGTCGGCCGGCAACCGGCGCAAGAGCGCGTGAGGCGAATGATGACGATGGCAAACGGCCCCAAGCACTTTCTCGACATCTCCGCCGTCCCGAGCCGCGACCTGCACGACATCATCGACGATGCCGCCAGGCGCAAGGCGCTCGGCCGCGACGGTCCGAAGCCTTTGGCCGGCAAGGTGCTGGCGATGATCTTCGACAAGCCGTCGACGCGCACGCGGGTGTCCTTCGACGTCGGCATGCGCCAGCTCGGCGGCGAGACGCTGTTCCTGTCCGGCACCGAGATGCAACTCGGCCGCTCGGAGACCATCGCCGACACGGCGCGGGTGCTGTCGCGCTATGTCGACGCGATCATGATCCGCACCACCACCCATGACCGGCTGACGGAAATGGCGGAATACGCCACGGTGCCGGTGATCAACGGCCTGACCGACGACACCCATCCGTGCCAGATCATGACCGATCTCTTGACCTTCGAGGAAAAGCGCGGCCCGGTGCGCGGGAAGACCTTCGCCTGGACCGGCGACGGCAACAACGTGCTGTCGTCCTTCGTCGAGGCCTCGGCGCGCTTCTCCTTCAACCTGACCATCGCCACGCCGGCGGGGTCGGGGCCGGACATGCGCTTCGTCGAGCGGGCTCGCAAAGACGGCGCCTCGATCCTAATTACGGAGGACCCGGTGGAAGCGGTGACTGGCGCCGACTGCGTCGTCACCGACACCTGGGTGTCCATGGGCCGCGAGGAACAGGCACGCGGCCACAATGTCTTCATGCCCTATCAGGTCAATGAACGCCTGATGGCGCATGCCAAGCCCGAGGCACTCTTCATGCATTGTCTCCCTGCCCATCGCGGCGAGGAAGTGACCGACGCCGTCATGGACGGCCCGCAATCGGTGGTCTTCGACGAGGCCGAGAACCGTCTGCACGCGCAAAAATCCATCCTGGCCTGGTGCTTCGACGCACTCGGCACCGAGACTTCCGCGGGGCAGAGCCGTGGCTGATCCGCAGAAGGCGCTCGGCGAGTTCAACTTCGCCGGCGACGATGCCGTCGTGCCGTTCGCGGTCGAGGGCCTCGACGCCCGGGGCCGGGCGGTGCAGCTCGGACCCATGCTCGACCAGATCCTCGGCCGGCACGACTACCCCGAACCGGTGGCGCGCCTGCTGGCGGAGATGGTCGTGCTGACGGTGCTGCTCGGCACGTCGCTGAAATTCGACGGCAAGTTCATTGCCCAGACCCAGACCGACGGTCCGGTGGACCTGCTGATCGTCGACTTCACCACGCCGTCGAGCGTGCGCGGCTATGCCCGCTTCGACGCCGACAAGCTGGCGGCCGCCGTCAGCGTCGGCGCGACCTCGTCCGAGGCGCTCCTGGGCAACGGCATCATGGCGCTGACCGTCGACCAGGGCGAATACACCCAGCGCTACCAGGGCATCGTGGAACTGGCCGGCTCGTCCATGGAGGAGGTCGCCGAGGCGTATTTCCGCCAGTCCGAGCAGATCCCGACCGCGGTGAAGCTGGCGGTGGCGCGGATCGTCAAACGCGGCGAGAACGGCTTCGTGGAAAGCTGGCGTGCCGGCGGTCTGGTGGCGCAGTTCCTGCCGGAATCGCCGGAGCGCATGCGCATGCCCGACCTGCCGGGCGGCGACGCGCCAGAGGGCGTCGAGGACGAACTCGGCGATTTCGAGCCGGACGATTCCTGGGTCGAGGTGCGGGCGCTGGTCGACACGGTCGAGGCGTCGGAACTCGCCGATCCCGATGTCGGCGTCGAACGGCTGCTGTTCCGGCTCTTCCACGAGCGGGGCGTGCGGGTGTTCCCGCCCAATCCGGTCGCCGACGACTGCTCGTGCAATCGCGAGCGGATCAAGGGCGTGTTGTCGAACTTCTCCGCCGAGGAGATCACCGAGAGCGTCGAGGACGGCGCAATCGCGGTGACCTGCGAGTTCTGCGGCGAGTCCTACAGCTTCGATCCGTCGGAATTCACGGACGCCGAAAGCGGCAAAAGCCCCGACGGCGACAGCTGACACGATAATCCCGCGCGCGGCCGGTCCGGGCGTGGGGCCGGGGCTTTGACGGCGGCCGGCGGGTTCGCGCGGCTAGTTCAGGACCCGCTGGCGGGCCGGCACGTCGAGCGAGAAGGCCGGGATCTCCACCTGGAACAGCGTGCCGTCCTCCTGCTCCATGCGGTAATGGCCGCGCATGAAGCCGGACGACGTGCCCAGCGGGCAGCCGGAGGTGTAGGTGAAGCTGTCGCCGGGGGCGAGCCGCGGTTCCTCGCCGACGACGCCGGGGCCACTGACTTCCTCGACGTGACCATTGGCGTCGGTGATGTGCCAATATCGTGATCGCAGCCGGGTCGTTTGCCGGCTGCCGTTCTCGATCTCGACCGTATATGCCCAGACCCAGCGTCCGTCGTCCGGCATCGACTGGTCTTCCAGATAGGTCGGTGTCACCGTGACCGTGATGCCGTGCGTCGTCGCCCTGTACATGGCCCCATACCCGAATGGCGTGTCGCGTCGCTTACGTTATCGCGGTGCGGCCGGTTCGGGTCAACGGCGGGTCGCCGCGTGGACGGAGAAAGCCTTGCTCGACGGTGTTCTGAAACGGCAGATCGACCCGCCGATCGACTGGCTGGCGGGCGGGCTGGCGCGGCTGAAGATCGGCGCCAACACCGTGACGGTCGCCGGCCTCGTGCTGGGACTGGCCGCCGCCACCGCGATCGCCTTCGGCGCGCTGGTCACCGGCCTCGTGCTGATCCTCTTGTCGCGGCTCGCCGACGGGCTGGACGGGGCGGTGGCGCGGCAGACAAGGCCGACCGATTTCGGCGGCTATCTCGACATCGTCTTCGATTTTCTCTTCTACGGATCGATCCCGTTGGCCTTCGCGATCCTCGATCCGGGCGCCAATGCGCTGGCCGCGGCGATCCTCCTGATGAGCTTCTACGCCAATGGCGCGAGCTTTCTCGCCTATGCGGTGATGGCCGAAAAGCGCGGCATCCGGACCGTGCAGCGCGGCACCAAGTCGCTCTATTTCACCACCGGGCTGGCCGAGGCGTCGGAAACGCTGGCCGTCTTCGTGCTGTTCTGCCTGCTGCCGCAGCATTTCGCGCTGATCGCCTATATCTTCGCGGCGATGACGGCGTGGACGTTTGCATGGCGCGTGCGGATGAGTTTCCAGGCGTTCGGGTGAGGGCAGAGGTGAGGGGGCAGGGATGGTGGACCTGATCAGCGTTCTTATCAACGTTTGATCACGATGCGGCGTTCTCTCTTTCGCAAGTCTGGCTTGTGGCGCAATTTGATTCCCGACAATTTGTCTTGAATATATCTATATTCGGAAATATCTAACAACTGCGCTTTAACATATGTCCTATACTATGAGGTTGAAATCGATTCGGCTTAGCGGATTGGGAGCTGACGGGCCTGCATTGTATGACAACTGGTGCTTCTAACTGCCGAAAATTGACAGTATCCATGCTTATTGCATTGGTGTACACTTTATCTATAATTGTAGCTTGGTATAGCGTTAAGTATGATCTATGGAAGACAATTTTTATTGTTGGATTAGTTGTCGCGCTCATGCTTTCCGCGGGGGGGATTATGCATCTTCTCCGGAGGAGGGGGATATTGACTTCAAATGTATACATAGATCTAACGACTGATGAACATCAGTGGGCTCCTACCGCGGGCGCCTCAATGATAGTCGGTTGGTCAGCCGCAGCAACAAATTTTATCCATGAAGAAGCCGTCATATTGCTCCTTGTTGGGTTGCTGTACTCGTTCTGGTGTGTCCTCGTTTTAGCGGACGCAGCGCATCCAGAGTTTGCAGGTGTATCTTCCGAACGGAAGACCTCGTGGTCGCGTAAGAAATTAATTTTAGCACTTACGTTCACTCATGTTTTTGTATCAGGGCTCTTCGGGTACTCGGCCTCCCTAATCTTCAGACACATAAGTTATATATATTCCTGTCTCCTCGTTCCCCTCCCGTGAGGGGGTATCGATCTCATCGATTGAGCTTACCTGCGAAGCTGTTAGTGATGGCAGATCGAAATTACAGAGCTTCTTTCGATCTTGGGAAAAAGGCGAGGCGAACGGCTTCAGCGCCGCATGGCTCGGGTTCCGAAGTGTATCTTCGTAGCGTCTAAACGCGTCAACATCGGCGACAATATGCCTGTACCTAATAGCCCCCTACCTGTCAGCCGTGCAAACTGAATCGCTTTAGACCGCCGTCAACGCGGCTTCGATGTCTTCCAGCAGGTCGTCGACATCCTCGAGGCCGATGGAGAGGCGGAGGAGGCCGTCGCTGATGCCGAGTTCGGTGCGCGCTTCCGGCGTCAGGTTCTTGTGGGTGGTGGTCGCCGGATGGGTGATCAGGCTCTTGGCGTCGCCCAGATTGTTGGAGATCAGGATGATCTCCAGGGCGTTGGAGAAGCGGAAGGCCGCCTCCTTGCCGCCGGCCACCTCGAAGGCGAGGAGGGTCGAGCCGCCGGTCATCTGGCGGGCGATGATCGCCGCGTCCGGATGGTCGGCGCGGCCCGGATAGATCACCTTGTTGACCTTGCCGTGCTCGGCCAGCGTGTCGGCGATGCGGGCGGCCGAGCGGGTCTGCTGGGCGACGCGCAGCGGCAGCGTCTCCAGGCCCTTGAGCAGTGTCCACGCATTGAAGGGCGACAGCGACGGGCCGGTGTGGCGGAAATAGTTGTGGAGGTTCTCGTCGATCCATGCGGCGGAGGACAGGATGATACCGCCGAGGCACCGGCCCTGGCCGTCAATGTGCTTGGTGGCCGAATAGACGACGACGTCGGCGCCGAGCTCCAGCGGACGCTGCAGCATGGGCGTGGCGAAGACGTTGTCGACGACGAGGGTGGCGCCGGCCGCATGGGCGATCTCGGCGACCGCGGTGATGTCGATCACCTCCAGCGTCGGATTGGTCGGCGTCTCCATGAAGAACACCTTGGTCTCCGGCCGCACGGCGGCGCGCCAGGCGTCGAGATCGCGGCCGTCGACGAGGGTGCAGGCGACGCCGCAGCGCTCGAGCACCGTCTCGACCACGTAGCGGCAGGAGCCGAACAGGGCGCGGGCCGCCACGACATGGTCGCCGGCCTTGACCTGGCACTGCATGGCGGCGGCGACGGCGGCCATGCCGGAGGCGGTGGCGCGGGCGTCCTCGGCGCCTTCCAGCGCCATCATCCGCTCCTCGAACATGCGGGTCGTGGGATTGCCGTAGCGCGAATAGATGAAGCCGGGCTCGTCGCCGCGGAAGCGGGCCTCGGCGGCCTCGGCGCTCGGATAGACGAAGCCCTGGGTGAGGAACAGCGCCTCGGAGGTCTCGCCGAAGCTTGAGCGCGTCGTGCCGCCATGGACCATGGCCGTGGCCGGGCGCAGTTTGCGTGCCGTATCCGTCTTCTTCTGCATGGGTCGTCTCCGAACAACAAAAACCGGCTGTCGCGTCGCCGCAAAGCCGGTTCGTCGGGAGGCACGATCGCCAAATCGTCAGAACGGCCCTTTAGCGACTTCTTTAACGTGGCTGCAAGCCGGCCGGCCAAATCACCACTTCTGCTTTGCAAATAGACCCGATCCGGCTAGGCGTCAATCCGGGAGCGCGACGCCGCGGGCGGCGCGGATGCAATGCAAGGCCATGACGGGACAGCCGATGTCGGACACATACGCGCAGGGCGGAATCCTGCCCGACCAGGAGATTGCGGGGCTGTTTGCCGCCGGTGCCATCGCCGCGCCGATCGAACGCGACGGCGACCAGATCCAGCCGGCGAGCCTCGACCTGCGCCTCGGGCCGAAGGCCTACCGGGTGCGCGCCTCGTTCCTGCCGGGGCAGGGGCAGTCGGTGGTCGACAAGCTCGACCGGTTCTCGCTGCACGAATTCAGCCTCGCCGACGGGGCGGTGCTGGAGACCGGCTGCGTCTACGTCGTGCCGCTGCTGGAAAGTTTCCGCCTGCCGGCCGACATCCGCGCGACGGCCAATCCGAAATCCTCCACCGGGCGGCTCGACATCTTCACGCGGGTGCTGGCCGACGGGGCGCAGGAATTCGACAAGCTGCCGGCCGGCTATGACGGCCCGCTCTATCTGGAAATCTCGCCGCGGACCTTCCCGATCCTGGTGCGGCAGGGCTCGCGCCTGTCGCAGATCCGCTTCCGCAGCGGCGAGCCGCTGTTGAACGAGGCGGAGCTGGCGGCGCTGCACGGCGAACAGGTGCTGACGACGGCGGCCGAGGCCAACATCTCCGGCGGCGGCATCGCCCTGTCGATCGATCTCGTCGGCAACCGGGACGGGCTCGTCGGCTATCGCGGCAAGCGGCATACGGGCGTCGTCGACGTCGACCGGCGCGGCGCCTATGCGCTGACCGATTTCTGGGAACCGGTGCTGCGCTCCAAGGCCGGCGAACTGGTGCTCGATCCGGACGAATTCTACATCCTGGTGTCCAAGGAGGCGGTGCATGTGCCGCCGGCCTTTGCCGCCGAGATGACACCCTTCGACCCGCTGGTCGGCGAATTCCGCGTTCATTATGCCGGCTTCTTCGATCCGGGCTTCGGCCATTCGGCGGCCGGTGGCTCGGGCAGCCGCGCGGTGCTGGAGGTGCGCAGCCACGACGTGCCCTTCATCC
This sequence comes from Aurantimonas sp., assembly GCF_964217435.1. Taxonomy (NCBI): domain Bacteria; kingdom Pseudomonadati; phylum Pseudomonadota; class Alphaproteobacteria; order Hyphomicrobiales; family Aurantimonadaceae; genus Aurantimonas; species Aurantimonas sp. The sequence continues at coordinate 42,768 of NZ_CAXPJM010000028.1, read as the reverse complement.
TGGAGGACGGGCAGATCGTCGGCCGGCTGGTCTATGAGCGGATGCAGGCGCTGCCGGAGAAGCTCTATGGCAGCGATCTGAAGTCGAACTACCAGGCCCAGGGGCTGAAGCTGTCGAAGCACTTCGTCTGAAGGCTGGCGCGGTCGCGGTCGCGCCTCCGTCAGGCGAGCGCCTCGCGGCGATCGCGGCTGAGGCGCCAGATGGTGACGGCGTTGGTGGTCAGGACGAGGAGTTCGGCCAGCGCCGCCCCGACCGAGCCGACGAGGACGTTGCTGGCGACCCAGCAGAGCGCCGCGCCAGCCAGAAGCAGGCGCATGGGAATGCCGTCGAGCATGAACATGGCGATGGTGCCGAGCAGGCCCGCCGTCAGCGGAATGACGTCGAGCGGCTGCTCCCAGCTGATCCAGCTGACCAGTCCGGTCGCCGCGAGCATCGTCGCCATGATCGGCCAGCTTCCCTTGTAGCGTCGCGCCAGAAGGATGCGCAGGATGATCAGCGCGCTGATCGCGCCGGCGACCTTGGCGCCGAACAGGAAGAACTGCACCGCGAAGGCGACATTGGCGAAGACCAACAGCAGCAGCAGACGGTCGTCGCGCTTGCTGGCAAAGGCCATGATGCAGATGACCAGCGCGGCAAAGCCGGTCGCCTGGCCGGCGATGAAGCGGAAATCCCAGAGCTCCAGTTGTGATCTCCCGATCATATGGGCGGCGGTCGAACGAAGCCGTCCGCCGGGTGTGAGAAGAAACTTCGGGCGGAGCCCTTGCAGCTATGGCTGGATGGGGCAGCGTCGCCTATATTGGTGTTCGACGGGCTGCGCGGTGCGCCAGGAGTAACATATTCTCGGGGCCTTAGTCATTCCTAGGGAGCTGTCCCTGCCTTGGCCCGTGGGCCTGGGGCACACGGCGCCCACCTACTCTGTAGGTTCCCGGGATCGACATCTCCATCGGCCGGGTGGCTCGTCACTTTCCACCCTTCTCCGGCCAGCCGACACGGCAGACCACTTTTCTTCCGCCGCGAAATCGTCCACCTCTGCCCGGTAGGGGGAGAGCCGATGATCGATGCGAAAGAAGCCAAGGCAAGCCTGCGCCAGGCGGCACTGGCCCGGCGGGACGCGATGCCGGAAGACGCCCGGATCGAGGCGTCGCTCACCGTCGCCGATCGCTGCGCCGACCTCCTGCCGATCACGCCCGGCATGGTCGTCTCGGGCTTCCTGCCGATCCGCTCCGAAATCGATATCCGTCCCTTGATGATGCTGCTGGCCGACCGCGGCGCGCGCCTCTGCGTGCCGGCGATCGTCGACGGCCGTCTGCAGTTCCGCCATCTGGTGCGCGGCGCGCCGCTGGAGCCGCAGGGCTTCGGCACCTATGCGCCGGGTGCGGAAGCGGCTGTGCTCGACCCCGAACTGATGCTGGTGCCGCTGGCCGTCTTCGACCGGCAGGGCGGCCGGATCGGCTATGGCCGCGGCTATTACGACAGCGCCATCGCGGCGCTGACGCAGAAGGGCACGCCGCCGATCCTGGCCGGCGTCGCCTTTGCCGTGCAGGAGGCGGAGACGGTGCCGATGGAGCCCCACGACATCCGCCTGCCGATGATCGTCACCGAGCGCGAGACGATCCGCCCCGATATTGGCTGATCAGCGCCGGTTCTTCTCGCGGCCGAGGATCAGCGCCCAATAGGGCTCGCCGTTGGCGCCGGTCGCCGCGGCAAAGCCGATCTCGGTGACATTGGCGTTGAGCAGGTTACGGCGATGGCCCGGCGAGCGCTTCCAGCCGGTGATGACGGCCGGCGTCGAACGGTAGTTCCAGCCGATATTCTCCGACACCGCGGCCCAGTCATAGCCGAAGGAGGCGACCCGGTTGGGCAGGGCGCCGTCCAGCGAATGGCTGAGATTGCCCTTCGCGGCCATGGCGCGGGCCTGCCGCTCGGCGGCCTTGCCGAGCACCGGGTCGAAGCGGACGGCGCCGAGGCCGTTCTCGGCGCGGAAGGCGTTGATCGTGGCGAGCGCGACATTGCGGTCGACGCTGATCTCGCGGGTCGAGCCGACATCGACGGAGCCGGGCGAGCCGACGCAGGCGGCCAGAAGCGCGATGGGCAGCAGCGCCAGGAGGCGCAGGACGGGGGCAAGGAGCGTGCGGCGGGCGAAAATCATGGCGTCTGGTCTGTCCTGTCGGTTGCGGCGCGCGATCGGGGGAGGCGCGGCAGGCGGTCGGCGGCCCTGCGCTCACAAGGCGCAGATGCACGATGATGATGGCGGGGATTGCTCACCGAAATCTGAAGCTCGTCGGCCCCGCCGGCATGTCGGCACGGCCGGAGACCGCGCCCGGCCGGCGGTGGCTGCGAGACACCGGCCTCATGCCTCGGCAATCTGGCGGTTTTTCGACCGGATGGCGGTGGTGGCCGGCGCGACGATGTTGCGCAGGGGGGGCGGGCGTTGGTGGCACTGTTGCCGGCGGGCGACCCCCGCATTGCGGGATGGCGCGGCCGAGTTGACGGGGCGGGCGGCATGGGCCAAGCGGATCGCTGCCGGTTTGTCGTCAGGGGTGGGCCGGCGCGGCACGAGGCCGCGGGACAGACAGCGACAGGCGAGCGCGATGCGATTTCTCTTTCTCGGCGACATGGTCGGCCGCTCCGGACGGACCGCCGTCTTCGACAGGCTGCCCGGCCTGATCTCCGACTGGAAGCTCGACTTCGTCGTCGTCAATGGCGAGAACTCGGCCGGCGGCTTCGGCATCACCGAGGAGATCTTCGAGCGCACGCTGGAGGCGGGCGCCGACGCGGTGACCACCGGCAACCACGTCTGGGACCAGCGCGAGGCGCTGGCCTTCGCCGGACGGCAGGACCGCTTCATCCGGCCGGCGAACTATCCGGCCGGCACGCCCGGCCACGGCTCGGGCCTGTTCGAGGCGAAGAACGGCGCGCGGGTGCTGGTCGCCAACATCATGGGCCGGGTGTTCATGCATCCCGATCTCGACGATCCCTTCGCCTGCGCCGACAATCTGGTCTCGGCCTGCCCGATGGGCGAACAGGCGGACGCCATCATCGTCGACTTCCACGCCGAGGCGACCAGCGAGAAGCAGTGCTTCGGGCATTTCCTCGACGGGCGGGCGAGCGTCGTGGTGGGTACCCATACCCATGTGCCGACCGCCGACCACCAGGTCCTCGTCGGCGGCACCGCCTACCAGTCCGATGCCGGCATGTGCGGCGACTACGATTCCTCGCTGGGCATGGAGAAGGAGGAGCCGCTGAACCGCTTCGTCACCAAGGTGCCGCGCGGCCGCTTCGACGCCGCGCAGGGGCCGGCGACCATCGCCGGGCTGGCGGTGGAGATTTCCGACCGCACGGGGCTGGCCGAAAAGGTCGCGCCGGTGCGCATCGGCCCGCGGCTCGCCGAGGCGGTGCCGGACTTCTGGTAGGGCGTTCGCGGAGGGCCCGCGGTGCCGGCGTCAGACGCCGGCGAGGACGATGACCGTCGGCGTCTTCGGCAGGCTGCGCATGGAGATGGTGAGGCTGGGTTCGGCCCGCCGCTCCACGGCGAAGCCGGGCATGCGGTCGAGGAAGCGCTCGATCGGGCCGGCGAAGCGATGCATCGGCAGGACGATGGACGAGCGCAGCCGGTCGGCGATCTCGCCCATGCCCTCCTGGCTCATGGTCATGCCGCCATCCACCGGCACCATCAGGACGTCGAGCCGGCCGATGCGGGCGTAATCCTCATTGGTGAGCTGGTGGTGCAGATGGCCGAGATGGCCGATGCACAGGCCCGCCACCTCGAAGATGAAGATCGAATTGCCATCCGCCTCCATGCCGCCGAAGGCGCGGATGTCGGTCGGCACGTTGCGCACATAGAGGTCGCCGACGGTCAAGGCATGCTCGGCCGGTCCGCCCTCCGGGTTCCAGCCGAGCAGCACATGGGGGATCGCCGGGTCTGGATAGGGCGTGTTGTGGGACGAATGCGCCTTGTTCATCGTGACGATGTCCGGCATCGCGCCGCCCGCAAAGCCCGCATAGTCGGTGGCCGCCACGACCCCGCCGGGGCTCTCGATCAGGTAGGTCGCGTGGGAGACATAGGTGATGGTCACCTCGTCCGACGTCGCGGCGAAGCGCCGGGCGGCCGGATTGTCCATCGCGACATAGGTCGCCCCCGGCAGGCTCTCGGCCATGGCGATGCAGGTGCTCGGCACCATCTGGGCGGCGGCCGGGGCGGGCGCCAGGGCAAGGCCGGCGAGACACGCGGCGAGGGCGACGAGGCGGATCATGGGCGGGCTCCGGGTCGGCTGGGCAAGCGGGTCAAAGATCGATCCCGCCAGGGTCGGCGGGCGTGTCGGGCGCCTCGGGCACGATCATCGCGCGCTCCTTGAGGAAGGGATGGATCGCCACGGCCTCGCGAAGCTGGGCCTGGGCGAGACGGAAGCGCCCTTGGCGCATCAGGATGATGGCGCGGCCGGACATGGCGGCGAAGTGCTTCGGCTCCAGCGTGATGGCGCGGTCGACATCGGCCAGCGCGCCGTCGAAATCCTCCTGCAGGAAACGCACGAAACCCCGCTGGTTGAAGGCCTCGGCATAATCGGGGGCGGCGGCCACGGCGGCGTCGAGAAGGGCGCGGGCGCCGGCGAAATCGTAGCTGCCGCGCCGGTCCATGGCCTCTTCGACGAGGCGGCGGGTGGCGGCGTCGGGCGCGGCTTTGATCCAGTGCCGCCAGATGGCGGTTTCGGCGGCGCGGCCCTCGGCCTCGGTGGCGGCGTTCTTCAGCGCGGCGAACAACCGGGCGTCGGTCGGGCGAAGCGCGCGCTCGGCTTCGGCCGGCGGCGGGGCGCGGTCATTGCCCGGCGCGGCGGTGTCGCCCAGGGCCGGGACGGCCGCGGCGAGGACGAGGGCCGCCCAGAGGGCGTAGCGGAACAGCGCAGCGCGATATCGCATGGTCGCGTTCTCCCCTGACCGTCGGCGCGGCAGCAGCAGGGGCGATCGGGCGCCGACCCTTCGAGGCTACCCCGCCGGCGCCAGAAGCGAAATCAACATGGCGTCATCAGGCGGCGGTCGCCGGCCGGCAACGCGCAGGAAGGGTCGCGGAGGCAGGGCTGCGCGGCGTCTATGCGCCGTCGCCGGGTCGGACCATCTCCTGCCAGCGTGCGATCAGCGCGGCGAAATTGTCGGCCGGCGCTCCGGGATAATCGAGTTCGTCGGGGCCGATGGCGACGAAGGGCTGGCGCGAGGCGGTCCAGATGTGGCCGGCGGGGACCAGCCAGCTGGTGTCGTCGAGGGTGCCGGCCTTGATGTTGACCCGGCCGGGATTGCCTTGCGAGCGGTGCTGGATGCGCACGCCGCAATCGGGGCAGAAATCGCCGAGCCGCACCGCGCCGCTGTCGGCCATGCGCCGGGTGGTCGCCATCTCGCTGCTGATGACGAGGCTGGCGGGATCGACGCGCAGGCTCTCGCCATAGGCGCTGGAGGTCTGCCGCTGGCACTCGGTGCAATGGCACAGGTAGAAGACCTGCGGCGCGGCACGGATCTCGTAGCGCACCCTGCCGCACTGGCAGCCGCCGGTCAGCGGCAGGGCCGGAAGGGCGGTCCTGCGGGGTGTGGAACCTTCAAGGGCGTCGGACATGGGAAACCTCGTTCTGGACGTTTGCCGCCCGATTTTTTATATGTCGCGCAATTCTTCCGCATTGAAAGACAGGTTCGCCATGGCCGGCCATTCACAGTTCAAGAACATCATGCATCGCAAGGGCCGCCAGGACGCGGTCCGATCGAAGATGTTTTCCAAGCTCGCCCGCGAGATCGTGGTGGCGGCCAAGTCGGGCCTGCCGGACCCCTCGATGAACGCGCGGCTGCGACTGGCGATCAACAACGCCAAGGCGCAGTCGATGCCGAAGGACAACATCGACCGGGCGATCAAGAAGGCCTCGGGCGGCGATTCGGAGAATTATGACGAGGTCCGCTACGAGGGCTACGGCCCGGGCGGCGTCGCCATCATCGTCGAGGCGCTGACCGACAACCGCAACCGCACCGCCTCCAACGTGCGCTCCTGCTTCACCAAGGCCGGCGGCTCGATGGGCGAGACCGGCTCGGTGTCCTTCATGTTCGATCATGTCGGCGAGATCGTCTATCCGCTGTCGGCCGGCGACGCCGACACGGTGATGGAAGCGGCGATCCTGGCCGGCGCCGACGACGTGATCTCCGACGAGAACGGCCACACCATCGTCACCGCCTTCGAGGATATCGGCGACGTGTCGACGGCGCTGGAGGAATCGCTGGGCGAGGCCGAGAGCGTGCGCCCGACCTGGCGTCCGCAGACCGGCACGCCGGTGGACGAGGACAAGGCCGAGAGCGTGATGCGGCTGATCGGCAATCTCGACGACGACGACGACGTGCAGAACGTCTATGCCAATTTCGAGGTCGATGATGAGGTGATGGCGAAGCTGTCGGCCGCCTGAGCCGGGCTGACGCCCTTTCCATGACAGATGGCGGGCTGCGGCGACGCAGCTCGCCCGGTCGCCTCTCTGTGGCGCGGCCCCGGTGGCCGTCCCGGGGGGGGGGCGAATGACGCCGCCCGGCGGCCGCTCTTCCCTCACGACTGCGTGTTCTCGGGCGCCGTCTGGCCGCAAACCCCGGTTCGCCGGGCTTGGCGGCGTTAACCATTTGTTAACGATTAACGAGACGTCCCCTTAGGGAAAGTCCTACATCGACGTGGGAAACAGGAACCACGTCATGCAGATTTCAGCCTATCTCGGGGCCCTTCGCCGTCGCTCGGACCCCTATGTCGACGATACCAGTCTGGAATTCCAGTTCCGCGCCAGACGCTTCGTGCGCATCCGCAACCTGATCGACGCCGTTCTGGCAAAGCAGGAGCGCTGCGAGATCGTCGATCTCGGCGGGACGGAAAAATACTGGGCGGTCGCCGGCGACTATCTCGACCGGCGACGCGGGCGGGTCTTCGTCACGCTGGTCAATACCGAGCCCCAGGTCGTCGCGCGGCCCGACCAGTTCCGTGCCGTGCGCGAAAGCGCCAGCGACCTGACGCTCTTCGACAACCAGGGCTTCGATCTCGCCCATTCCAACTCGGTGATCGAGCATGTCGGCTCGCGGGCCAACATGCGCGACTTCGCCCTCAACATGCGCCGGCTGGCCCCGCGCTATTACTGCCAGACGCCGAATTACTGGTTTCCGTACGAGCCGCATTTCCGCACCGCCGGCTTCCAGTATCTGCCCAAGGCGGTCCGGGTCGCCATGCTGCAGCGCTTCGCGCTCGGCTTCTTCGACCGCATCGACGACATCGAGGACGCACGCAACGTGGTGCGCGACCACGATCTGATCGGCCGGCGGCAGATGGCGGCGTTCTTCCCGGATGGCGAGATTTCCTACGAGACCGTCCTCGGCTTGCGCAAATCGGTGATCGCGACCCGGGACGCGGGCGCACGGGACGCCTAGCCCCCCGGGTTCGCCGCCCGCCATCCGGCGGTGAAGTAGAACGCACGGGCTGATCGAGTTTCAAAAGCAACCGGCATCGGTATGGATGCGCGGCGGCAGACTGTGTCGCGCGTTCTGGAACAATGGCGCATCCTCTCCGTTGGTTTGATGAATGCCGACGCCAGAGAGGAGGCTACTTATGAAGTATATTGCAGCCACTGCGACCGCCATCATCTTTGCCGCGACGCCTGCGATCGCGCAGGACACTGCTGCCACACCGGCCACGACGCCGATGGCCTCGGAAGATACTGCAGCGACCGACTGGGCGCAGCTGATCCGGACCCGCGACATCGTGGGTGGTGCCGTCTACACGACCAACGAAGCCTATGACGAGGGCTCCTGGGGCGACCGGGACGACTACGCCTGGGGCCGTTCGGGCTATGACGCGGTCGGCAGCGACTGGAACCAGATCGGCGAGATCGAGGACGTGGTCCTTGATCGGTCGGGCAACCTTGCCGGCGTCGTCGCCGAAGTGGGCGGCTTCCTCGACATAGCCGACAAGCACGTCATGCTGCGGGTTGGCGACGTGGATCTCGTACCGGTCGACGACCAGTCCTACGCGTTCATCACGCGGTTCTCCGAGGAAGAGCTCGAAGGCCGTCCGGGCGTCGACGAAGCCTGGTGGAACTGAGGCGCCTCGTCTGACCGGCGACGCTTGCGCCGGAGCTGATCCGGTGCAATCCGAAGGCCCGTCGCGGGAAGCCGCGGCGGGCCTCGTTCATGGAGCGCTCCGCTTCGGTGAGGGAACGACGCGCCGCGCGCCTTGAGCTGTGCGGCTCCCACGTGACCAAGCCTGTTTCGTTTTTGGTTTGTTCACTTTTCGTCTTCTCAATAGCACCTGATTCGGCTAGTCGGAGAGGGTTAACGAAGTGTTGCAGGAGCGGACCATTCGCATCATCGGCATCGATCCCGGCCTGCGCCGGACCGGCTGGGGCATCGTCGAGACGCTCGGCAATTCGCTGCGCTTCGTGGCCAGCGGCACGGTGATGTCGGACGGCAAGATGGATCTCGCCTCGCGGCTGCGCACGCTCTACGAGGGGCTGGCCGACGTGATCCACGCGCAGCAGCCCGACGAGGCCGCGGTGGAGCAGACCTTCGTCAACAAGGACGCCGTCGCCACGCTGAAGCTCGGGCAGGCCCGCGGCATCGCCATGGTGGTGCCGTCGCTGGCCGGGCTGCCGGTCGCCGAATACGCGCCCAACGCCGTGAAGAAGGCGGTGATCGGCGTCGGCCATGGCGAGAAGAAGCAGATCCACATGATGGTGAAGGTGCTGATGCCCAAGGCGACCTTCGACACGGACGATGCCGCCGATGCGCTGGCGATCGCCATCTGCCACAGCCATCACCGCCAGTCGGCCCAGTCGCGGGCGCTTTTGGCCGGCCTGTGAGGGTGCGCGCAGATCCGTTCGCCCGTCGCGGCTCAGGTCCAGCTTTGCCGGCCGGGACTGTCGGCGATGATGCGCCGATCGTGGTAAGCGACGGTCCGGGCATGCCTCGCCGCAGACCCGCCTACGATTCCCACCGCCTGGAGACGCATTCGTGATCGGCAAACTGAAGGGCACCGTCGACGAGATCGGCGAGGACCACGTCGTCGTCGACGTCCACGGCGTCGGCTATGTCGCCTTTTGCGGCGCGCGCACCCTGGCGGCGCTGCCGGGCGAAGGCGAGGCGGTGGTGCTGTTCATCGATACCTATGTGCGCGAGGACATGCTGCGGCTCTACGGCTTTGCGACGCGTGCCGAGCAGGACTGGTTCCGGCTCTTGCAGATGGTGCAGGGCGTCGGCGCCCGGGTGGCGCTGGCGGTGATCGGCACGCTGTCCGCCGGTGACCTCGCCAACGCGGTGGCGTTGCAGGACAAGGCGATGGTGGCGCGCGCGCCCGGCGTAGGCCCGAAGGTCGCCGCGCGGATCGTCGCCGAGCTGAAGGACAAGGCGCCGGCCTTCTCGGGCGCCGGCAGCGACGAGAGCCTGGGACTGAAGCGCGACATCGGCGGCGGCACCGCCGCCGCGCCGGTGGCCGATGCGGTCTCGGCGCTGGTCAATCTCGGCTATCCGCGCGACCAGGCGGCCGAGGCCGTGGCGAAGGCGCTGAAAGATGCCGGCGAGGCGCCGGACAGTGCGAAGCTGATCCGGCTGGGGCTGAAGGCGCTGAGCCGCTGAGGCGGCGAATGGCGCAGCCGGGGCCGGGGACGGATCGCCGGCCGGCCGGTTTTGACATGACGGCGCCGAACGGCCATTGCGGAACCTGCCCGCGACCGGCCGCGCCATTGGTTTTGCAGGCAGATTGTCCCATCGCGACGGAACGGCCCTTATGAGCGACGCCCGCCTGATCAATCCCGAGAAGCACGGCGAGGACATCGACGCGACCCTGCGGCCGCAGCGGCTGGACGATTTCGTCGGCCAGGCGGCGGCGCGGGCCAATCTGAAGATATTCATCGAGGCGGCGAAGAATCGGGGCGAGGCGCTGGATCACGTGCTGTTCGTCGGCCCGCCGGGGCTCGGCAAGACGACGCTTGCGCAGATCATGGCCAAGGAGCTCGGCGTCAATTTCCGCTCGACCTCCGGCCCGGTGATCGCCAAGGCCGGCGATCTGGCGGCGCTACTGACCAATCTGGAAGAGCGCGACGTCCTGTTCATCGACGAGATTCACCGGCTGAGCCCGGCGGTGGAGGAAATCCTCTATCCGGCGATGGAGGATTTCCAGCTCGACCTGATCATCGGCGAGGGGCCGGCGGCGCGCTCGGTGAAGATCGACCTGTCGAAATTCACCCTGGTCGCGGCGACGACGCGGCTGGGGCTGCTGACGACGCCGCTGCGCGACCGCTTCGGCATCCCGGTGCGGCTGAATTTCTACACGGTGGCGGAGCTGGAGCACATCGTCACCCGTGGTGCGCGGCTGATGCGGCTGCCCATGGCCGAGGACGGCGCCCGCGAGATCGCCCGCCGGGCCCGCGGCACGCCGCGCATCGCCGGCCGGCTGCTGCGCCGGGTGCGCGACTTCGCCGACGTCGCCGGGGCAGAGACGGTGGACCGCAAGGTGGCCGACGAGGCGCTGTCGCGGCTGGAAGTGGACAGTCTCGGCCTGGACCAGCTCGACCGGCGCTATCTGGAGCTGATCGCGATGAATTTCGGCGGCGGGCCGGTGGGCATCGAGACCATCGCCGCGGCGCTGTCGGAACCGCGCGACGCCATCGAGGACATCGTCGAGCCGTATCTCCTGCAGCAGGGCTTCCTGCAACGCACCCCGCGCGGGCGCCTGCTGACCCAGCGGGCCTTTGCCCATCTGGGGCTGGCGGTGCCGAGCACCTATCAGGGATCGCAGGCGAGCCTGTTCGAGGACGGCGCCGACGCCGAATGAGGCGGATGCGTCAGGCCGAGGCCGGGTGGTGCCCGGTGTCCAGCCGCGCCATGCGCTCGCCATCGGGCACCGGATAGGCGAGGCGATGAGCCGGATGGTCGAGGGTCGCCGCCAGATGTGCAGCGCGGGCCTCGACCACGGCAAGGGCGGCGCCATCGAGGCCGAGACGCGCGAGACCCATGAAGGCGTCGCACTGGCGGCGCAGCGCGGCGATGTCCCGCGGCCGCGTGGCGGCCGGGGCGATCTGCTCCAGGCAGGCGAGGTAATGCTCGCCGGCGATCATGTCGGTGGCCGCATACTGGCGCAGATGGCCGAAGGAATATTCCAGATATTCGGCGAAGCTGCGCGGCAGGTCGATGACCCGCAGCTTGCCGTCGCTGTCGACATGCAGCGGATCGGCCTTGCCGCGCCCGACCATGCGAGACATGGCGGCGGTCAGCCAGTCCATGCAGGTGATCGCGGTGAAGGGGTCGTTGACGCCCGGTGACAGCGCCCGGCCGGCGATCTCGACCAGTTCGTCGACGAGGAAGACCTGGTCCTGATGCGGGCTGCGCTGGTTGCCGCAGGCGATGGAGGCGACGAGGGCAGTGCGGGTTGCGTCGGTGACGCGCTCGCTCGGCCAGGCGTGGAAGATCACCTTGCCGGGATGTACGAACATGCCGGTCCGGCAGTTCATCCGCACCACGATGTCGGCCTTCTGCGCCGCCTCGATCAGGGTCTCGTGGTCGATGATCTGGAGATAGCCGCTGCGGTCGGAGACGATCTCGGCATAGGGCACGGTGGCCGCCGCTTCGTCGATGTCGTCGCCGAAGCAGGGCGGCACCTGCCACAGGAGGCCCGCCGGCTGGGCTTCGCCGGTTGCCTCGCCGTCCTCCACGTCGCCGCGGATCGGGAAGGCCTTCTCGATCTGCTTGCACAGCGCCTCGCCGATGCCGGCGATGACGTTGGAGATGTGGATGTTGGACGGGACGTGGTGGATGAAGAAGATCAGCACGCCGATCGAGCCGATGGCCAGGATGATGGCGCCGAAGATCGCGATATTGGGCACGAACATCGCGGCATAGACGTCGTCCTCGCCGCCGTCGCGGACGCTGCGCAGCACGAGCATGGAATAGATGAAGGTCGCGACGAAGACGCCGAGGGTGATCTGGTTGCCGCGGTCGTTCATGAAATTGGTCAGGAGCCGCGGGCCGTAGCTGCCGGAGGCGAAGACGACCGTCGCCATGGTGACCGAGAAGACGGTGCCGGCCACCCCGATCATCGAGCCGCCGATGGCGCTGAGGATGGCGCGGGCCCCGTCCGGCTGGGTGGCGTAGAAGAACGGGCTTTCGCCGAAGGCGTCGAGCGGGACCCGGGCGTCGATCTCGATCAGGACGAAGGCCAGAACCGCGGCGCTGACTGCCATGATCGAGGGGATGAACCAGTAGCTTGCGACGACGCGCTGGTAATATTGCTGAATGAACGCACGCATCGCGGCTCCTCGGGTCGGGCGAGTGCAGATATGGCCCGCACGGCCCGGCACAAGCACCAGGCCGCCATTGCCGCGTGAATCAGGGATGATGGGCGCCCGGAGCCGGCGGGAGGCGCGGGGACCGGCCGCTTCGTCAGCGGCCGATCCAACGAAGGGAAGACTGGGTGCGCCGGGTCAGCCGGCCGGCGGGTAGGGATCGTTGCCGTAGGTCCATTCCGTCTGCCACTGGCCGTCGCTGCCCTGCACCAGGACCTGGGAGTCGGTGCCGCTGTCATGCATCTTGTGGGCCGCGTCGCGGGCGGCGTCCATCGCCTCCGCCTGGGTGTCGTAGGGCGTGTCCTTGTCGTCGTGACGCACTTTCCAGCCGTCGCCATCCTTCAGGACGTAATAGCGTTCGCGTGCCATGCCGCTCTCCTCGAAATCGGGTTTCTCGTGCTGGCGAAAGCTAGCGAGGCGCCGCGGGGCGGCAAGTGTTCGCGGCCGTCGGTCGTTTGGCCGGGCAACGGGTCGAACGCCCGGATGTTTCGGTCTCGCCGCCGGCCGGCGCAACAACGCCGACGCGAAGGCTGGTCAGGAGCCTGTCCTGCTGGTAGCATTCCGCTGCGGAAGGTGGTCGGCGATGGCGGACAGCGGGACAGACGCGCTTCTGGTGCTCAGCTACAATGTCTGCTGGGAGGCGATGAGCCATCACCATGGCCTGCCGCTCGGCGATGCCTGCACTTTCGTTCCCGGCAATCCGCATCTAATCCGCTGCGCCGTCAACGTCGCCCATTGCATCGACGCGATGCCCGAGGCGATGGGCATGGACGGCTTCGCATTCATCGGGCTGCAGGAAGCGAGCCTGGTGGGAATGGCGCGATCTCACACCGCGCAGCCTCGCCCAGGGCGACCGGGCGGGCGACTACGTCTTCGACAGTGCCGGCCCGGCGGCCGACCAGATCCCGCCCAATTATCCGCCGGACAAGCTGCAATCGGATCACCTGCCGGTGGTCGCCCTGCTGCCGGCGGCCTGACGCGGCGGGATCAGGGCGCAGGGTTCACACGACCAGGCATCAACGGGAGGACGGCATGACCCATCGAACGATCGCCCGATCGCTGCTGGCGGCCACTGTGCTGCTGGCGGCCGGTGCACAGGCGCAGGGACAGGCGGCGGCGCCGAACCAGATCCAGCAGGCGAGCCTGTTCCGGGCCGACGTGCGGGACCGGCCGGGCTGCGAGCCCACCGCCGCGAACGGCACGGTGAGCTGGCCCGAGGCGATCGGCAATCCGGCGGTGAGCTGTCCCGACGCCTTCGGCTGGACGTCCTTCCTGACGGCGGTCGAGCAGGCGTTCTGGACCTGGGGCACCGACCAGACGATCTGGATCGACGACCCGAAGGCGATCTGCGGACGCGAGGGCTCGCCGGAGGATTGCTGCGACCCGGCGGTGTTCGACGAGACGCCGCCGCTGGGCGAGGCGCCGCCGGCCGGCTGCCCGTTCTATCCGCCGGACTGGACCAATCCGCCGCCGATCACCGTGGCGCGGCCGAGCCCGAGCCACACCCACGACTTCCTGGAACGGCTCGATCCGGCGCGGGTGCTGCGCCAGGAGGAGGCGGAGATCGTGTTCCGCAACCGGTCGTTCGTGCGCTACACCTTCGCCCAGAACCTCTACAACAAGGAGAGTCTCGGCGCCCGCTTCACCGCGATGCAGGACTGGGTGAACGTCAATGCGCCCTACAACAACGCGGCGCTGGCGATCGACTATCCGACCGACGCGGTGATGTTCAAGGTCGACTTCCTCAGCCAGTCGCAGATGCTGGAGAACGGCCTGATCTGGCGCGAGGACGATGCCGGGCGAACGCTCAATCCGCCGAACGACCCCGACGCGCCCTATGTGACGATGCTGATCGAGGAGACGCTGGCGCCGGGCGACGAGGAACCGGAGCTCTACTATCTCGTCGCGGTGACGGCGGCGTCGAAGGCGATCCCCACCTGGCACTGGTACGCCATGGAGCATGTCGGCAATCTCGGCCGCTGCGACTTCACCGGCTGCAACGATTCCTACGGCTACAGCGCCGCCGGCGTGACGGTGGAGGGCGAGAGCTTCGGCCAGAACTACATTCCGCCGAAGACCGAGAACTCCGAGGATGCCACCCAGGACATCGTCTTCGACATGGGAACGCCCTACACGCCGGAAGAGACCGGCGAGCGCATCACCCCGGCGCTGGACGGCCTGATGGCGGCCATGGGCATTGCCACGGGCGACGGGCCGCAGGACCCGGACACGCCCTCGGCGGCCGATCCGGCGTGGCGCAGCTACCGGCTGAAGGCCTCGCAGACGGAGTTCGTCATGCCGACGGGCATGCCGACCCATGCCGGCCAGTCGATCACCGAGGGCGGCTTCGTCAATTCGGCCTCCTGCATGACCTGCCATTCCCAGGCCGGGCCGGACGCCACCGGCAATCCCGGCGTGCCGGGGATCGGCGCCAGCAACGACCTCAACCTGTTCGGCCTGAGCCAGACGGTGAACGGCGCGCCGGACCCGGACTGGTTCTATGCCACGGGCACGAACCAGATGCGGGTCCTGCCGATGGACATGGTCTGGGGCATGCTGAATGCGAGCTGCGTCGCGCCGAAGGGCAAGACCGGCCTGTGCGAGACCTATGAAGGATCGCAATTCGCGCCGCCCGGGCGCGCTGTGCCCTCCGCGCCGACTGGCGCGGCGTCCGACACGCCTGCGCGCTGAACAACGAAAAGGGCGCGCTCCAACGAGGGGAGCGCGCCCTTTCGGCGAATGGGTCGGCCGGGGCGGGATGCCCCGGTCGCGGCTCCTGGATGGCGGGCTAGAGCTTGCCGATCGAGAAGAACAGCGTCTCGCCGGAGGAATCATCGACGCCGTCATTGTCGGTGACCGCATAGGCGGTGCCGTCGCTCGCAATGGTGAAGCCCTCGATCTTGTCGACGACATAGCCGCCGGTGGCCTTCAGGTCGGACAGGAAGTCGTGGACCTCTTCCTTGGTGACCGTCGGCAGGTCGCCGCCGAGCGGGGCGGGCTTCAGATCGGCCTTGGCGACCCGGTAGAGCTTCTTCAGCCGGGCGGCGTCGCCGATCTGGTTGTCGCGCTCGAGGACATAGAGCCAGTCGCCGCTGGCGGTGATCTCCGACAGGCCGACCCAGCCCTTGTCAGTGCTCTCCAGCGGGTAGCGGACGGCACTCCATTCCTTCGAGTCCGGCTTGTAGGCGAGGAGCTTGACGATGCCCTTGGCATCGTCCTCCCACTCGCGCTGGATGGCGACCCAGAGCGTGTCGCCGTCGAGGGTCACGCCCTCGGCGCCGAAGCGGGTGGAACCGTCGACGAGGGCGTCGGGGAAGGGGACTTCCTCGACGATCGCGCCGGCGGCGTCCACGCGCAGGAGCTGGTGCGGCACGTCCTTCTCGAGATTGCCCTCGCTGGCGAGCCAGAAGCCGCCTTCGCCGTCGGCGGTGATGCCTTCGAGGTCGAGCGCCTCGGCAGGCTCGCCGTCACGGGTGACGACCATCCTGGCGGTGATGCGGGCCGGCTTCTCTGACGCGTCGATGGTGAAGATCGCCGGCTGGCTGGTGTAGAAGCTGTCGCTGACCGCATGGAGCGTCGTGGCGCTGTCGGCATCGGCGGCAAGGCCGGAGAGGGCGCCCCAGCCGACCGGGCGGCCGTCGGCATCGTCTTCAGAGACGATCATCGGATAAGCGCTCTCGCCCTCGCCGCGCTCGTAGATCATCACGTGGGAGCGGGCGCCGCCATCCGCGACGAGATCGGCCTCGTTGGAGGTGACCAGGAGGTTGCGCGACGGGATCGCGATGGCGCCCTCCGGGGCGATGCCCGACGGCAGCAGCTGGGTGAAGACGGGATCGCCGTCGCCGAGAGCGTAGACGCCGACGGCCGAGCCGCGTTCGGACAGGACGAAGGCGTAGGTCGTGCCGTCGAAGGTGGCGACTTCCAGACCTTCGGGCTCGACGCCCTTGGCGTCGGAGCGCTTGTCCGGATAATGGCCGGCGCGGATGACCTCGTACTCGAAGGACGGGCCGGCTTCCCAGGCGACGCTGCCGTCCTTGTTCCAGACGGTGAAGGAGCGCGAGCCGCCCTCATAGTCGCCCTCATTGGCGGAGACGAAGCGGTCGTTGTCGATCCACTGGACGGTGTCGGGCTCGCGCTTGCGGCCGGCCTGGCTGCCGGTGAAGGCGAGTTCACGGTCGTCCTCGGTGTCGATGCCGTCGAGGTCGACGGCGCCGGCGGAAAAGTCGGCAGTCACTTCGCCGGTCACGGCGTCGACGATGGCGAAATGGTTGTTCTCCTGCAGCGAGACGACGATCTCGCCGGCCCCGTTGAAGTCGACATATTCGGGCTCCGGATCTTCGGGCGCGATGTCGGCGAGGCCGGTCAGCTCGACCTTCGTCAGGGAGGCGCAGTCGGGCACACCGTCGGTCAGCTTGACGATGGCGAGGAAGCCGGCCGGCATCTGCGGCAGGGCGCCGTCGTCGAGGTCCTCGTCGCGCTCGTTCTCGATGGCGATGGCAGCATAGGCGCCGTCCTTCGAGACCGCGACGGAATCGGGCTGGCCGCCAAGATCGCAGGAGGCCGTCTCGGTCTTGGCCACGATGTCGATCACCGCCAGGCGGCCCGACGGCGCGGTGTAGCTCGGCGAGGTATTGACGCCGACAAGGACATTGCCGCCGGCGACCGCAACGGAGGTCGGCTCGCCGTCCAGCGCCAGGAAGCCGCCGGCTTTCGGAGCCTTCGGATCGGTGATGTCGATCAGGCCGATGCCGCCGGCCGGGCTGTCGGAGTAGATCAGGGTGTTGCCGTCGGCGCTGGCGGTGATGATCTCCGAGGAGGTCTCGGTCTCGGCGGGCATGTCGGCCGGCAGGTTGGCGACGACCGGGAAGCTGGCGATGCGCCGGAACACCGGCTCGGCCATCGCGGTGGCCGGCGCGGCGAGCGCGCTGGTGGCGAGAAGGGCGGCGAGGCTGAGGCGAAGCGGCGAGATCACGGCGGCGGTTCCTTTGCTTGACGCGAATGGCGCGTCTATGAGGTCGGCCTGTTACAGAGGCGTGACACAGTGCCGGAACGGGCGTGCGACCGGCGCGTGCCGCGACCGCGAGGCGAAAGGAGCTGGCGATGACCGATGGACTGGCCGGACGGCTGACCGAGGACGGCCACGCGCTCGACGTGCGCATCTATTTCGAGGACACCGACTTCTCCGGCGTCGTCTATCACGCCCGCTACCTGCACTTCCTCGAGCGGGGACGCTCGGACTTCCTGCGGCTGAAGGGGATCGGCCACGGCGAACTGATGGACGGGCGCTACGGCGCGCCGATGGCCTTTGCCGTGCGGCACATGGACATCGACTTCCTGCGGCCGGCGCGGATCGACGACGTGGTCACCGTGACCACCCGCACGGCCCTCCTGGGCGGCGCGCGGATCGTCCTCGCCCAGCGCATCTGTTGCGGCGACACGGTGCTGATCGAGGCGATGGTGAAGGTCGCGGTGATCTCGCCCGGCGGCAAGCCGATGCGCATGCCGAAAGAGATGCAGGCGCTGCTGCAGCCCGCCGCCGAGGCGTGAGGCGCGGGCCGGCCGGGCGTGGGCGGTAACGGCTCGTTAACCCTACCGGTGCATCAATGGCGCGAATCGGATTTGAGCCGAACCACGCCATTCTTTCACCGGATTCGCTTGTGAAAGGGCATCAGGGGTTTACGCGGCCGAATGGCCGAATTTGCTGCATGTCGGGGCCGATATGGGCGGGACGGTGCCGAAAGGCGCGCACCTGCTGCAGGCTGCCGACGGTTCCGAATATCGAGGATGACTGGGAATGGACGCTGACGTCGTTCAGGGAACGCTACACGCCGCCGGTTCGGTGTCCCTCTGGGACCTGTTCTGGCAGGCCGGCTTCATCGTGAAGCTGGTGATGATCGGGCTCATGGCTGCTTCGGTCTGGACCTGGGCGATCATCATCGACAAGTCGATGCGCTATGGCCGGTTCCGCCGCCAGCTCAACAAGTTCGAGAGCAATTTCTGGTCCGGCCAGTCGCTGGAGGACCTCTATCACAACCTGTCCGAGCGCAAGACGTCGGGCATGGGCGCGCTGTTCGTCGCGGCGATGCGCGAGTGGAAGAAGTCGTTCGAGAAGGGCGCCCGTTCGCCGCTCGGTCTGCAGACGCGGATCGACAAGGCGATGGACGTGACCCTGGCCCGCGAGATGGACGAGCTGGAATCGCGGCTCGGCTTCCTCGCCACCATCGGCTCGGCGGCCCCCTTCGTCGGCTTGTTCGGCACGGTCATCGGCATCATGACCTCGTTCCAGGCGATCGCCGGGTCGCAGCAGACCAGCCTTGCCGTCGTGGCGCCGGGTATCGCGGAAGCGCTTTTGGCGACCGCCATCGGCCTCGTCGCCGCCATCCCCGCCGTCATCGCCTACAACAAGCTGTCGGCCGATGCCGGCAAGCTGGGCATGCGGCTGGAATCCTTCGCCGACGAGTTCTCCGCGATCCTGTCGCGGCAGATCGACGAGAAGCTGTCCTCGCGCTGAGCGGGTGAAACGCCGGTCCGTGCGACCGGGAAGGGAATGACAGATGGGCATGTCTGCCGGAACCGGGCGTTCCAGCGGGTCGCGACGCGGTCGGGGCCGCGGCCGCCGTCAGCCAATGAGCGAGATCAACGTCACGCCGATGGTCGACGTGATGCTGGTGCTGCTGATCATCTTCATGGTCGCGGCTCCCCTCCTGACCGTGGGCGTGCCGATCGAGTTGCCTGAGACCCAGGCCAAGGCGATGAATTCGGACACCCAGCCGATCACCATCTCGGTGAATTCGGATGGCGAGATCTATCTCAACGACACGGTGATCCCGATCGACGAGGTCGTGGCCAAGCTGCAGGCCGTGGCCCAGGCCGGCTACGAGGAGCGCATCTTCGTGCGCGGCGACCGTTCGGCCGATTACGGTACGGTGATGCGCGTCATGGCGCGGATCTCGGCCGCCGGCTTCCGCAATATCGGTCTCGTGACCGATCAAGAAAACGCTTGAGCGAAACCAGCTTTCGATGAAGTCCGGCGTCGTCCTTTCCACCCTTCTGCACGGAGCGGTCCTGACCTGGGGCCTGTGGTCCCTGTCGGCGCCCGAGCCGCTGCAGATGGCGCCGGTGGAATCGCTGCCGGTGGACCTCGTGCCGATCGAGGAATTCTCGCAGTCGATGATCGGTGCCAAGGACGCGCCGGTCACCGAGACGCCGGCGCCCAACCCGACCGAGACCCCCGAGACGCTGCCGATGCCGGCCGAGAATGTCGGCGACAACGAGACCGATCTCGCCACCCCGCCGACGCCGATCAAGCGCCCGACCCCGACCGAGCAGGCGGCCGCCGCCCAGCCGTCCGAGCCGACGCCACCGACGCCTGAGCCGGAACCTGCGCCCGAGCCGGAGCCCGCGCCGACCCCGCCGGAGCCGCAGCCCGAACCCGAGCCGACGCCGGAACAGCCCGCCGAGGTGACGCCGCCGCAGCCCGACCCGGTGGAGCAGGCGATCGCCGAGGCCGAAGCCGCGCCGGAACCCGATCCCGTGCCGCAGAACGTGCCGGTGCCGGCGACCAAGCCGAAGCCGCCGGCGCCCGCGCCGAAGGTCGCCGAGACTAAGCCCATGGAGCCGAAGAAGCCGGAGCCGGCAAAGCAGGCCGAGACCCGGACGCCGGAAGAGAGCCAGTTCGACGCCGACCAGATCGCCGCGCTCCTGAACAAGGAGAAGTCGGCGGGCGGCGGCGCCAGGCGTTCGGACCAGCAGGCCTCGCTGGGCACCGATCGCCAGACCGGCGGCAAGCTCTCCCAGAGCGAGCTCGACGCGCTGCGCGGGCAGATCCAGCGCTGCTGGTCGCCGCCCTCGGGCGTATCGGAAGCCGGTTCGCTGCGGATCTCGATCCAGATGCGGCTCGATCCGTCGGGCGAACTGGAAGCGCGGCCGCAGATCATCGGCGGCGGCGGCGGCTCGATGATCGAGCGGGTGGCGGGCGAGGCGGCGCTGCGCGCCGTGCAGCGCTGCGCGCCCTACAATCTGCCGGCCGAGAAGTACGATACCTGGGCCGACGTCGTGGTCAATTTCGATCCGAGCCAGATGTTCTGATGGCGACGGCGCGGCGACCCGGTTTCGATCATGATCCGGCCGCCGGATCGCCGGTCCGGGCGCCAGCCGCCCGGTCGCCGTTGCGGCAGGACGCCATACAATCCCCCTATTGGATGGTAGGAAGCGGACGAGGGAAGATCGATTCCCCGGCCCAGCCTGCCGGGGGATTTTCCGTACCAGTTCAAACAGGAGAGGCGCGGCCAAAAGGCCGGCGCAGGTCTCCGACCGCAGTTGAAGGTCTGACATGAAGATGATCATCAAGGGCGCGCTCGTGATCGCGATGGCGATCTCCGGCGCTTTCGTGGCACTGGCACCGGCCGCCGCGGCGGTCGAGATCGACGTGACCCAGGGCAATGTCGAGCCGCTGCCGATCGCCATCACCGACTTCCAGTCGGCCGACGGCATCGGCAAGCAGATTTCCGACGTGGTGCAGGCCGACCTGAAGCGCTCGGGCCTGTTCGCGCCGATCGACCGGGCGGCCTTCATCCAGTCCGGCCTGACCACCGACACGACGCCGTCCTTCAAGGACTGGACCGTCATCAACGCCCAGGCGCTGGTGGTCGGCCGGGTCTCGCCGGAGGCCGACGGACGGCTGCGGGTGGAGTTCCGCCTGTGGGACACCTTCGCGGGCCAGCAGCTCGACGGCCAGCAATTCTACACCAACCCGGAGAACTGGCGCCGGGTCGCCCACATCATCGCCGACGCGATCTATGAGCGGCTGACCGGCGAGAAGGGCTATTTCGACACCCGCATCGTCTTCGTCTCGGAGAGCGGCACCAAGGACAAGCGGGTCAAGCGCCTCGCCATCATGGACCAGGACGGCGCCAATCTGCGCTATCTGACCGACGGCAGCGAGCTGGTGCTGACGCCGCGCTTCTCGCCGAGCCGCCAGGAGGTCACCTACATGTCCTTCGGCAATGGCGAGCCGCGGGTCTATCTCTTGCAGCTCGAGACCGGCCAGCGCGAGATCGTCGGCAACTTCCCCGGCATGACCTTCTCGCCGCGCTTCTCGCCGGACGGCCAGAAGGTGATCATGAGCCTCCAGCAGGAGGGTAACGCCAACATCTACGCCATGGACCTGCGCTCGCGGGCGACGACCCGGCTGACCTCGACCACCGCCATCGACACCTCGCCGTCCTATTCGCCGGACGGGCGTCGGATCGTGTTCGAATCCGACCGTGGCGGACGCCAGCAGCTCTACGTGATGGGGGCCGACGGCTCGGGCCAGCAGCGCATCTCCTTCGGCGACGGCTCCTATTCGACCCCGGTCTGGTCGCCGCGCGGCGATCTGATCGCCTTCACCAAGCAGAGCGGCGGCCAGTTCCAGATCGGCGTCATGCGGCCGGACGGTTCGGGCGAGCGCATCCTGACCTCGGGCTTCCACAATGAGGGCCCGACCTGGGCGCCGAACGGCCGTGTCCTGATGTTCTTCCGCGACCAGCGGGGCGGCGGCGGGCCGCAGCTCTATTCGATCGATCTGACCGGCTACAACGAGCAGAAGATCCCGACCCCGAGCTACGCCTCGGACCCGGCTTGGTCGCCCTCCCTCGAATAGGGCCGCCGCGAGGCCAGCCCCGGGCAAGCCCGGGGCCCGATTATGGCGTGAATGTTGCGGAAATGCCGCAACATGGCGGAAACCGGGCGGACGCCCGGCCGCGGCCTCATTCCGGCGATAATTCAACGGGATGAGCCGCGTCGGGCGCGCCGAAGCGCCGCCGTTTTTACGTGTCGTTAAGTGGCGTCAGGGTAAACGTCGCGTAACCCAATTGCATCGTTTTCAAAGGAGCTGGCCATGCGCCGGAGCATTTTCGGGGTGAAGAGCCGCATCGCATTCGCCGTCGTCGCCAGCCTGGCGGTCGCTGGCTGCGCCAGCAAGAAGGACGCCCTGCCGGACAACGCGGCAGGTCTCGGTCTGAACGGGGCCAATGGCGCGAATGGCGCCTATGGCAGCGCGACGCCGGGCTCGACCCAGGACTTCACCGTCAATGTCGGTGACCGGGTGTTCTTCGACACCGATTCGACCTCGCTGCGGGCCGATGCCCAGCAGACGCTGACCCAGCAGGCGCGCTGGCTGAACCAGTATTCGCAGTACTCGATCGTGATCGAGGGCCATGCCGACGAGCGCGGCACCCGCGAATACAACCTGGCGCTGGGCGCACGCCGCGCCGCCGCGACCCGCGACTACCTCGTGCAGCAGGGCGTTCCGGCCAACCGGATGCGCACCATCTCCTACGGCAAGGAACGTCCGGTCGCGGTGTGCGACGACATTTCCTGCTGGTCGCAGAACCGCCGCGCCGTTACCGTTCTGAGCGGCGCCGGCAGCTGATCGGCCTGACGGATCGTCGCCGGTTCGCTTCGCGGCCGGCGACGTCCACGGCGAAAGCGGGGCGCTGCCCAACTTTGGCCGAACTGCCTCGTTCCATGCTAGGAAACCGCGCCGTCGCTGCACGAACCATTGCGTTCGCGCCGCGGCGGCCATTGCCGTTTCCAGCCGTCGAGGAACTGTGTTCATGATGTTTCGACAAACGATCCTTGCCGTATCGGCGCTGGCCCTGATGGGTACCGCGACCGGCGGGGCGTCGGCCTTCGAATTGCCCGGGCTCTTCGGCGAGTCCGCATCCGGCGCTGCACGCCAGGCGCCGGCCGAGACGCGGACCGCCCCCGTGCGCATGGCGCAGGCCGGCGACGTCAGCGTGCGCATCAACCAGCTCGAGGAAGAGGTCCGCCGGCTGAATGGCCGGGTCGAGGAACTGAGCTTCCAGCTGCTGCGCACCCAGGAAGACATGCGCAAGCAGCTCGAGGACAACGAGTTCCGCTTCCAGCAGCTCGAGGGCGGCGGAGCGGGTGCCGCGGGCACCTCGGTCAACGAGCAGCGCGGCGACGCCGGCTCGGCCATGCCTGAGCAGCCCGGCGACAGCCAGCAGGCCGCCACGGGAGACGACATCGGTCGTCTCCTGGAGGACGGCGAGCTTGCCACCGGCGCGCTCGACACGACCAATCTGCAGACCGGCGTGCCCGGCCTTGGCGACAGCGCGTCGTCGGGCGGCTCCAGCACCGTCGCGGCGATCACGCCGGGCGGGCAGGGCGAGACCTACGACCTGGCCTACAACTACCTCCTGGCCGGCGACTACCAGCTCGCCGAGCAGGCCTTCCGCCAGTATGCCCAGACCTATCCGACCGCCGAGGATGCGCCGGATGCGCGCTACTGGCTGGGCGAGAGCCTGTACCAGCAGCAGAAATTCGCCGACGCGGCCGAGGTGTTCCTCGAGGCGCAGAAGAGCGCACCGGAGAACAGCAAGGCGCCGGAGATGATGCTGAAGCTGGGCATGTCGCTGGCCAAGCTCGACAATCGGGAAACCGCGTGCATCACCTACAAGGAAGTGGCCAAACGCTATCCGCAGATGAGCAGCAACGTGCGCAAGAAGCTGGCGAGCGAGGAAAAGTCGGCCAACTGCTGACGCCTGCCGCGGACCGCCGCGGCCTGCGCCTGGGCATTCCCCGCGCCCGGCCGGACGCCGCGCCGCTCGACCGGCTCGCCCTTGCCGAGCTCCTGACCCATTCGCTGTACCAGGCGGCCGCCCTGACAGGCTCCCGCGACCGCGCGATCCTTGCCGTGTCCGGCGGCCCCGATTCGCTGGCGCTGATTCTCGCGGCCATCGCCCTGCAGGGCACCGCGGCGCTGCCGCAAACCCGATTTCACATCGTCACCGTCGACCACGGCCTGCGCGACGCCTCGGCGGCGGAGGCGCGCTACGTCGCGAGCGTTGCGGCGCGCTTCGGCCTCGGCCAAGAAACGCTGCGCTGGGCCGCGCCGGCCCGGACCGGCAACATTGCCGCGGCGGCCCGCGACGCCCGCTACGCGCTGCTCGCCAATGCGGCCCGGCGCTTCGGCGCGACAGTGATCCTGACCGCCCATCACGCGGACGACCAGTGCGAGACCCACATGATGGCGCGCGAACGCGGCGCCGGGGTCGTCGGCCTGGCCGGCATGCGGCCGGTGCGGTCGCTGGCGCCGGATCTCGTGCTGGCGCGGCCGTTTCTCGACATTGCCGGCGACCGGCTGAAGGCAAGCGTGGCGGCGCATGGCCTGCCGGCCGTTGAAGATCCGACCAATGACGATCCGGCCTCGCGCCGGGTGCAGCTTCGCCGGCAGATCGCGGCGGGCGTTCTGGACCGGGACGCGCTGCGGGCGCGAATCGCGGGGTATCGATCGGAGCGCGATGCGCTGGAAGCCGGGCTCGGCGAGGCCATCGCCGCAATGCAGGCGGCGGGTGAGCTCATGCTCCCGGACGACGGCACGCTAAGAATCGCAAGGGATGCGCTGCGACGCCTCGGCGACGACGCGGCGTTCGTCCTCCTGCAACGCGCCATCGCGGCAGTCGGGGGCAGGGGGCATGGCCCGGAAGGTGCGGCGACGATCCGGCTTCTGGATGCGCTGCGCGGCGAATCGGAGGCGGCCCGTACGCTGGCGGGTGTGCGGGCGGTGCCCGGCGCGACGATCATCCTGATGCGCGAATACGGCCGGGCCGGCATCGCGGCGCTGCCGGCGACGGGGGGAGAACGGGTCTTCGACGGCCGCTTCGTGGTCGATGCCGGGGCCGGGCCCCTGCATTCCGGGGCGCGGCTCGTCGCCTTCGGGGATCTCGGCCGCGGCAATCCGGTCGAGAAGACCTTGCCCGTGCTTGTCGCCGGCGATAGCCTTGTCGCCATCCCCGCACAGCTCGGCGGCAAGGTCGCCGCGGGAACGCTGCTGCTGGCGATCCGGTCGCTCGTCGGCTGGAGCCTGACCCGCGATCTGCCGCCGCCAACGGGTGGCTGGACCGGGCGACATGCAAAGCCGCGGTAACCACCCTGCGCCGCCAACCGGTGCAAATTGCCGCAAAACCGCCTGACCTTGTTGGCAAGAAGGGGGGCAGCACCTATCTTCGAGCCAATCGTCCTCGTGACTTCGGGCGTCCATTCCAGGAAGATCGATGAACCAGAACTTTCGAAACTTCGCGCTGTGGGCGATCATCGCTCTCTTGCTGATCGCGCTTTTCCAGCTGTTTTCGAACGGTTCGCAAACCGCCGGCGCCCGCGACATCCCGTATTCGCAGTTCCTGTCCGACGTGAAATCCGGCCGTGTCGAGGCCGTGACGATCCAGGGCCAGCGCATCAGCGGCAAATATTCGGATTCCTCGCCGCCCTTCCAGACCTATGCGCCGGAAGACGCGCAGCTGGTCGAGCGGCTCGAGGCCCAGAACGTCCAGATCAATGCCAGCCCTCCGGGTGACAACAGCAACCCGATCTGGTCGATGCTGCTGTCCTTCGGCCCGATCCTCCTGATCCTCGCGGTCTGGATCTTCCTGATGCGCCAGATGCAGGGCGGTGCCGGCGGCAAGGCGATGGGCTTCGGCAAGTCCAAGGCCAAGCTCCTGACCGAGGCCCATGGCCGCGTCACCTTCGCCGACGTCGCCGGCGTCGACGAGGCCAAGCAGGATCTGGAAGAGGTCGTCGAGTTCCTGCGCGAGCCGCAGAAGTTCCAGCGCCTCGGCGGCAAGATCCCGCGCGGCGTGCTGCTCGTCGGCCCTCCGGGAACCGGCAAGACGCTGCTCGCCCGCTCGGTGGCCGGTGAAGCCAACGTGCCGTTCTTCACCATCTCCGGTTCGGACTTCGTCGAGATGTTCGTCGGCGTCGGCGCCAGCCGCGTGCGCGACATGTTCGAGCAGGCCAAGAAGAACAGCCCCTGCATCATCTTCATCGACGAGATCGACGCGGTCGGCCGCCATCGCGGCGCGGGCCTCGGCGGCGGCAATGACGAGCGCGAGCAGACGCTGAACCAGCTTCTGGTCGAGATGGACGGCTTCGAATCGAACGAAGGCGTGATCCTGATCGCCGCGACCAACCGTCCGGACGTGCTCGACCCGGCGCTGCTGCGCCCGGGCCGCTTCGACCGGCAGGTGATGGTGCCGAACCCGGATGTCGGCGGCCGCGAGAAGATCCTGAAGGTGCATGTGCGCAACGTGCCGCTGGCGCCGAACGTCAATCTGCGGACGATCGCCCGTGGCACGCCCGGCTTCTCGGGCGCCGATCTCGCCAACCTCGTCAACGAGGCGGCGCTGATGGCCGCGCGGCGCTCCAAGCGTCTCGTCACCATGCTCGAATTCGAGGATGCCAAGGACAAGGTCATGATGGGCGCCGAGCGCCGGTCGATGGCCATGACCGAGGAAGAGAAGACGCTGACCGCCTATCACGAGGCCGGCCACGCCCTCGTCGGCATCATCGAGCCGTTCAACGATCCGCTGCACAAGGTGACGATCATCCCGCGCGGTCGTGCGCTGGGCGTGACCATGAACCTGCCGGAGCGCGATCGCTACGGCATGCGCAAGAACGAGATGGAGGCGCGCCTCGCCATGATCTTCGGTGGCCGTGCCGCCGAGGAGATCATCTACGGGCTCGACAACGTCACCACCGGCGCGTCCAACGACATCCAGCAGGCGACCAACATGGCGCGGGCGATGGTCATGGAATACGGCATGAGCGACAAGCTCGGCCGGCTGCGCTACAAGGACAACCAGGACGAGGTGTTCCTCGGCCATTCGGTGGCGCACCAGCAGCACATGTCCGAGGACACGGCGCGGCTGATCGATTCCGAGGTGCGCGGCATCATCGAGACGGCCGAGAACAAGGCGCGCAACATCCTCAACACCCATATCGACCAGCTGCACATCCTGGCGAAGGGGCTGCTGGAATACGAGACGCTCTCGGGCGACGAGGTCCGCGACCTCCTGGCCGGCAAGCCGCTGGCCCGCGACATGGGCGACGACACGCCGCCGTCGCGCGGGTCCGCCGTGCCCAAGGCCGGTTCGAGCCGCGGGCCGGACTCCCGCGCAGGCGAGGCGGGCGACAGCCTGGAGCCGCAGCCGACCTGATCACTCGGGTCCGCTCCGGCGCGATCGCAAGACAATCGAAGGGAGCGGCTGTACAGCCGCTCCCTTTTCGTTTGCGGGGTCGACATCAGCGGCGGTGCATCTCGGCGGGGTTGCAGGCAACGTCTCCGCAATCCATTGATGCGAGAGTATGACGACAGGGAACGGCGCCGCGCGCCTCTCCCGGTCCGCGAGACCGCCGATGGCGCCGACCGGGCCGGGCGATGGCGCGCGCGGCAGCCGCCACCGGACGGACGGTCCGGCAGAACAGGAACAGACGGGGTCAGGTGATGAGCAGACGCTATTTCGGCACGGACGGCATTCGCGGCACGGCCAACCGGCACCCGATGACGGCCGAGGTGGCGATGCGGGTCGGCATGGCGGCGGGCCTGGTCTTCCAGCGCGGCTCCTACCGGCACCGGGTCGTGATCGGCAAGGATACGCGGCGGTCCAGCTACATGATCGAGAACGCCATGGTGGCCGGCTTCACGGCGGCCGGCGTCGACGTGTTCCTGCTCGGGCCCATGCCGACCCCGGCGGTGGCCATGCTGACCCGGTCGCTGCGCGCCGATATCGGCGTGATGATCTCGGCCTCGCACAATCCGTTCGAAGACAATGGCATCAAGCTGTTCGGGCCCGACGGCTACAAGCTCTCCGACGAGCTGGAGCTGCGCATCGAGGCGCTGCTGGACGAGGATCTGACGCCGCGGCTGGCGACGGGCGACGGCCTCGGCCGGGCCAAGCGCATTGACGGCGTCCACGACCGCTACATCGAGGCGGCCAAGCGGACGCTGCCGCGCGAGCTGTCGCTGGAGGGCGTGCGCGTCGCCATCGACTGCGCCAATGGCGCGGCCTACCGGGTGGCACCGGACGTTCTGTGGGAGCTCGGTGCCGAGATCGTCAAGCTGGGCGTCGATCCGGACGGCACCAACATCAACCGCAATTGCGGCTCGACGGCGCCTGCGGCCCTGATCGAGAAGGTCAAGGAAGTGCGCGCCGATATCGGCATCGCGCTGGACGGCGATGCCGACCGTGTGCTGATCGTCGACGAGCGCGGCGAGGTGGTCGATGGCGACCAGCTGATGGCGGTGATCGCCGAAAGCTGGGCCGAGGACGGTCGACTGGCCGCCGGCGGCATCGTCGCGACGGTGATGTCCAATCTCGGCCTCGAGCGCTTCCTGTCCGATCACGATCTGCAACTGGCCCGCACGGCGGTCGGCGACCGCTATGTCGTCGAGCACATGCGCGAGCACGGCTACAATGTCGGCGGCGAGCAGTCCGGCCATATCGTCCTGTCGGATTTCGGGACGACGGGGGATGGCCTCGTGGCGGCGCTGCAGGTGCTGGCGGTGGTCCAGCGCAAGGGCGGCACCGTGTCGGAGGTCTGCCGCCGCTTCGAGCCGGTGCCGCAGATCCTCAAGAACTTCCGCTATTCGGGCGGCGCGCCGCTGGAGCGCCAGCGCGTGCAGGACGCCATCAACGCCGGGCGCGATCGCCTCGGCGAGGGCGGGCGCCTGGTCATCCGCGCTTCCGGTACGGAACCGCTGATCCGGGTGATGGCCGAGGGCGACGATCGCGGGCTGGTCAACTCGGTCGTCGACGATATCCTCGGCGCGCTCCAGCAGACCGCAGCGTAAGGTAAGGTCACCAAGTTCTGAAGGCCCGATCTTCGTTAAACTTCGTATTAACCATTCCGATTTACCGTCTTCGTTAAGGTAACGGCGTCTGCCAATCCCGGCCGCCGGATCGAATCGGAGATGAGAGCAATGAAATCTCGCCTTTTGACGACCGTGGCATTGATCGGCGCGGTCTCATCCTTCAGCAGCTTCGCCAAGGCCGCCGACATCATCGAAGAGCAGCCCTACTTCCCGCCGCCGGCTCCGGTGATCGTGGAAGAAGTCGCCACGGGCGGGTGGTACCTGCGCGGTGACGTCGGCTACGTCTTCAAGTCCAAGACCGACGGCTATTACAACGGCTGGAACATCGATCCGGGCGTCCAGTTCGTCGACGACGTCTTCCACTACGATTCGATCGAGACGAAGGGCGCCGCCTCCTTCGGCGTCGGTGTCGGTTACCGCTTCACCGATCATCTGCGCGTCGACGCGACCGTCGATTACTTCCGGACCGATGTCGACGGCCGCAGCAACTGCAACACGCAGGTGCAGCAGAGCTACAACATCCTCGCCAATGCGGGCTGCTATTACGACGACAGCTCGAAGGTCTCGATCTGGACGGCTCTGGCCAATGCCTATGTCGATCTCGGCACCTATGGCCGCATCACGCCCTATGTCGGCGCCGGCCTCGGCTTTGCCCATGTGAAATACGACGACCAGACCAACGAGATCGTCTGCGGCTCCAACCCGAACTGCCCGGCGACCAACTATGTCGGCGTGCATGCCGGCAAGTCGAGCTGGCGCTTCGCCTCGTCGCTCAGCGCCGGTGCCAGCATCGACATCACCCACAAGCTGAAGTTCGACGCCGGTTACCGCTACACCCGGATCTCGGGCGGTGACGCCTTCGGTTACGACGAGCTCGACCGCAGCTTCGGCGCTTCCGGCGTCCAGGGCAGCGACAACGGCTTCAACATCCACGCCGTGCGCGCTGGCCTGCGCTACGAGTTCGGCGGCGGCGGCGGCGGCTTCGGCAAGGGCAAGGGCAAGGCCGTCGAGCCGATCTACGCCTCGACCCCGCTCTATGAAGAGCCGGCGCCGATCTACGAAGAGCCGATCTACAAGTAAGCCGGCCCGCAAAGGCTGCGCATGAGACGGGCCGCTGCCTTCGGGCAGCGGCCTTTTTCGTGCGGCGTTCGCGGTCGTCATCGCCGGGCGATCGTAACCTTCGTAAAGGTTTAGGGTTAAGAAACAGGGTTAATCGCGCGTTAATCTTTCTGCGGCAGGATCGGGTGAGACGAGGGGTGCGGTGCCGCACTTCTCGTGAAGCGAAGACTGCAACGGGAAGCGGCTCCATGAACCTTGCAACCAAACTGATGGCCAGTGCCGCGCTGATCGGCTTCACCATGCCGGTGGCGAGCGCCGCCGACCTTCCGCCCATCTACGAGACCCCGATCTACCAGGACGTGCCGGAAGTGCAGCCCGTCGAGATCGGCAGCGGCTGGTATCTGCGCGGCGATGTCTCCTACGATTTCCAGTCCGACGTCGACGTCAACGGCCGCGAATACCGGCCGGACTTCGCGCGCTACGGCAACGGACCGACCTATGCGCCCGGCCAGTACGATTCCTTCGGCGCCGGCCATGACGGCTTCGAGATGGACGGCGCGGCGTCCTTCGGCGTCGGCTTCGGCTACCAGTTCACCGATTATTTCCGCGGCGACCTGACCGCGCGCTACTGGTCGGCCGATATCGACGGCGGCGACCGGATCGGCTCCTGCTTCGACTACGTGACGGCGACCGGCGGCACGGCCAGCCAGGCGTCCTGCGACTCCACGACCAGCGCCAGCGCGACCGGCCTGGAACTGATGGCCAACGCCTATGCCGATCTCGGCACCTTCGTCGGCTTCACGCCGTATGTCGGCGCCGGCGCCGGTGCGGTGAAGGTCAAGTATGACGACGTCAACGTCTCGCATGGCTGCACGCTCAACGGCACGGCCTGCGCGAACAGCTTCTACAACAGCGAGGCGAGCTACGACGGCGCCACCAGCTGGCGTTTCGCCTACTCGCTGATGGCCGGTGTCTCCTACGACATCTCGCGGAACCTGAAGGTCGATCTCGGCTACCGCTTCCTCGATGTCGATGGCGGCGACGCCTACAGCTATTCGGGCGACGTCGCGGCCAACGGCCAGCTCGGCCTCAGCGCCGAGGATGACGGCTTCCAGCGCCATTCGGTCCAGGCCGCGATCCGCTATTCGCTCTGGTAGGCGAGAAGTCACAGCAAGTTCATGGAAGAACGGCGGGCGCCTTGCGGGGCCTGCCGTTCTTGCGTTCGGGGGAGGGACGTGACGGGTGACGGGCCGTCGCGCGGCCCGAATGTGCTTGACGGGTGCCGGCCGCAGGAGTAGCGCCATTCGCGGGACACGCCTCCCCAACGAGGCGCTTCTATCTGTGAGGATAGCTTTGATGGCACATACCGCGAAGCCGGACCTGCGTCCGGCCAATCCCCGTTTTTCCTCCGGCCCCTGCGCGAAACGACCCGGCTGGTCGCTCGACGCGCTCAACGATGCCGCGCTCGGTCGCTCGCATCGCGCCAAGGTCGGAAAATCCAAGCTTCAGCAGGCGATCGACGAGACCCGTGAGGTTCTCGGCGTGCCGGACGACTACCGCATCGGCATCGTGCCGGCGTCGGACACCGGCGCGGTCGAGATGGCGATGTGGTCGCTGCTCGGCGCCCGCGGCGTCGACATGCTGGCCTGGGAATCCTTCGGCGCCGGCTGGGTGACCGACACGGTCAAGCAGCTGAAGCTCGACGATGCCCGCGTCTTCGAGGCGCCCTATGGCGAGATCGTAGACTTCGCACAGGTCGATTTTGCCCGCGACGTGGTCTTCACCTGGAACGGCACGACCTCCGGCGTGCGCGTGCCCAACGGCGACGCGATCCCGGCGACCCGCGAAGGCCTGACGATCTGCGACGCCACCTCGGCGGCCTTCGCCCAGGACCTGCCCTACGACAAGCTCGATGTGGTGACCTTCTCCTGGCAGAAGGTGCTCGGCGGTGAAGCGGCGCACGGCGTCCTGATCCTGTCGCCCCGCGCCGTCGAACGGCTGGAAAGCTACAAGCCGGCCTGGCCGCTGCCGAAGATCTTCCGCATGACCAAGGGCGGCAAGCTGATCGAGGGCATCTTCAAGGGCGAGACCATCAATACGCCGTCGATGCTGTGCGTCGAGGACTATCTCGACGCGCTCGGCTGGGCGAAGTCGATCGGCGGCCTGTCGGCCCTGAAGGCACGGGCCGACGCCAATCTGGCGGTGATCGAGAGCTTCGTCGACACGCATCCCTTCCTGGCGTTCCTGGCCGCCGACAAGGCGACCCGGTCCAACACGTCGGTCTGCCTGACCTTCGCCGATCCGGCCGTGGCCAATCTCTCCGACGACGCGCAGAACGCCTTTTCCAAGGCGGTCGTGTCGCTCCTGGAGAAGGAGGGCGTTGCCCTCGACATCGGCGCCTATCGCGATGCGCCGGCGGGCCTGCGGATCTGGTGTGGCGCGACGGTCGAGACCTCAGACGTCCTGGCGCTGATGCCGTGGATCGAATGGGCCTTCGAGACCCAGAAGGCCGAGCTCGCCAA
Organism: Aurantimonas sp.; assembly: GCF_964217435.1. NCBI lineage: Bacteria > Pseudomonadati > Pseudomonadota > Alphaproteobacteria > Hyphomicrobiales > Aurantimonadaceae > Aurantimonas > Aurantimonas sp. Next base: position 10,207 of record NZ_CAXPJM010000028.1, on the reverse strand, counting down.
GGCAGCCTGATCCGGTCGCGGATCATTCCCTTCCCTGAAAGGGGAGGGATGTCCGCTCCGGGCTCGAAGGGCGGACGATCCGGGAAGGAGCGTCGCGCGGCAGGCCTCGTTCAGGCGCTCTCGCAACGCTCCCCCGATCCTTCGGACCGCCGTCATCCGCATCCGGTGAGGGGCGGCCGCCTCGTTCCAGTTCACAGCATTCATCGTTTTCGCGACGCCGGACCACCGCGTCGCTCATCATTCAAAGGACCATTCCCATGGCACCTCGCGTTCTCGTTTCCGACAAGCTCTCCAAGACCGCCGTCCAGGTCTTCACCGACCGCGGCGTTGAGGTCGACTACATGCCGGATCTCGGCAAGGACAAGGACAAGCTGCTCGAGATCATCGGCCAGTATGACGGCCTCGCAATCCGCTCGGCCACCAAGGCGACCGAGAAGCTGATCCAGGCGGCGACCAATCTGAAGGTCATCGGCCGCGCCGGCATCGGCGTCGACAATGTCGACATCCCGGCGGCCAGCCGGAAGGGCATCATCGTTATGAACACGCCCTTCGGCAATTCCATCACCACCGCCGAGCACGCGATCGCGATGATGTTCGCGGTCGCCCGCCAGCTTCCCGCCGCCGACGCCTCGACCCAAGCCGGCAAGTGGGAGAAGAACCGCTTCATGGGCGTCGAGATCACCGGCAAGACGCTGGGCGTGATCGGCTGCGGCAATATCGGCTCGATCGTGGCGACCCGCGGCGTCGGCCTGAAGATGCGCGTCGTCGCCTTCGACCCGTTCCTGTCGCATGAGCGCGCCGCGCAGCTCGGCATCGAGAAGGTCGAGCTCGACGAGCTGTTCAAGCGCGCCGACTTCATCAGCCTGCACACGCCGATGACCGACAAGACCAAGGGCATCATCAACGCGGCGGCGATCGCCAAGATGAAGGACGGCGTGCGCATCATCAATTGCGCCCGTGGCGGTCTCGTCGTCGAGGCCGATCTGGCCGAGGGGATCAAGTCGGGCAAGGTGGCCGGTGCCGGCGTCGACGTGTTCGAGACCGAGCCGGCGACGGATTCGGTGCTGTTCGGCTTGGAGAACGTCGTCTGCACCCCGCATCTGGGCGCCTCGACCTCGGAAGCCCAGGAGAATGTCGCGGTGCAGGTCGCCGAGCAGATGTCGGACTATCTCGTCCGTGGCGCCGTCTCCAACGCCATCAACATGCCGTCGATCACCGCCGAGGAAGCGCCGATCCTGACGCCCTTCGTCAAGCTCGCCGAGATCCTCGGCGGCTTTGCCGGGCAGGTCACCGAGGAGCCGATCACCTCGGTCGAGATCCTCTATGACGGCACGGTGGCCGGCATGAACACCAATGCGCTGACCAGCGCGGCGCTGTCGGGCCTGATCAAGAGCCAGGTGTCGGACGTCAACATGGTCTCGGCGCCGATCATGGTGAAGGAGCGCGGCATCCACGTGACGGAATCGCGCCGCGACCAGTCGGGCGTGTTCGAGACCTACATCAAGCTGACCGTGACGACGGAGACGATGACCCGTTCGGTGGCCGGCACGGTGTTCTCGGACGGCAAGCCGCGCTTCATCCAGATCAAGGGCATCAATCTCGACGCCGAGGTCGGCCAGCACATGGTCTATACGACCAACAACGACGCGCCGGGCATCATCGGCCTTCTGGGCACGACCTTCGGCGCCGCCGGGGTCAACATCGCCAACTTCCAGCTCGGCCGGAACCGTCCGGGCGGCGATGCGATCGCGCTGCTGTATCTGGATTCGCCGATGCCGGAGGACCTTCTGAAGACGGTGCTCTCCCACAAGGAGATCATCAGCGCCAAGCCGCTGCGCTTCGACGTTGCCGAAGCGACCGTCTAAAGGCCTGAGAGCAGGATCGCGGCGCCCCGTTTCTTGCGGGGCGTCGCTTTAAGCCTCGCTCGCCTTGCGGGCGCGGGCGGCGCCCCGCTCGGCGAGCATGATGCCGCCGAGGACGAAGGTGAGGGCGGCGACGTGATAGGCGTGCAGCTCCTCGCCGATGATCAGGACCGCCAGGATGGCGCCGAAGATCGGGACGAGATTGACGAAGAGATTGGCCCGGTTGGGGCCGATCAGCTCGATGCCGCGGATATAGAGCACCTGCGCCAGCAGCGACGGGAAGATGGCGGTATAGAGCGCCGCGGTCATGCCGGAGGTGTCGGGGAGTTGGGTATGGCCCATGGCCCATTCGATGCCGGCCAGCGGCACCGAGACGACGAGGGCGGATAGCGCGAGAACGAAGATCGTCGAGCGCCAGTGCAGCTTCGGCTTGAAGCGCAGCGCCACCGTGTAGCCGCCATAGATCAGCACCGCGAGCATCATCAGCGCGTCGCCGCGGTTGAGGTCGAGGGCGAGCAGCGCGGACAATTCGCCGTGAGAAGCGGTCAGGGCGACGCCGACGATGGTCAGGCTGAAGCCGATGATCTGGAACAGCGTCACGCCGGTGCGGAACAGAAGGAAGTTCGCCACGAAGACGATCAGCGGCATGGCCGACTGCTCGATGGTGACGTTGATGGCGCTGGTATAGTTCACCGCCAGATAGAAGATGGCGTTGAAGCAGGTGAAGCCGATGGCGCCGAGGGCGAAGAGGAAGGGCAGGTTGCGCCGGATCTCCGGCCATTCGCGGCGCACGTCGCCCCAGGCGAAGGGCGCGACGAACAGGCAGGCCAGCGTCCAGCGGATCAGGGTCAGGAGCATCGGCGAGACGTGGCCGACGGCCAGCTTGCCGGCGATGGCGTTGCCGGCCCAGAACAGGGCGACGGTGCCAAGGACGAGATAGGCGTTGCGGAAATAGGACGTCATGCTTCGCGTTTACGCGCGCCAGGACGATGCGCCTAGAGGGGCGGATAAAATAAGGTTCGCTGACGAGTGGCGCGGCCGGCATTTCGCGCCGCCGCGCAGCTTGCATGTCGGGCCAAATTGTCGGAAGTCCGCCGCAGGACCGCCTCGCTTCGCGCCGGGCGCTTGACTATAGTCCGCGCGCCTTCGGCAGCAGGGTGCGGGGCGAACATTCGCGAGAAGGACATATCATGGCCAATGTCGTCGTCGTCGGTTCCCAGTGGGGAGACGAGGGTAAAGGCAAGATCGTCGACTGGCTGTCGGAGCGGGCCGACGTGGTCGTGCGCTTCCAGGGCGGGCACAATGCCGGCCATACGCTGGTCGTCGACGGCGTCTCCTACAAGCTGTCGCTGCTGCCCTCGGGCGTCGTGCGCCAGGGCAAGCTGTCGGTCATCGGCAATGGCGTGGTCTTCGATCCGCATGCCTTCGTGGCCGAGAAGAACCGCCTGCAGGAGCAAGGCGTCTCGGTCAGCCCGCAGACGCTGCGGATCGCCGACAACGCGGCGCTGATCCTGTCGCTGCACCGCGAACTCGACGCCACCCGCGAAAACGCCAGCGCCGCCGGCACCAAGATCGGCACGACGGGCCGCGGCATCGGCCCGGCCTACGAGGACAAGGTCGGCCGCCGCGCCATCCGGGTGATGGACCTCGCCAACCCCGAAAGCCTGCCGGGTCGCATCGAGCGGCTGCTGGCGCATCACAACGCGCTGCGGCGCGGCCTCGGCCAGAGCGAGATCGACCCGGCGGCGATCCTCGACGAGCTGACCTCGGTGGCCGACGAGATCACCCCCTATATCGACCGGGTCTGGCGGCTGCTCGACCAGCGGCGCAAGGCCGGCGACCGGATCCTGTTCGAGGGCGCGCAGGGCACGCTGCTCGACATCGACCACGGCACCTATCCCTTCGTGACCTCGTCCAACACGGTGGCCGGGCAGGCCGCGGCCGGCTCCGGCCTCGGCCCGTCGAGCCTCGGCTTCGTGCTGGGCATCACCAAGGCCTACACGACGCGGGTCGGCGAGGGGCCGTTCCCGAGCGAGCAGGACAACGAGATCGGCCAGTTCCTGGGCGAAAAGGGCCGCGAATTCGGCACCGTGACCGGGCGCAAGCGCCGCTGCGGCTGGTTCGACGCGGTGCTGGTGCGCCAGGCTGTGGCGCTGAACGGCATCCACGGCCTCGCTTTGACCAAGCTCGACGTTCTGGACGGCCTCGACGAGATCAAGATCGTGGTCGCCTACAAGCTCGACGGCAAGACGATAGACTATCTGCCGGCAAGTCTTGCCGAGCAACAGCGCATCGAGCCGATCTTCGAGACCTTGGAAGGCTGGCGCGACACCACGGCCGGCGCACGCCGCTGGACCGATCTTCCTGCCCAGGCGATCAAGTATGTCCGGCACATCGAGGAACTGGTGGAAGCGCCTGTCACGCTTCTGTCGACCTCGCCGGAGCGCGACGACACAATACTTGTTCGCGATCCGTTTCAGGACTAGAGTCCCGGCGCCGGCGCACCAGAAATCAAGACGAGTGAGTGACTGCGATCCATGGCGGATTTGAGCGGCGTACTTCGCAAGACCATCGATGGCCTGCCACGCGCAACGCCGCAGATGCGAGCGAAGGTCTACGAGAAAGCCCGCGCGGCGATCCAGCGGCAGATCCAGGCGGCCAATCCTCCTCTTGCCGAGGAGGTCGTCGCCGCACGCCAGTCGGCGCTCGAGGACGCGATCGCGCGCACCGAGCAGCATTATCTCGACCAGGATGGCGGCGGCGGCGAGCCCGCGGCTGTGGCACCGATCGCAGCGCCGCCGGCGTTTGCGCCTGCCGATACGCCGGCAGCACCTTCCGAGGACATGTCACCGCGGTCCGATTTGCGGTCGTCCGAGCCGCCGCGGCCGCAGACGCCGCCGGCCGAGCGCCCGCGCGCGCCGCAGTCGGACAGCCGTATCGAACCCTCCTTCGACGCTGGACGCCCGGACGCGGGTAACGCTGCAGCTGCCGCCGGCGGGGCCAACACGCATTCGGCCTGGGAGCGGGAGACGCCCGCCACCCCGACGTCGTCCCCGACCAAGCCGCAGGGCGCCGGCGCCGGCACAGGCGCGGCTTCGCCGGCCAGGCCGGGACCTGCCAAGGATGCCGGGCGCAGCGATCCGCCGCCCTTCTTCCCGGTCTCGGCGGAAGAGCCCGAGGGCGGGGCCCGTCCCGCCGCCGTGGGGGCACCGTTCATCGTGCCGTCGCAGGAGAGCGGTCGCTCCGGTCCCGCCGTTGCCGGGACGGACGATGCCCATGACGACGAGGACCGGCTGCCGGCCGGCATCCGCTCCGACGACGACCTGATCCCCGCCGCCGACCTGACCGCGCCGCGCTACTCTGCGCGCCAGCGTCGCAAGTCCGGCGGCGCCGGCAATCGCGGTGCGATCACGGCCGTTGCCGCCGTGCTGATCCTCGGCGGGCTGGGAACGGCCGGCTGGATGTATCGCGAGGAAATCCAGGCGATGCTGGTCGATCCGGCCGGCCTGGATACCATCGCCACGAACAACGCCGACGGCACGCCCGCCCCGACCCCGGCGGACGAGGCCGGAACCGACGTGGCCGCGGTCGATCCAGCAGCCGAGACACCGGAGGCCGAGGGCGAGACCGCGCCGGAGACGACGACGCCGGCGCGGGAATCCACGCGCCAGTTCACCCAGCGGCTGCTGCCGGACGGCACCGAAGTCGACGAGGGCCCGGCCGAGGTCGCGCCGAACGCCTTCGACGAGGGCACGAACATCGCCGCCGCCTCGCCGGTGGAGACGCCGGACCTGTCGGGCAATCCGACCATTGCCAGCGAGATCGGCGAGAACCCGGAAGTCGTCGGTGCGCCAGCGGAGACGCCGGCCGAGACCGCGGCTGAGACGCCCGATGCCGCGCCGACCGAGGACGCGGCCGCCGGGGAGACCGAGGTCGCGGCCGTCGATCCGTCCGAGGACGGGGTGGGCGTTGCGCAGGACGCGGTGTTCTACCAGGAGCGCACCGAGACGGTTCCGGGCACGCAGGAAAGCGGCGACGTCGTCTGGTCGGTGGTCAACGAGTCGCCGACGGAAGGGCAGCCGCCCGAGCCGGCGATCCGGGCCGAAGCCGAGATCCCGGACGAAAACCTGAAGATGACCATGACCATCCGGCGCAATGCGGACCCGACGCTGCCGGCGAGCCATGTCATCGAGCTGCTGTTCACGACGCCGGAAAACTTCGCCGGGGGCAGTGTCGCCAACGTCCAGCGGCTGGCCCTGAAGCCGTCCGAGCAGGCGCGCGGCGAGCCGCTGATCGGGGTGGCCGGCAAGATCTCCGACGGCTTCTTCATCATCGCCCTGAACAATCTCGAACAGGCGATGCAGAACAACATGGCGCTCTTGCAGAACGAGCAGTGGATCGACATTCCGATCGCCTATGCCTCGGGCCGTCGGGCGCTGATGTCGATCGAGAAGGGCGTGCCGGGCGACCGGGTGTTCAAGGAAGCGATCGAGGCCTGGAAGGCCAAGACCTGACGGTTTGGATCGCCGTGCCTGACCGCCGCTGGTCCTTAGTGGGACGGTTGCGGACGGCGGCGCCGTTCTAAGCATGCATCATGCGAAAAGGGCCGGCCCGCGGATTGCGGACCGGCCCTTTCTTCATATCGGCCGTGGCCTCGGATCAGGCGGCCGGCTGCTCGACCGTCCGCAGCGCCCGGTTGGTCGCGTCGGCGGTGTCGCGTACCGCCTTCTGGACCTTCTCGAAGGCGCGCACCTCGATCTGGCGCACGCGCTCGCGGCTGATCTCGAACTCGCCGGAGAGCGTCTCCAGCGTCAGCGGATCCTCGGCCAGGCGTCGTGCCTCGAAGATCCGGCGCTCGCGGTCGTTGAGCACGCCCATGGCCTGCTGCAGCATGCCGCGGCGCTGGTCGAGCTCGTCGTTGCGCGCGAGCAGGTCTTCCTGCGTCTCGCTGTCGTCGACCAGCCAGTCCTGCCACTCGCCGGATTCGCCCTCGGTGGCGCGCAGCGGCGCGTTGAGCGAGGCGTCGCCGGACAGGCGGCGGTTCATCGACACGACTTCCTCGTCGGACACGCCGAGATTGGTGGCGATCTGAGAGACCTGGTCGGGGCGCAGATCGCCCTCGTCCAGCGCCTGGATGCGACTCTTCATCTTGCGAAGATTGAAGAACAGCCGCTTCTGGTTCGCCGTGGTGCCCATCTTGACGAGGCTCCAGGACCGCAGGATGTATTCCTGGATCGAGGCCTTGATCCACCACATGGCATAGGTGGCCAGACGGAAGCCGCGCTCCGGATCGAAGCGCTTGACGGCCTGCATCAGGCCGACATTGCCTTCCGATACGACTTCGCCGATCGGCAGGCCGTAGCCGCGATAGCCCATGGCAATCTTGGCGACGAGCCGCAGATGGCTGGTGACGAGCCTGTGCGCAGCGTCGCGGTCGTCATGTTCCGCGTAACGCTTCGCCAGCATGTATTCTTCCTGCGGCTCCAGCATCGGGAACCGCCTGATCTCTTCCAGGTACCGGCTGAGGCCGGCTTCGCCCGAGGAGATGCTCGGGAGATTGGCTTGGGCCATATGTGCGCCCTCCATCGTTGCAGACGACCGCTTTTCGCGAAAGCCGGTCGGTGTGCGGGCCGCCTGCGCCTGCCCGCACCTTTCAGATATGGGGATTACCCCGGCCGATTGCACGGCAAAATCATGGGATCAGCGCGCTGAACGATCTGTTCGCGAACGCTCACCAATGGCCTCGGCAACGGGTCTTACCCAGTAGAAATCCCGAAGGCGGCGCACAGTTCCACCATATCGGCCGGCAAATCCGCCTGGAACGCCAGATCCTCGCCGGTGACCGGGTGGACGAAGCCGAGGCGGAAGGCGTGCAGGGCCTGGCGGTCGAAGCGCTCGACGACATGGCGGGCATCGTCCTCCAGCCGCCGCGACTTGCTGCGGAAGCCGGCGCCATAGACGTCGTCGCCGACGAGCGGATGGCCGATATGCGACATGTGCACGCGGATCTGGTGGGTGCGGCCGGTTTCCAGCACGCATTCGACCAGCGACGCAATGCCGTCGTCCAGCGTCGAGGCCTTGACCAGGTTGAAGCGGGTGACGGCATGGCGGGCGTCGGCGCGGTCGGCGGCGACCACGGCGCGCTTGACGCGGTCGGTGGTGGAGCGGCCGAGCGCCGCGTCGATCGTGCCGCTGGGCCGCAGCGGGACACCCCAGACCAGCGCCAGATAGGCGCGCGACAGGCGGCCGTCGCGGCCATGGGCGGCGAACTGGTCGGCAAGGCCCTGGTGGGCCGCGTCGGACTTGGCGACGACCAGCAGGCCGCTGGTGTCCTTGTCGAGGCGGTGGACGATGCCCGGCCGCTTGACGCCGCCGACGCCGGAGAGGCTGTCGCCGCAATGGTGGATCAGCGCGTTGACCAGCGTGCCGGTCCAGTTGCCCGGACCCGGATGGACGACGAGGCCGGCCGGCTTGTCGATCACGACGAGGTGTTCGTCCTCGAAGACGATGGTCAGCGGGATCGGCTCGGGCAGGGGCTCGGGATCGGATGGCGGCGGAATGTCGACGGCGACGATCTCGCCGGCGGCCAGCTTGCGCTTGCCGACGGTCACGGTGACGTCGTCGACGGTGACCTGGCCGTCGGCGATCAGGGCCTGGGCGCGGCTGCGCGATAGCGCGCCGTCGCTGGCGGCGGCGACGAAGGCGTCGAGCCGGATGCCGGCCCGGTCGTCCTCGACCAGAAAGCGGCTTGTGTCGGCGGCTTGCGGCCCTGTAGGAGCGATGTCGACCATCACAGTGCCCGATCCGCTGGAGTGACAGGCATTTTGATCCCTCTCAATGCGGTGTCCCGTCCCGAAACCAGATGCATCCTTCGGGACGATGCTGCCGCCAGACCGACCGGACGCGCCATGAGCATCGAGGACAATGACGACACCGAAAAGCCGCTCGACCCGGCGACCGAACGGCTCCGGCGCAAGATGGTGCGGCTGTTGGTGGTCTCGATCGGGATCATGACGATCGGGCTTATGGCCGTGCTGGCGGCCATTGTCTACCGCACCATGGGCGGGCCGGGGCCGCTGGAGGGCATCGAGACGACCATCGCGCTGCCGGCCGGCAGCGAGGTGCTGGAAAGCTCGCTCGACGGCAAGCAGGCGCTCCTGCGGGTGCGCAACGGGGCCGAGGTGTCGCTGTACCTGGTGTCGCTCACCGACGGCAGCGTCACGGCCCGCTACGCGCTGCCGCAATAGTTCGCAGAATTTGCCCGATGCCCCCCTTGCATCGGGCAAATCGCCCGGTTATATCCTCGCTCACCAGCAAGCGCCCATCGTCTAGCGGTTAGGACGGCGCCCTCTCACGGCGCAAACAGGGGTTCGATTCCCCTTGGGCGTACCACTTGTCTCACGACACATAGTTTGCTGATTTCCCCCCAAAGAACGCATTTATTCCCGAGTACGAGAGATTCTCGCGTTTTCCGCGAGGACTTTGGAGCTTCGCCTAGGTCTGATCGCTGCTGTCTCGTGATGTCGGCGACTGCTGTTTCGTAGTTCCAACCCGAATGCCTGATTATGGGCTTCTCGGATTAGTTGCCTCAACCGGGCGATTCGCAGCTCTTGTCCCGATTCCCGTCGTCAAAGCTGATTCGGAGGAACGGGGAATTCGAAGACGGGCGATAGGGGCGGAGTAATAGCCCGAGATCGCCACTTGGTCTGATGCACTTCGTCCGTGGGCAGTTCTGCCTCCAGCGGCAATCGCGTTGCCAGCAGGCGTTCATCAGGGGCCGGTTCGACTTTGACGTCCCCCACCGTCGACATATTCGCGATCCAGCACCTCGACAGTCGCCGTCGCTGTAAGGCCATGAAAGACTGTCGAAGCGAAGATAGTGAACGCGACAAGTGCCCAGAGCGGCCCTTCATCGACAAACTCAACGTGCGTGGACGCATACGCCAAGTAATAGAGCGACCCAATGCCGCGCACGCCATAGATCGCGACCACGGCTTTCGCCCTCAGGCTCAGAGGAGTCCCGATGAGGCCGAGCATTCCGGTCGCGGGCCTGATCGCCAGAATCAGGCCAAACCCGATTACGGTGTGGCTCCAGTCAAGGTGAGGCCAAAGCGACGGCATGACGCTGCCGAGGAGCACTAGCAGAATAGCGGTGATGGCATGTTCTATCGAACTCGCGAAGGCATGTAGCTGCTTGTGGAACTGATGCCGCGCCTCAGCCCGCCGGCACACGACGCCGGCAATGAACGCCGCGATAAATCCATAGCCTTCGGCAAGTTCCACGACCCCGTAAGCAAGGAACACCCCGGCAAGAGCGAGCACCCCGGGGCCCGAGGGAGCGATCG
>NZ_CAXPJM010000027.1:0-179276 GCF_964217435.1 Aurantimonas sp. | reverse complement strand
CGAGTTCGCGCGCATGGCGTACGAAGCCGAGGCGGCGCAGATGCGCCTCGCCATAAAGCCGCCGGTTGCCGGCACTGCGCGGCGGCGCCGGCAGCAGGCCGATCTCCTCGTAATAGCGGATGGTCGGGATCTTCACGCCGGTGCGGCGCGACAGGTCGCCGATTGCGAGATTCATCGGATTTCGCCCTTGCTTCTCCAGTCACTGGAGATTGTAGGGTCGCGCCGAACGCATGAAAAGGAGCCCCGCGATGGCCGACCATTGCTGCGCCAGCACCGCCACACCCGCAGCCCCGACCGAGCCGCCAGCAGCCGAACCGGCAGCGTCCGCCGCCTGCGGTTGCTCGGGCGGCGTGCCCGTCTTCGACGGCGTCGATCCGCGCTACAAGCGCATCCTGTGGACGGTCATCGCCATCAACGGCGCGATGTTCCTCGTCGAGATGGGCGCCGGCCGCATCGCCGGGTCGCAGGCGCTCATGGCCGATGCGCTGGACTTCCTCGGTGACACGCTGACCTACGGCCTCAGCCTGGCGGTCATCGGCGCCAGCCTGAAGATCCGCGCTTCGGCAGCCCTGTTCAAGGGCGTCTCGCTCAGCCTGATGGCGCTGTGGGTGTTCGGCTCGACGGCCTATCAGGTCTTGGTGCTCGGCGTTCCCAGCGCCCAGATCATGGGGCTGATCGGGCTCTTGGCGCTTGCCGCCAACCTGGCCTCGGTCGGCCTCCTGATGCGCTACAAGGACGGCGACGCCAATGTGCGCTCGGTCTGGCTGTGCTCGCGCAACGACGCGATCGGCAATGTGGTGGTGATGGTCGCGGCCCTCGGCGTGTGGGGCTCGGGCTCGGCCTGGCCGGACCTTGCGGTCGCCGCGGTCATGGCCGGCCTGTTCCTCACCTCGTCTGTCGCGATCCTGCGCCAGGCCTTTGCGGAATATGGCGAAACCCCCACTGAGCTCGCAGAGTCAGGGAGCCGCTCCTGACGGGCACGACATGGGAGCGCATGGCTCCCAACCTCCGCCAGCAGCGTCCAACAGGACGCGAACCGGGCGGTCCTCAGTCGGTGACGGCGAGGATGGAATGCTCGATCTGGCTGGCGCTGTAGGGCTTCTGCAGCACCGGGCAAACCTGCCATTCGGTCTCCAGCCCCTCGCGGCCGTAGCCAGTGGCGAAGACGATCGGGATGCCGGCTTCCCGCAGCCGCGTGGCGACCGGATAGATCTTCTCGCCCCCGATATTGACGTCGAGAATGGCCACGTCGATCGCCATGCCGGAATCCAGCATGTCATGGGCGCGCTTCAGCCGCATGGCCAGTCCGACGACCTCGCAGCCGAGGTCGAACAGCATGTCTTCCAGTTGCATGGCGACGAGGCTCTCGTCCTCGACCACGAACACCTTCAGTCCGGCGACGTCACGAGCAGTGTTATGCGGCTGTGCTTGCAAATTCCTCCACCTCGGACAGGGCCAGTTCGATACGGCAGATGAGGCCGCCGGAGGCAAGGTCAAGGGACAGCGTACCGGATAGTTCGCCTTCGACCACACGGTGCAGCATGCGCATGCCGAACCCCTCGACGAGCGGGTTCGCGGAAACCGGCGCTCCGGCCGTCTCCGTCCAGGCGATGGACAGATGGCGGCCGGTGCCTTCGCCGGCGACCTGCCAGCTCACCACCAGCTCGCCCTCGTCGCTCGACAGCGCGCCGTAGGCGGCCGCGTTGGCGGCCAGCTCGTGGAACACCATGCTCAGGGCGATCGCCGAGCGGGCCGTCAGATGAACCTCCGGCCCGGACATGGTGACCTGGCTGCGCGGGAATGGCGACAGCTCCTGGCGCAGCAGCACGCGGAGCCCCGCCGCCTCCCAGCGCCGCTCCGCCAGAACATTGTGGGCGTGGCTCAGCGCCAGAATGCGCGCGTCGAAGGCGGCCCGCGCCTCCTGGGCCTGCGGCAGCTTGCGGAAGCTCTGGCGCGCCATCGACTGGACGGTGGAGAGCGTGTTCTTCACCCGGTGATTGAGCTCGTCGATCAAAAGCCGCTGGCGATCGGCGGCGCGGATCGCGTCGGTCCGGTCGGCGCCCTGCACGAAGACGCCGGTCACGCGGCCTTCGGCATCGCGGATCGGATTGTAGGTGAAATCGATGAAGGTCTCGCTCAGCCCCTCGTCGCCCTCGCCGTGGATGAGCAGGCGCACGCCCTCGCCGGTGAAGGACTTGCCCTCGGCATAGACCGCGTCGAGCATCTCGAAGAAGCCCTGCCCCGCCACTTCGGGCAGCGCCTCTCGGATCGGCAGGCCGATCACGTCGCGATGGCCGACGAAGCGGGCATAGCTGTCATTGGCGAAGACGGCGACGTGCTCGGGTCCCTGCAGCACCGCGATCATGCCCGGCGCCTGCCGGAACAGCCGGCGGAACTCCTCGCTCTCGGAGCGGGTCTCCTGATAGGCCTCCTCGACCTCGCGGGCATTGCGCAGCAGCGCCAGTTCGCCCGGCACGGCGGCGCTCGGCACGGTGCTCGCCTGCTTCAGCCGCACGATCTCGGTCACGTCCACGGTGTTCTGCACGATGAAGGCGACCGCGCCGTCATCATCGAGGATCGGCGTGTGCGTGGCGGTCCAGTAGCGTTCCTCGACGCCGCCGCCTTCCGATTGCGGCCGTGGAATCTCGTAGGGAATGAAGGCGATCGTGTCGGGTTCGCCGGTCTCCAGGACCTCGGCGAAGGACGCCCGCAGCCGCCGGCCGCTCTCGCCCTCATTGGGAAACAGGTCGAACAGCGGCCGGCCGACGAGTTCGTCGCGCTGCTTCAGAACGGCCTGCTCGTAGGCGCGGTTCACCGAAACGTATCGCAGCTCCCGGTCCAGCACCATGTAGGGGCTGGGAAGCACGTCGAAGATATGGGCGAAGACGAGATCGTTCATGCCAGCGCGGAGGACCTGCAATCCATGCCCGTCATCCCGTCGGGTCCGCGCCCCGTTCCGGCCGGATCGTGAGGAGATGTCGGACGGTATCGGGCGGACACCTTGGTGGGGTTCGGCTTGTCTGTCGGCACATCCGCGCCCTTGTTGACGGCAGGCGACCCCCCGGGGGCCGGCGCCGTGCGAATTCGTCTCGTCTTCAATGGAGGCCGGACGGACACCGGCGCCGCAATGCACCGTTATTCCACCCCTCGTCCCCCGTCATCCTAAAATGCCATCCCTGCCATTTGGTTGCTGATGCCATGATGAATCTTCACAGGGAAGCGACAGCGCGAACAAAACCTTACCAGGCGCAGATGCGCGTATCGGTCGCGGCGCTCGACCAGCAGGCCGGGTCGCCGCGCTCGCGCACATAGGTGCCCGGCAGAGGAACGTTGCGATGGCCCAGATTGACGAAGCCGGAGGCATAGCCCGGGCTGTCGATGACGAGGATATAGGTCACGTCCGGGCCGGTGATGGTGAAGCTTCCGGCCGAATCGGTCATCTGGAAGTCGCAGTCGAAATAGCCGTCGTCGGTGCTGTAGCACTCCGCGGGCTTGGCCTGCGCACCCGCATGGCCGAGGATCAGAAGCCCCGCTCCGGCGAGGGTCGCGATCGTGGATAGACGTCTGTTCGTCACGGCTGCCCTCCCTCGCGCCCATTGCGCGCGGACAAAGTAGCAGGACACAACCGCGACCGATAGCCGGCTAACACCCTGTTAACCGTCCGGTCCCGTACGCCGGTCCGGCTCCCTTCCGGAAACCGGACCGGCGCGAACCCGTCAGCGGGTCAGGCGCTTGTAGGTCGGACGCTTCGGATTGACCGACTCGGGGCCGAGGCGGCGGATCTTGTCCTGCTCGTAATCCTCGAAATTGCCCTCGAACCATTCGACATGGCTGTCGCCCTCGAAGGCGAGGATGTGCGTCGCCAGCCGGTCGAGGAACATGCGGTCATGGCTGATGACCACGGCGCAGCCGGCGTATTCCTCCAGCGCATCCTCCAGCGCCGTCAGCGTCTCGGTGTCGAGATCGTTGGTCGGCTCGTCGAGCAGGATGACGTTGGAGCCGGACTTCAGCATCTTGGCGAGATGCACGCGGTTGCGCTGGCCGCCCGACAGGGTGCCGACCTTCTGCTGCTGGTTCGGGCCTTTGAAGTTGAAGTTGCCGACATAGGCGCGGCTGTTCATCTCGTATTTGCCGAGCTTCATGATGTCGACGCCGCCGGAGATTTCCTCCCAGACGGTGTTGTTCGGCGTCAGGTCGTCGCGGCTCTGATCGACATAGCCGAGATCGACGGTCTCGCCGATCTTGATCTCGCCGCTGTCGGGCTTCTCCTGGCCGGTGAGCATCTTGAACAGCGTCGACTTGCCGGCGCCGTTCGGGCCGATGATGCCGACGATGCCGCCCGCCGGCAGCTTGAAGGAGAGGTTCTCGATCAGCACCCGGTCGCCGTAGCTCTTGGTCAGGTTCTCGACCTCGATAACCCGGTTGCCGAGGCGCTCGCCGGTCGGGATGACGATCTTGCCGTCCGCCGGCTTGCGGTTCTCGGCGGCCTCGACCAGCTCGTTATAGGCCCGGATACGCGCCTTCGACTTGGTCTGGCGGGCCTTGGCGCCCTGCTGGATCCACTCGCGCTCGCGGGTGATGGCACGCATGCGGGCGTCGTCCTCGCGGCCCTCCTGCTGCATGCGCTTCTGCTTCTTCTCCAGATAGACCGAGTAGTTGCCCTCGTAGGGCACGCCATGGCCGCGATCGAGCTCGAGAATCCAGCCGGTGACGTTGTCGAGGAAGTAGCGATCATGGGTGATCATCAGCACCGAGCCCTCGTACTCACGCAGGTGCTTTTCCAGCCACAGGATCGTCTCGGCGTCGAGATGGTTGGTCGGCTCGTCGAGCAGCAGGATGTCGGGCTTGGACAGGAGCAGCTGGCACAGCGCGACGCGGCGCTTCTCACCGCCCGACAGCGGGGCGATCTCGGCGTCCGGCGGCGGGCAGCGCAGCGCGTCCATCGCCATCTCCACCTGGTTCTCCAGGTCCCACAAATTCTGGGCGTCGATGACGTCCTGGAGCTTGGCGCCCTCCTCCGCGGTCTCCTCGGAGTAGTTCATCATCAGTTCGTTGTAGCGGTCGAGGATCGCCTGCTTGTCGGCGACGCCGAGCATGACGTTCTCGAACACCGTCTTCGACTCGTCGAGATGCGGCTCCTGCGGCAGGTAGCCGACGGTCGCGCCCTCGGCGGCCCAGGCCTCGCCCGTATAATCCTTGTCCTCGCCGGCCATGATCTTCAGCAGCGTCGACTTGCCGGCGCCGTTCGGGCCGAGAATGCCGATCTTGGCGTCGGGGTAGAAGGAGAGATGGATGTTCTCCAGGACCTTCTTGTTGCCGTAGGCCTTCGAAAGTCCGGACATGTGATAGATGAACTGGCGTGCCATTGCGCGCTGCCGCTCCGTATCGAGATGGAAAGAGAAGTTGCGCCGTACGTAAGCCATCGGAGCAGGCGGAGCAACGGCAGCGACGCGAAGAGGCGCGGCAGACGCTCCCTCGCAACAGCGCACCGCTCGCCTATCCTTGTCGCCAGCCGCAACGCTGCCGAGGAGCCAGCCCATGTCCATCGCCCTGATCGTGGGGGTCGGCGACGGCCTTTCCGCATCGCTCGCCCGCCAGCTCGCCGCCCGCGGGCATCATCTGGTGCTGGCTGCCCGCGATACCGACAAGCTCGCCGATCTCGAAGCCGAGACCGGTGCGACGACCGCCGCCTGCGACGCCGCCGATCCGGCCGCCGTCTCCCGCCTGTTCGAACAGGTGGACGGCATCGACGGCGACCTCGCGGTGGCGATCTACAATCCGTCGGCGCGGGTGCGCGGCCCGCTGGTCGATCTCGACCCAGCCGAGGTCCGCCGGGCGCTGGACGTCACCGCCTATGGCGCCTTCCTCGTCGCCCAGGCCTCTGCCCGGCGCATGCTCGCACAAGGCCACGGCACCATCCTCTTCACCGGCGCCTCGGCCGGCGTGAAGGGCTTTGCCCGGTCGGCCCCCTTCGCCATGGGCAAGTTCGCCCTGCGCGGCCTCGCCCAGTCCATGGCCCGCGAACTGCATCCGCAGAACGTCCATGTCGGCCACGTCGTCATTGACGGCGCCATCCGCAATCCGGGCCGCAGCGAGCCGGCCGACCAGCCCGATACCATGCTCGATCCCGAGGCGATCGCCGGGACCTATCTGGCGCTGATCGACCAGCATCGCTCGGCCTGGAGCTGGGAGATCGAGCTGCGCCCCTTCGTCGAGCGTTTCTGACCGCGGCAGGCGCGCGCCGTGGCACCGGCGCGGCGTCCCCGGCATCGCGGTTGCCAAGCGCGACGCCCTGCCGCATCACTGGCGCCACGAGGGATCGCAAGCGAGGGGAAGAGACATGCTGACCGTATGGGGACGCCGGAATTCGTCGAATGTCCAGGTGGTGATGTGGGGCATCGCCGAACTCGGGCTCAAGGCGACACGCCACGACGCCGGCCACAAATACGGCGGCACCGACACGCCGGAATACCGGGCGATGAACCCCAACGGTCTCGTGCCGGTGCTGAAGGATGGCGACGACGAGCCGCTGTTCGAATCCGCCGTGATCCTGCGCTATCTCGCCAGCCGCTACGGTGCCGCGCCGTTCTGGCCGGACGACGTCTCGGCCCGCGCCCAGATCGACAAATGGGCCGAATGGGCCAAGCTCAACATCTGGCTGAATTTCAGCGGCCCGGTGTTCTGGCAGATCGTCCGGGTCCCGGAGGCCGACCGCAACGCCGCCGCCATCGCCGCGGCGGTCCAGGCGCTGAAGCCCCGCTTCGACATCGCCGAGGCGCGCATCGCCGAACACGGCTACATCGCCGGCAAGGACTTCACCCTCGCCGACCTGCAGTTCGGCCACCTGCTCTACCGCTATTACGACCTGCCCATCGACCGGCCGTCCCATCCGGCCATCGAACGCTATTACGCCGCCCTCACCGAGCGCCCGGCCTATCGCGAGCACGTGATGGTGTCCTACGACGACCTGCGCGTCGTGTGATCCGCATGCCCCTGCAGCGCTCTCGACGGGCGCTGCTGGGCCGGCTTGTCGCGATCGATCCGGCGGGCGCTTGTTGCTGAGCGGGAACCGACGCCTACTGGCAGATATAGCCGGCATAGACCCAGCCGGTCGGCTCGCCATCGGCCTCGACGACGTACCAGGACCCGTCGTCATTGGAATCGATGATGTCGACATAGGTCCGCTGACCCAGCCGGGTCAGTTCCGGATAGCGCGAGCCCGGGCCTTCCCGGACCGACAGGTAATAGTCGCCATTGGGATCGAGGCCGCACACTTCAGCGGCCTTGGCAGGCGCCGTGCCCGCCCCGACGGTCAGCATGGCCAGCATCACTCCCGAGATCGTCGCGGACCGCAGCATCGCCCTGAACTCCTGTGCGCGACGCCGGATCAGTGCCGGCGTCCCGCCATGAGTGGCGCGTCCGGCAGGGCGTGACCATGCCCCGGCGTCCGGATTGCACGTCCGGGCGTCCGCTCGCGATCACCCGGCGTCGCGCGGCGGGAAACATCGGCTCCGCCGCGCGCGGGCTCAGTCGTCGGCGATGATCGTCTGGATGCGCCGGGTCAGGTCGCCCATGTCGAAGGGCTTGGTCACCACCTGCATGCCGTGTTCCAGATGGCCGTGATTGAGGACGGCGTTCTCGGCATAGCCGGTGATGAACAGCACCTTCAGGCCGGCGCGCACCTGCCGCGCCGCTTCGGCCACCTGCCGCCCGTTCATGCCGTTCGGCAGGCCGACATCGGTGATCAGCAGGTCGATGCGGGCCTCGGATTCGATCACCTTCATGCCCGAGGGACCGTCGCCGGCCTCGAGTGCGGTGTAGCCGAGCTCCTCCAGAACATCGACGACCAGCATGCGCACCAGCGGCTCGTCGTCGATCACCAGCACCGTCCTGCCGGTCTCGGTCGGCGCGACCGCCGGCACCGGCAGCGCCGCGTCCTCGCTGTCGTCCTTGGTGCCGAGATAGCGCGGCAGGTAAATGCACACCATCGTGCCCTGGCCGAGCTCCGAATAGATCCGCACCTGGCCGCCCGACTGGCGGGCAAAACCGTAGATCATCGACAGGCCGAGGCCGGTGCCCATGCCGATCGGCTTGGTGGTGAAGAACGGATCGAAGGCCTTCTCCACCACGTCCGGCGTCATGCCCGAGCCATTGTCGCTGACGCAGAGCGAGATGTACTGGCCGGGGGCGAGATCGCGCTCCCGCGCCGCGCGGCCGTCAAGCCAGCGGTTCGCCGTCTCGATGGTGATCTTGCCGCCGTCCGGCATGGCGTCGCGGGCATTGATGCAGAGGTTCAGCAGCGCGTTTTCGAGCTGGTTGGGATCGACGAGAACGCTCCACACGCCGCCGCCGACGACGCTCTCGACGCCGATCGCCGGCCCGACCGTGCGCCGGATCAGTTCCTCCATGCCGCTGATCAGGGCGCCGGTGTTGGTCGGCTTGGGATCGAGCGTCTGGCGCCGCGAGAAGGCGAGCAGCCGGTGCGTCAGCGCCGCGGCGCGCTTGGCCGCGCCCTGGGCCGCGACGAGATAGCGGTCGGCTTCGCTCAGCCGCCCCTGCGCCAGGCGTGTGCCCATCAGGTCCAGCGAGCCCGAAATGCCAGCCAGGAGGTTGTTGAAATCATGGGCCAGCCCGCCGGTGAGCTGGCCGACGGCTTCCATCTTCTGCGACTGGCGCAGCGCTTCCTGCGCCCGCTCCAGCTCGGCGGCGGCGTCCTTCTCGGCGTTCACGTCGCGGGCAACCGCGTGGATGAACTGCTCGTCGGGCACGGCCGTCCAGGACAGCCAGACATAGCTGCCGTCCCGTGTGCGGTAGCGGTTCTCGAAGCGCAAGGTCGAAAGACCGTCGGAAAGCCGGCCGGCCTCGGCCTTCGTGGCTTCGGTATCGTCGGGATGGATCAGGTCGAGGAAGGAGGTGCCGACGAGATCCGCCTCGTCCCAGCCGAGCAGCGTCGTCCAGGCCGGGTTGGTGGCAAGGATGGTGCCGTCGAACCGCGCCACCAGCATCAGGTCGGTCGACAGACGCCACATGCGGTCGCGGTCCGCCGTGCGCTCGGCCACCAGGCGTTCCAGATCCTCGCTTTGCCGCGCCTTGGCATCGCGCGCCTCGACGATGTCCTGCATGTCGACGCAGGTGCCGATCCAGCGCAAGGCCGCGCCCGCCTGCGCGGCACGGGCCGGCACGCAGCGGCCGAGGAACCAGCGATAGACCCCGTCCTCGCGGCGCAGGCGGTACTCGATCTCGAACGGCTCTTCGGCGGCGCGCCGCTCGGCCCAGACGGCCAGCGCCCGGGCGCGGTCGTCGGGATGCAGCGCCTCGCTCCAGCCGAAGCCCGCCAGCGCCTCGGCCGACATGCCGGTAAAGGCCTGCAGGAACGGGTTGGTGTAGTCGTAGCGCCCGTCGGCATCGGTGGTGAACAGCACCAGCGGCAGCGCTTCGGCGAAGGTCCGGAACCGCGCCTCGCTCTCGCGGAGCGCCGCCTGGCTGCGACGCTGCTCGGTCAGATCCAGCATCGCCCCGAGCATGCGCACCGCCTGGCCGCTGTCGTCGCGGATCACATGGCCGCGGTCGAGCACGTCCGCATAGCTGCCGTCGGCGCGCAGGAACCGGTATTCGTCGACCCAGCTGGTCTCCGTCCCGTCGATCGCCGCATGGATGCTGGCGTCGACCCGCGCACGGTCCTCCGGGTGAATGTGGCCGATCCACCATTCGCCGGTCGGCTCGACATCGTCCGGCTTGTGACCATAGGCGGTCTCCAGCGCCTCGTTCCAGAGCACGTGATTGGTGGCGAAGTGCCAGTCCCAGATCGCGTCGTTGGTGGCGCGAACAGCCAGGCGGTAGCGCTCGGCGGTTTCCCGCGCCACGGCCTCGGTCTGCTTCTGCTCGGTCACGTCGCGGAAGAACACCGCAAGCCCGTCCTCGACCGGATAGGCCCGCGCCTCGACCCAGATCGCCCGGCCGTCGGGCCAGACATAGCGATGCTCCAGCGCGACCGGGACCCGCTCGCTCATCGCCTTCTTGTAGAGCCGGCCGAGTTCGCCGTCCTCAGTCCCCGGATAGAGCTCCCAGTGCGAGCGCCCGATCAGTTCCTCGCGCGGGCGGCTTTCCAGACGCTCGGCCTCGACATTGAAGTCGATCACCCGGAACTCCCGGTCGAGCAGGGCAAAACCCTCGCCCATCCCGTCGAGAACGCCCTTGGCGCGGGCCTCGCTCTCGCGCAGGCGGCGTTCGGCCAGCACCTGGCCGGTGATCTCGTTGCAGGGACAGAAGAAGCCGGCGATGGTGCCGGTCTCGTCGCGCACGGGGGTGTAGGAGAAGCTGAAATGCGTCTCCTCGAGATAGCCCCGGCGCTGCATGTGCAGCGTGATGTCGTCCATGTGGACCGGCTCGCCCGCATAGGCCTGGTCGACGATCGGCACGAGGTCGGCGCGGATCTCCTGCCACACGTCGAGGAAGTCGCGGCCGAGCGCTGCAGGGTGCTTCGATGCGAGGATCTCGGAATAGGCATCGTTGTAGAGCAGCGTGCGGTCCGGCCCCCAGGCAATGAACATGGCCTGGTTGGACGACAGCATGACGCCGACCAGCGTCTTCAGCGCCGGCGGCCAGTGCCGCGGCGGCCCGAGCGGCGTTTCCGCCCAAGGGAATGCGCGCAGGCATTCGCCCGTGGCGCCGCCGCCGGCCAGAAATGCCGGAATGGCCGAAGAGGCGTCGCCAACCTGCTGATCTGTCATGCTCTTAACATCGCCTCTGCTCACCCCGGCCACCAGTTAGTGCCCGTGGCCGAATCCGCCATCCCCGCCCCCTCACCGTCCTTGCCGAAGGGCGGGAGCGACGGCTGGGAGAGCCGAGAGGCGCGAATTGTCCGGATCGTGTGTTCCGCAGGCCGTCTCGAGCGACCGCTTCATCTCGCGTATCGGTCACAGAACGAAGGTCGGCGCAAGAGGCAGGCCGTGCGGGTTCCACACCCGGCTATCGATTAATTGCCGAGCGTGCTTTCAGGCCGCGCGAACCGGCATCGCTCCCGCCCCCAAAGACGCGTTCTCAGATCGGCATGCGGAAGGTGAAGCGGGTCTCGTCCGGCGTCGAGGCGGCGTCCAGCGTGCCGTCATGGGCCTCGGCGATCTGCGAGGCGATGTAGAGGCCGAGACCCAGCCCCTGCTGGCTCGGACGCGTGTCGGCGCGAAAGAACGGCTGGAACAGATTGCCCATCGCCGCGTCCGGGATCGGCGCGCCGTGATTGCGCACCGACAGCTCGAATCCGCCGTCGTCGGTGCGCGCCTCGACCATGATCGGCCGGTCCTCGGCGCCGTGGGTCAGGGCGTTGCCGAGAAGGTTCGACAGGAGCTGGCCGACCCGCGAACGGTCGCAGGGCACCGGGCGGTCGATCGTCAGATCCACCTCGACCCGGGCATCCGGCCGGATGGAGCGCAACTCGTCGACCACCTGGCGCAGCGTCTCCTCGATCGGCACATCGGCGTCGCGAGACAGGCTGAGGCCGCCGCCGAGCCGCGCCCGGGCCAGATCGAGCACGTTGTCGATGATGCCGCCCATGCGCACGACGCTGCCGCGCATCAGCCCGACGATGTTCCGCGCGCGCTCGTCCAGCGGCCGCTTCGCCAGCATGCTGACGCCGGCGTCGATGGAGGCGAGCGGGTTGCGCAGATCGTGGCCGAGAACCGCGATGAACTGCTCGCGCAGATGGGCCAGTTCCCGCGCATTGGCGAGTTCCGCCTCGCTCGTCGCCAGCTTCTCCTGGCCGTCGAGATGCGAGGCGATCAGGTCGGCAAACAGCGTGAACATGCCGGCGGTTGTCTCGTCCTTGAGGGTCGCCGGCAGCGGATCGATGGCGCAGAGCGTGCCGAAGAACGCCCCGTCGGCGCGGATGATCGGCACCGAGATATAACTGCGGAAGCCGTACATCTTCGGCGTGGGATGATTGCAGTAGATGCCGTCCTGCTCGACGTCGTCGATGATGACGGCCTGACGGCTTTCCTCGATCTCGTGGCAGATCGTGGTCTCCACCTGCAATTCGTCGCCGGGGGTGAGGCCGAAGCCGATCCGGTCGAGGGCGCTGCAGGTGACCCAGCGCTCGCCCGTGACCCGGGCCACGGCGACGAAGCGCATGCCCGTGACGCGGGCCAAGACCTCGAGAATCGTCGGGACCGCCGGAATCCTGCCGATCGCGTCGACGTCTTTCTGCAAATCAGTCTGCACGCTTCAAGCAACTTCCCTGCTGCGCCGGCACCCCATTCCACTCGCGATCATGGCGTCTTAGCAATAGTGACGCAAGCGCGCGGTCCGTTCCGGCGACGCGGTCGCGCGCCTCTCACTGCAGGCCGACGGGGTCGACGATCCCGGCGGCACAGCCGCCCCGCATGCGTGGCGCCGCCCGGATCAGCGCACCGACATCCGCCTCCGGCGTGATCTCACCCTTCAGGCCGACGATCAGTTCCCGCACGATCCGGCGGCCGCCGTCATTGACGCAGCCGACCCGTACCCGCTGGCCGGCGCCGCGGCCGAACGCCGCGTCGAAGGCGTCGCGGATCTCGGCCGCCCTCACCTCCCGCCCGATCGCCCCGGCAAACAGCCGGCGCACCGGCGAGGCGTTGATCGCGCCAAGCACGATGAGCGAATCGGCGAAATATTCCTCGGCATCGGCCCGGTAGCAGGTGCCGTGGCGCAGCCATTCGTGGCGGTCGAGGGCGGAGCGGGCGCCGGGCATCGCCTCAGCCAGCGCCACCGCGGTGTCGGGCTCAAGCGGCAACGGGGCGAGGTCGGACCAGCGCCCGGCCTTGTCGATCCGCTGCTGCGCCGGTGCGACGCCGCAATATTCGGTGCCGCGCGGCTGCGGCCACAGGCCGTGCAGCGAGAAATTGTCAGCATCGAAGCGGCCCGCGCGTTGCGACCGGCATTCGGGCCGCCCCGGCCGGGTCTCGCAGAAGGCCGGCTGCCAGCTGATCGCCAGCACCAGATCGCGATGGGCATTGCGCCCGGCATCGGGGTCCCGCCGGCGGGCCGGCGCGGATCCTTCGCCCGCCGTCTCGACGCGGCGCACACGCTCGCCGCAGGTCTTGGCGATCCAGCGCTGCGCCGGATCGGCGCCCGGAATTTCCACCTGATAATGGCTGCCGTCGCGGCGGTTCTCGCCGATCAGCTTGTAGGCCCGGTCGACGACCAGCCGCTCTCTCTGCCGGTCGGGACCGCCGCGAATGGACAAGGTCGCGTCGCAGGCCTCGCGGGCGATGACGAAGCCCTCCAGCGGCTCCTGTGCGCGCGCGCCGCTCGTCCCGGACCATGCCAGGATCAGCGCCAGCCCCATTGCGATCATGCCGTTCCGTGCGAAGCCGTTCATGCGGCGTCCTCCTCCCGTCCAGCCCGAGCCGATTGTGCACGTCGAATGCCGATCGGCCAACCGCCGCACGGCCTGGCACAAGCGCGTGAGGGACTTGCGGTCAGGACGCCGCGTTGTCGGCGGCGGCCTCGATCCGGCCGCAGCCGACCGCGACCCAGCGCCGGTCCGGCTCGGCGCCCGGAATGCGGAGGAGATAATGGGTCGCCGGCGCGCCACTGCGCGCGATCAGCGCATAGGCCTTGCCGGGCTCGGTGGCGACGGTCCCGGGATTGGACGGATTGGCCAGCGAGGCCAGCGCCGGACAGCGCGCCTCGGCGATGAAGCGGCCGGTCACGGGCGTCTGCGCGGCAACCGGAAAGGCTGCGAGAAGAAGGAGGATGGCGAGAACCGTGCGTGTCATGATCCCGGCGATAGAGCGGAACCGCGGCGGGCGAAAGGCGAAACCCGCATCGTCGCCCGGCATCGCCCGCGCGCAACGGACAGGCCGCCCATTCTGCCCCCATTCCGCGCCCGAGCGCCGTGCGCGACCCGGCGAATCCGGCTATCGTCCGGCATTGAGACGCGGAGACACGACATGTTCGACGGCAGCTACACACTCGACACCAAGACCGGCGCCGCGCTCCATGTCCATCATGCGCAGGCAACGGACCCTGCCCGCGCCATCGTGCTCGTCCATCACGGCCTGTCCGAACACGCCGGACGCTACGGCGAATTCGCCGCGGCGCTCGCCGCGAAGGGCTTCCACGTCTTTGCCCATGATCATCGCGGTCATGGCTCGACCACGGCGGCGGATGCGCCGCTGCGCCGTTTCGCCCGCCGCAACGGCGCCGAGAAGGTGCTGACCGACTGCCGCGCCGTGCATCTGGACGCCATCGCCCGCCATCCGGGCCTGCCGGTGATCGTCTTCGGCCATTCGATGGGCGGCCTCATCGCCCTCAATTACGCCGAGCGCCATGGCCGCGATCTGGGCGGCGTCGCCGTCTGGAACGCCAATTTCACCGCCGGGCTGGAGGAGCGCGTCGGCCGGCTGGCGCTCAAGGTGGAGAAGGCGCTGAAGGGTTCCGACGTGCCCAGCGGCATCCTGCAGCGCGCCACCTTCGAGGCCTGGGGCAAGGCGATCTCGCCCCGCCGCACCATGCAGGACTGGCTGTCCCACGATCCGGCGGCGGTCGACGCCTTCATCGCCGATCCGCTCTGCGGCTTCGCGCCGACCCTGTCGATGATGGAGGACGTCATGGCGCTGATCTTCCAGGGCGGTTCGGACGCGGGCCTGGCGATGCTGCCGGCCGAGCTCCCCGTCCACTGCCTCGGCGGCACAGCCGACCCGGCGACGGACAAGGGCGAAGCAGTCACGGTGCTGGCCGGACGGCTGCGCCTCGCCGGCGTCAGGGACGTCACCCTTCAGATCGTCGAGGGGGCCCGCCACGAGACGCTGAACGAGGTGCCGCTCTATCGCGAGCCGGCCCTGGCGGGGCTTTTCGCCTGGCTCGACCAGATCGTGCCGGCCGGCGACACCGCGGCCCGCCCCGCCTGAACGCACGCCGTCCGCGCGCTGCCCCTTGCCGGCGCGCATGCCCGTCGCATTCTCCTCTGCATGTAGGAATTTGTCACGCGACCTCCTGTCCGGCTTGCGCCGGCCGAGTCGCGACAGCGGGGAGGATGCCATGACCGATCTCTTCAACGAGCCGGCCCTTCGGGAAATCATTCAACAGACCGCGCGGCTCTTCGCGGCGGCACTCCTCGGGGGCATCGTCGGCTACGAGCGCGAGAGCGGCGAACATGCCGCGGGCCTGCGCACCCACATGCTGGTGGCAATCGGCGCCTGCCTCTTCACCCTTTTGATGGTCGTGCTGATCGACCGCTTCGACAGCGACTCGACCCGGGCCGACCCGATCCGCATCGTCGAGGCGGTGACCAGCGGCATCGCCTTCCTGGCGGCCGGGGTCATCATCCAGGCGCGCGGCCGGGTGAAGGGGCTGACCACCGGTGCCTCGCTCTGGCTGGCCGGCGCCGTGGGGCTGGCCTGCGGCCTCGGCGAATATCTGCTCGCGGTGATCGCCGTCGTCCTGACGCTGATCATCCTGCGGGTCGTCAAGCACCTGGAATAGAGGCTCGCAAACGCGCCTCAGGCGACGTGCCGCAGAGCCCCCCTGGCGACCGCTTCCTTGGGCAGCGCCACCACTACCCGGCAGCCGTCCTGATAGGCCGCATCGATGCTGATCCGGCCCTGATGCAGGCCGACGACACGGCGGCAGAGCGCCAGGCCGATGCCGGTGCCGCCCTCGGCGCGCTCGCCCTGCTCGAACTCCTCGAACACGCTCTCCATCTCGCCGGGCGCGATGCCGATGCCGTTGTCCTCCACCGAGATGAGGTGCTCGGCCGCGATCTCCTCGTGCCGCACGATCACCATGGGCGGCCGGTCGCCGTGGTGGGCGAGCGCGTTCTCGATGAGGTTCTGCAGCAATTGCCGGAAGAGGTGCGGCTCGACGTCGAGATTGGGCAGGCGGGCGCTGTGCAGTGTCGCGCCGACGCCCTGCAGCCGCGAGGAGAGGTTGAAATGGATCTCGTTCATCAGGAGGTTCAGGTCGGTCTCGCGGGTCGCCAGCTCCGCCCGGTTCTCCGCCTTGGCCGATTCCAGCAGCGAGGTGACCTGCCGGGCCAGGCCGTGGCCGCTCTTCATCATCAGGTCGACATAACTTTCGGCGCGCGGGCTGAGCGTGGTGTCCCGGTCGTGCCGGATCATGTCCAGCGCGCTGACGATGCTGCTGATCGGCGAGCGCAGGTCATGCGCCGCGAAGGCCGAGAACTTGGCCAGCCGGTCGTTGGCGTCGGCCAGATGCCGCTCGCGCTCGGCCAGTTCGGTGATGTCGGTGGAGATCGCCAGAAGCCGCGGCGCGCCGGACAGGCAGGTAAAGCCGATCTTGCGGGTCAGAAGCACGCGCTTGCGCCCGGTGTAGTCGCTCACGTCCTCGACGATCTCGCTGCGGCCGAGTGCCATGGCGCGGCGGTCCTCGGCGAGGAACAGCGCCGCCTCGTCGGGCTGGAAATCCTCGATGGTAGTGGTGCCGATGATGCCGTCCCGTTTTTCCGGGGGGAAGACTTCGAGAAAGGCGCGGTTCGCGTAGAGAATGACGCTGTTCTCGTCCTTCACGAAGACGAGGTTGGGGTCGTGGTCCATGACCAGCGCAAAGAACTCAGAATCCATGCGTGCTCCAACCGCCGTTTTCGTTTCGCGAATCACTGAATTCGAGAATTAACGGTTTGTTCACCGAATGCGAAGCGCAAACAGCAGCTTCCGCTGCATGTAACGGTTGCAGATTCATCAGGTTAGCTGAGCGAAGACGCCGCAGCGTCAGCCGGAACCGTCCGGTGCGGCCGGGTCCGCCGCGCCGTCACCCGCCGCCGACAGCGTCGGAACCGGCAAGGCCGGCGGCGCCGGCGGGCCGATGAAGCTGGCGTCGTCGGGGAACGGACGCACCATGCGAAAGGCGATCAGCTCGTCCCGCGTCAGCACGTAGAGGCTGTCCGCCGGGGTCTGCATCGCCTTGATCCATACCGCCGGATCGACGCCCATCGCCACCAGCAGTTCCTGGCACCGGGCAATGGTCTCCTGAACCCCGGCGATCGACCGGTCGATGTCGCGCGACACGTCCGAGAGCGGCAGCGCATAGACCTGGTGGACGCCCACCCAGGCACCCTGCCCCGCCTTGCGGGTCAGGCCACCGGCCAGCACCAGCGGACAGGCCGAGGCGCAATAGCCGTCGGCCGGCACCATGGTGGACAGGCGCCGCTCGCGCAGCTCGCGCGCCATGAGGATCGCGTCGTCCACCGCGCCGCCCGGCGAATGCAGGTAGAGGGTGCGGGCTCCGGCCGCCTCGGGGCTCGCCAGGAAATCGCGGAAATCGCCCGCGGTGCCGATCTCGATCCGCCCGATCGCGCTGATCGCACCGTCCGGCCCGGCGACGAATCGCATGCGCTCGGCCATCGCCTCGCCGTCCACCGGACCGTCCCAGCCCGGCAGGCTCGGCACGCCCCGGTCGGGCGCCACAGGGATCGTCTTCGGCAGATAGGGGCGCACCTGGTCGCCCGGCTCGGGACGCGCCAGCGGCATCGGTTCGGTGCGGCTGATGCGCTCGCGGTCGGCCGATGCCTCGGCCAGTTGCCGGTAGTCGAGGAAGGCGATCGAGCCGGCGATGACGAGCAGCGCCACGAAGACGCCGCGCAGGACCGCGCCCTCGGGGATCGCCCGGATCAGCCGTTCGACGCGTCCCGGTGATGCCTCCTCGCCGATCATCGCGGTTCAGCGCACCACGGTCTTGGGAAACGGCGTCGGCCCGCCGGCGGTGTTGGCCTGGACGATGTCGTCGTCCGGGACGTCCCGCGGGTCGTGGGTCGCCATGTCGGCGCGCGCCGCCGCCGGCAGCGTCTCGTCGGTTTCGGCCGTGCGCAGCTTCTTCTGGATGCGGATCGCCCGCATCAGTTCCGCCGCGCTCATGTCGCCGGTCTCCATCTCCTCGCCGTCCTCGCGGCGGATCACGTCCTGGACGATGCACAGGATGAAGATCAGCACCGCCGGCAACAGATCGATGGAGATCGCGCCGGCCCAGGACGGCAGGAAGTCGCGGGCATAGCGGATGACGGCTTCGGGCGAGGACAGCGGCGTGAAGCGCACCGGCACCACCACCGGCCGCGCGAGAATCTCGTCGGCGGCGGCCGCCAGGGCCTGGCTCTGGGCCTGCACGGCGGTCTCGACCCGGCCCACGACCTCGCTCTGGCGGGTGCGCAGATCGTCGTCGGCGCCGTCGGCGATCGGCGCGATGAAGGTGCGGCCGAGATCCTCCGCCGCGCGGCGCACGGTCGGCGCCACGGAGGTCTGCTGCAGGGCGGTGATCAGCCCCGACAGGGCCACCGCCTGCTCGGCATAGGCATTGGCACGGTCGGCGATCGGCCCCTGCGAGGACACGAGCTGGCGCATCGCCGACAGGCGCTCGCCGCCCTCCCCGAACAGCGTCTTGACGTCTTCGCGCGAGGCGGTGATCTCGCCCTGAAGCCCCGTGAGCTGGTTCGACATCTGGCGCAGCAGCTGCACCACCGTGCCCGAGCCCGACGTGCCGGTGAGAACGCCCGAGCGGGCCTCCTGCTCGGAGAGCCGGGCGAAGCGCTGCGAGGCGAGCTGGATGTCGGGCAGAAGGCTCTGGGCCGCCAGCGCGTTCTCATGCGCCTCGTTCAGCTTGCCCTGATATTCCTCGGTGGTGACCGCCAGATGCTGCTCCAGCGCCGCCGCACCCGCCAGCGCCGCGGCATTCAGCCAGGACGACATGGCGATGATCATCGCCGCGCCGAGGCCCATCGCGACATAGAGCATCCGCCGGCTGCCCGGCTGGCGCACATGCGGCATGAACCGCATCAGATAGGACCAGAAGGCGTAGATCGCGACGGAGACCGCCGAGGAATAGACGATGGCACCCAGGAACACCGTCGTCGCCGTGCCGTCGAGCAGCTCGCGCACGCCGAGATAGGTGTAGACGCCGCTGGCCAGCGCCAGCACCGCCAGCGTGATGCGGGTTGTCGTGTCGAGGCGGGTCAACTGCCCGCGCAGCGTATAGGATTGCGATGCGCTCATCGGCCCCTGGCCCTTCAGACATTCGTCGATGCGGGTCGAGCCGCTCACCGTTGTTAACCCGACATTAGGGCTATCGCATGTTGGCGGGTAGCCGGGTGCCGCCGAAAGCTGCGCATGCGGTTAACCGCCGCGCCGGGCTCCATCGGTTTTGCCGATCGGTCGATCGGGTTTTGCTATGACGATCAAGCACAGGCGCCGCGTCTAGTCATGCGTCAAGCGCATGGCTCACATACCGAATTGGGCGTGGTGCCGAATCCGCCGATGGCTATGTTCCACTGCAGTCAGCCGCCGACGGCACCTCCTCCCGCCGTTTGGCACTGGCTGTTTCCTCCCAAGGGTTTTTCGGAATCCTTCCTAATTCAGCCGGGTTCTCGCGAACCCGGCTTTTTTTTCTGTCCGGGCTTTGCCCGCGCCTGCGCGTCCGACCACCGCCCACGAAAAAAGGCGGCCCCGGGGAGCCGCCTTTCGTCACGCAATCATGTCTCGGATTGTCAGGCCTTGAGGCTGGCGCAGAATCGCTGGATCCGCTTGCAGGCTTCCTCAAGCGCCTCTTCCGACGTCGCATAGGAGATGCGGAAGTTCGGCCCGAGGCCGAAGGCCGAGCCATGCACCACCGCCACGCCCTCGGCCTGCAGCAGTTCGGAGACGAAGGTCTCGTCGCTGTCGATCACCGTGCCGGCTTCGGTCTTGCGGCCGATCAGGCCCTGGCAGGACGGATAGACGTAGAAGGCGCCTTCCGGCGTCGGGCAGTCGATGCCGTTGGCCTGGTTCAGCATCGACACGACGAGGTCGCGCCGGCCCTGGAAGATCGCCCGGTTGGTGTCGATGAAGTCCTGCGGACCGTTCAGCGCCTCGACCGCCGCCCATTGCGAGATCGAGCAGGCACCGGAGGTCTGCTGGCCCTGGATCATGTCCATGGCCTTGATCAGCTGCACCGGGCCGCCGGCATAGCCGATGCGCCAGCCGGTCATGGCATAGGCCTTCGACACGCCGTTCATGGTCAGCGTGCGCTCGTAGAGCGCCGGCTCGACCTGGGCGGGCGTGGTGAAGGTGAAGTCGCCATAGACCAGGTGCTCGTACATGTCGTCGGTCAGCACCCAGACATGCTCGTGGCGCAGCAGGACATCGGTCAGCGCCTTCAGCTCGTCGCGCGTATAGGCGGCGCCCGACGGGTTGGACGGCGAGTTGAACAGGAACCACTTGGTCTGCGGCGTGATCGCCGCTTCCAGCGCCTCCGGCGTCAGCTTGAAATTGGTCTCGATGCCGGCCGGCACGAAGACCGGCGTGCCGCCGCAGATCGCCACCATCTCCGGATAGCTGACCCAGTAGGGCGCCGGGATGATCACCTCGTCGCCGGGGTTCATCGTCGCCATGAAGGCGTTGAACAGGATCTGCTTGCCGCCGGTGCCGACGATCACCTGCTCCGGCTTGTAGTCGAGGCCGTTCTCGCGCTTGAACTTGGCGGCGATCGCCTGGCGCAGCTCGGGAATGCCCGAGACCGGCGTGTACTTGGTCTCGCCGCGGTTGATCGCCTCGATGGCCGCCTGCTTGATGTTGTCCGGCGTGTCGAAGTCCGGCTCGCCGGCGCCCAGGCCGATGACGTCACGCCCCTGCGCTTTCAGCTCGCGCGCCTTCTGGGTGACGGCGATGGTCGCTGACGGCTTTACGCGGTCGAGGGCGGCGGCAAGAAATGCCATGGGTGCTGAACTCCGATCGTAGCTGCGGGAAGGCCCCTGCGGGCGCGCGGACCCTAATGCCAGCCGCGGCGGGCTGCAAGCCGGGCCCCGCGCAAGCCCGTCGCTATTCACCGGCCACCACTGCCGCCGCGACGATGGCGGCGAGACCGCCCGCCGCCCGGCCTTCGCCGGCCGCACCGCGCCGATCCGGGACGCCATGGCTGCGGAATATTTTCCGATGCCTCGCTATAAGCGCTTATTTTTAAGGCGTTTTAAATCTCGTCGGCGCAATAATAAGACAGCCCTATAGTTCATGCATTGGCGCTCGATGAAACCCTCCGCCTTTCGGTCCAGATTCCTGCGCGCCAGAGCCGGCAGCATCCCCGTCATGACGGCGCTGATGCTGGTGCCGATGATCGTCATCTCCGGCGGCGCCATCGACCTCATCGCCCATGAGCGGCTGCGCTCGGTGCTGCAGGACGGTCTCGATCGCGGCGTCCTGGCGGCGGCCTCCCTCACACAAACGCGTCCGCCGCGCGAGACCATCGAGAGCTTCCTCAAGGCGGCCGTGACGAAGGGCAGCTACGCCCTCGACGTGAAGGCCGACGAGCTCAGCAACGCCAAGCGGGTCGAGGCCAGTGCCACCGCCGTCACCGACACGGCCTTCCTGCGGCTGATCGGCATCGACCAGCTCACGGTGGTGGCCCATGCGGAGGCCGAGGAGAAGCGCAAGAACATCGAGATCTCGCTGCTGCTCGACATGTCCGGCTCCATGCGCTTCGACAAGTCCGGCAGCTATCCCGGCCCCAGCGGCGCCATGCGCATCAACTATCTGCGCCCGGCGGCCAAATCCTTCATGGACATGGTGCTGGCCGACGGCGCCGAGGACTACACCACGGTCAGCATCGTGCCCTATGCCGGCCAGGTCAGCATCGGCCCGGTGCTGTTCGACGCCCTGACCCGCAACCGCCGCCAGCACGACCGCTCGTCCTGCTTCCAGTTCGGCCGCAACGACTTCACCCTCGGCGTGCCGGATTTCGCCAATCTTCCCCAGACCCAGCACTTCACCCAGTCGAACCACCACGACGCGCTGAAGAAGGCCGGCGAGGCGCAGATCACCGAACCCTGGTGGTGCCCGGACGATCCCCACGATCCGCGGCCGGGCACGACGCACGATTTCGTCGCGGGCGAAGGCAAGGACACCGACCGGACCAGCGTCTCGTTCCTCTCCAACGACCGCGAATATCTCAAGCGGCAGATCGACAATTACAAGCTCTATGACGGCACCGGCACGCCGATCGCGCTGAAATGGGGGCTGCTGCTGCTCGATCCGGCGATCCAGCCGATGCTGCGCGAGGCGGCGCGCTACCGGGCCCTGTCCGACGAACTCGATATCGACGCGCGCTTCAGCAACCGGCCGGCCAGCTTCACCGATCCCGACACGATGAAGTTCCTCGTGCTGATGACCGACGGCGCGATCAGCAGCCAGCGCATTCCCAAGGATGCGAGCAAGCCGGTCCAGTACTACAACAATGGCAGCCTCAACACCGACCTCTATACCGTCGGCGACGCCGAACGCTTCGCCGCGGCCCTGTGCACCGCGGCCAAGCAGAAGAACGTCATCGTCTTCACCATCGGCTTCGACGTGAACGACACAGCGGCCAAGCAGATGTCGAACTGCGCCAGCGGCGCGGAGCGCTTCTACCGGGTCAACGCCCTCGACATCCAGGACGCGTTCAAGTCGATCGCCACGGCGATCCAGAAGATCAAGCTGATCGGATGACACTCCCCCTGCCGATCCTGAAGGCTTCGCTGCGCCTTGCCCGCGACCGGCGCGGCGCGACCGCCGTCGAGTTCGCGCTGGTGGTGCCGCTGTTCCTTGCCATGGTCTTCTCGATCTTCGAGGCCGGCTGGCTGATGACCCAGACGATCATGCAGGACGGCGCGCTGAACCGGATCGTGCGGCAGCTGCGCATCGCCGACAATGCAGCGATCTCGGCCGACGATCTCAAGCAACGGATCTGCGCCCAGGCGATGGTCTTCACCGATTGCGCGGCGAACACCACGGTCGAGCTGATCGCCCTCAGCAATGCCTCCGACACGATCCCGGAGACCGTCGCGCGCTGCGTCCATCGCGGCACGGTGCCGGCCTATCGGCCGGGCGAGCGCTCGGAGCTGATGTTCGTGCGGGTCTGCACCTCGGTGCGGCCGATGACGCCGATGCTCGGCCTCGCCGTGGCGCTGCCCGACGGCGACACCGGCGCCTATGGCATCAATTCCTACGCCGCCTTCGTCAACGAGCCGCAATGATGGCCGCTCCCGCCCCCATGGATGCCGCAACGCCGCCCGCTCGCCATCGCCGCCTCCTCGGCGACCGGTCCGGCGTCGCGGCGGTCGAGTTCGCGCTGATCGCGCCGCTGCTCGTCCTCGTCCTGCTCGGCACCGTCACGCTCTTCGACTTCTACCGGGAGAGCCTGGCGCTCGAACGCGCCACCGCCTCGATGAGCGACTACATGTCCCGCCAGACCGAACTGCCGAAATCGGTGCTCGACAACCGCATCATCGCCACGCTGAAGGCGCTGGTGCCGCAGCCCGACGGCGCGCTCGAGGTCCGGATTTCCAGCCTGACCCGCTCCTCGCGCGGCTTCGACACCGACTGGAGTTACCCGCCCGACGCCTCGCCCGCCTTCGCGGACCGCCCCATCCCCGAAGACCTCCTGCCGTCGGTCGCCATCGGCGACTCGATCCTCGTCACCGAGACGATGATCCCCCAGAACGCCATGTTCGACGTGGTCCGGCTGAAGGGCATGACCCACAGTTCGGTCGCAGCCGTCCGCCCCCGCTTCACCAAGCGCATCGCCGGGCCGAACTGAGCCCACTCGACCCGACGGGTCGATACGCCCGGCCCGCGCTCGACGGTCCGCGCCGCACCTTCATTGCCGGCGGCGGCCGATGCTATGCTGCGCCTTCAGGCAAGCGGCGCGGAAGGCACGCGATGTTGACGATCCACGGCATGGCCGATTCCGGCAATTGCTACAAACCCCGGCTGCTGATGGCGCTGCTCGGCCGTCCGTTTCGCCATGTCGCGGTGAGCACGCTCGACGGCGGCACCAGGCAGCCCGCCTTCCTCGCCGCCAATCCCAACGGCAAGGTGCCGCTGCTCGAACTGGACGACGGCCGCACCCTGCCGGAATCCAACGCCATCCTCTGCTATCTCGGCGACGGTACCCGCTTCGTGCCGGACGACCGCTTCGCGCGCGCCGAAATGCTTGGCTGGATGTTCTTCGAGCAATACAGCCACGAGCCGCACATCGCCGTGCGGCGCTCGCTGCTGGTCGCTCCGCAGCTGCGCCAGGCCGCGACGCCGCAGCGGCTGGCCGACACGCTGGCCGGCGGCCACAAGGCCCTGGCGGTGATGGAGCAGCGCCTCGGTGCGGCGCAATGGCTGGTGGGCGACGCGCCGAGCCTCGCCGACATCGCGCTCTATGCCTATACCCACCGGGCCGGCGAAGGTGGGTTCGAGCTGACGGATTATCCCGGCATCCGGGCATGGCTGGCGCGGATCGAAGCGCTTCCCGACTACCGGCCGATCGGCTGGCTGCCCGGCGCCTGAGCGCCGGACACGGTTTTCATCGGCTGCCGGCCATCGCCGGCAACCTGTTCTGTCAGCGGGCGGCTTACTGGCCCGAATAGACGACGCCGCAGGCAATGCGGTCGCCGGCGTCGCCCGAGGGCTGCGAGGAATAATCGTCGGTGCCGCCATGCACGACGATTGCCGAGCCGTCGGCATCGTTCAGCGGCGCCTCGCCGCCGGTCAGCGTCAGCGCCGGCGCGAAGCTCTCGAAGCTTGCCGAGCCGTCGGTGGTGGTGAAGTTCGGCAGGTCGCCGGCATGATGGCCGCCCTCGACCTTGTAGCCATGCTCCTTGTCGGTCGGGTTGTAATGGCCGCCGGCCGAGGAGAAATCGCCTTCGCAGACGCCGGTCTCGTGGACGTGGAAGGCATGGTCGCCATCGGCGAGATTGGCGAGATCGGCCGACAGCAGGAGGCCGTGCGGGGTCGGGGTCACCGTGACCGTGCCGGCCGAGCCGCCATCGGCGCCCTTCATCTCGACGGTGATCGGCTCCATATCGTTCTGCATGCCGGCATTCATGCCGTCGGACGGCGCGTTGGCCGGCTTGTCGGTCGGGGTCGGCGTCGAATCCTGCGCCATCGCCGGAACGGCGAACAGGGCGGAGGTGGCAAGAGCGAGTGTCGCGATGCGAAGCATGGGACGGTTCCTTCCGGTTGCGCAGGCCCGCGCCAGGTTTGGTCCGCAGGCCTTAGTGTCGTCCCCCCGCAACGACCGCCCGGCGGCGATCGTTCCGCTCTGATCAGCCAGGCGTGACCGCCCCGGCTGCCCGCAGGCATTGGTACGGAAAGGCAAGGCATGGCCCATCTTCTCGAGGCG
Organism: Aurantimonas sp.; assembly: GCF_964217435.1. Classification (NCBI taxonomy): domain Bacteria; kingdom Pseudomonadati; phylum Pseudomonadota; class Alphaproteobacteria; order Hyphomicrobiales; family Aurantimonadaceae; genus Aurantimonas; species Aurantimonas sp. Next base: position 154,178 of record NZ_CAXPJM010000027.1, on the reverse strand, counting down.
CTCTGGACACGGCTGGGCGGGCCCGCCGACCAGGGACCGGTCGATCTTGCGAAGCTGACGCGGCGCTCCGTGCCGAACGACAGCGTCGCGGCGTCGCCCGGCGCCACCGCGGCCCGGGTCGATGTCGCCCTCCCCGTCTTCGCAATCCCGCCGCAGGCGCTGCTCGCCCGGCTCGACGCGGCCCTCGCCGAGGACGGCGACGTCATGCGGGTCGATCATGGCCAGACGCCGAACTACCGCCGCTATGTGGCGCGCAGCGCCGTCCTGCGCTTTCCCGACACGATCGACGTGGATGCCTTCGGCGCGCCGGGGGGCACGCTGATGCGGATCTATGGGCGCGCGCTGCTCGGCCGGTCCGATCTCGGCGCCAACGCCAGGCGGCTGAGCCGCTGGGCGGAGCTCCTGGCAAACGCCGCCCGCTGACCCCGCCCGCGCTGACCGCCGCTGCGGGCGCAGCGGGCCTGCCTTGCCTCGCCCCACCGGCTCCGATAGTCAGCAAGGCGATCGGTTCGCGGCGCTCCATCGGCCCTCGCGAACCTCTCTCCCATCCTGTCTCCGGTCGCCATGACACGCCTTCGCGCCAATTGCCTGCTGCTTCTCGCCGGTGCCGTCTGGGGCATGGGCTTCGTCGCCCAGTCGACGGCGATGGCCGCGGTCGGCCCGTGGACCTTCACCGCGGCGAAGTTCGGCATCGCGGCGCTGACCCTCGTGCCCTTCGCCATCGCCGAAGGCCGCCGCGCGGCCGCGCCGGTGCCGCCCGGCACAAGGATCGGCTTCGTCGGCATCGGCGCGCTGCTGTTTCTCGCCGCCATCACCCAGCAGATCGGCATGGTCACCACCACCGTGACCAATGCCGGCTTCCTGACCGGGCTCTATGTGGTGCTGACGCCGATCCTCGGCCTCGCGCTGCTGCGCAGCCGGCCGCACTGGGTGGTCTGGCCGGCGGCGCTCACCGCGCTGACCGGCATCGCCCTTCTGGGCGGCGGCAGCCTGGCGGCACTGAATGTCGGGGATATGTGGATGCTGGTCTGCGCCGTGTTCTGGGCGCTGCAAATCGTCTTCGTCGGGCTGTTCGCCGGCCCGAGCGGCCGGCCCTACACGCTGTCCTTCGTGCAGTTCGCCGTCACCGCGATCCTCGCCGGCCTCGGCACGCTGGCCTTCGAGGCCCCGACCCTTGCCGGCCTGTGGCAGGCCTGGCCGGAAATCGTCTATGGCGGCGTCCTGTCGACAGGGCTCGCCTTCACCCTGCAGATCATCGGCCAGCGGCACACGACGGCGGCGCAGGCGGCGATCTTCCTGTCGTCGGAATCGCTGTTCGCGGCGCTATTCGGCGCGATCATCCTCGGCGAGCGCATCGCGGCCATCGGCCTCGTCGGCTGCGCCCTGATCTTCACCGCCATGCTGGCGGTCGAACTGGTGCCGATGCGGCGCTGGGGCAAAGCGCGGCACGCCGAAGCCTGAGGGCATACAGCTTGGCATCGCGCGGCGTCGTCTCAGCCGCGCTGTTCCGCCCGGCGCCAGTCGGCGCCGGTGTCGATCCTGCCTACTCGATCATGCCGCGATGGTTGCGACGATACTCGTCGCGCATGCGGCGGGCATCCTCGATGACCGCGGCGGCCTCGACGAAGAAGCCGGCAACGCGCTGGTGGAAGCGGCGGGGACGGCTGGGAGAAGTCTGAGGGGCCATGATGGGTCTCCGGTCTGTTTCATGTTGCAATGCAACAGATAGGCCGCTCCGAGGTCGCGTGGCACCGGGCCGCTTGCAAGGCAGCCATGCAGGATTGCCGCGATCGGCGCGCCGCACCGCCTCGGCGCCGCTGCCGCCTCCGCCCGCTTCACGTTTTCGGGATCGGATCGCAGCGTGCCGCGTTGGCGCTGGACGCGTCCTCTTCACCGCTCCCTCACGGCCCCCGATCCGGAACTCTCGCCATGATCCTTCTCTCGCTTCTCGGCGCGGCCCTCGTCGCCTGGACCATCATCGAAATCGGCCTGACCACCCTGACGGCCCGCGGTGCCGGCCCGCTCACCGCCTGGTCCATGCAGGGGGCGTGGCGGCTGGCGCTCCGGGTTTCCGGTGGCGGCGCGCGCGGCCATCGGCTGCTGTCGGCGGCCGGCCCGCTCATTCTCGCCGGCTCGGCGCTGGCCTGGTTCGTCGGCCTGTGGCTCGGCTGGTGGCTGATCTTCCTCGGCGGCGGCGACGGCATCGTCAACGCCCAGACCAAGGCGCCGGCCGACGCGGTGGAAATGCTCTATGTCGCCGGCTACACGCTGACGACCCTCGGCCTCGGCGATTTCCAGCCGTCGGGCGCGCTGTGGCAGCTGCTCACCGCGCTCTGCGCCGCCAACGGCCTTCTCGCCCTCACCCTGTCGGTCACCTATCTCGTGCCGGTGATTTCGGCGGCAGTCGCCAAGCGCCAGCTGGCGATCACCATTCACGGCCTCGGCAGCACGCCGGACGGCATTCTGAGCCAGAGCCGGGACGGCGACGGCTATGGGCGGCTCGCCAGCATCCTCGATACGCTGTCTCCGAACATCATCACCCTCGGCCAGCAGCATCTGGCCTATCCGGCGCTGCATTATTTCCATTCGGGCGAAGCGGCGGCGGCGCTGCCGCTGCGCCTCGCCGCGCTCAGCGAAGCCGTCGACAGCATCGCCGCCACCGTGCCCGCCGACCGCCAGCCCGACCGGCTGTCGATGATCCGCTGCCAGTCGGCGATCACCTCGTTCCTCTGGTCGCTGCGCTCGGGCCACATCAAGCTGGCGGGCGAGGAGCCGCCGCGGCTGCATGGCGACGATGCCGCCCGCCCAGCACCGGCCGGCGGCATGGACGGAGTGCCCGCCGGCCACGCCGGATCGGTCGATCGCCGGCTGCTCCTGTCGCTGGTCCAGAGCGATGGCTGGTCCTGGCAGGCGATCAATCGCTGCGACAGCGACGACGACGCCCTGGAGCGCCAGACCCGTCCAAACACCGACTGACGATCACTGGCCGCGCGGATGGGCCGGCCGCAGATCGGCGAGCTCCGGCCGGAAGAACAGCCCGGCCTTCAGGCTGTCGGCGATCCGCTCGGCCTTCTCGTGAAACACCGCGGCCGTTTCCGCCGGAAACCGCCGGCTGGTGGTCTCGCGCCACAGGCCCAACCAGCGATCGAACATGGCGAGATCGATCTCGCCGCGATGGCGGTGGTGGACGGCGAAGGGATTGCCCTTGTAGCGGCCCGAGGTGAGCATCACCGACGACCAGAAGCCGGTCAGCCGCTCCAGATGCGCCGGCCAGTCCGTCACCGCCCCCTCGAAGACCGGCCCCAGCACCGGGTCGGCCCGAACCCGGTCGTAAAAATCGGCGACCAGCAGGCGCAGCGAATCCTCGTCGACGATCGGCGAAACAATGCGGTCCTCGGACATGGGGCGACCTCGCGGCAGGCCGGCGGACGACGCCGCTGGCTAAATATGTATTTCTGATATATGTTTTATCGGCACAGCGAAAGGGAGCCCGGCGCATGCGCCTTACCCGCTACACCGACTATGCGCTGCGCGTCGTGATCTACCTCGCCGCGCGGCCCGACGGCCTGTCCTCGGTGGCCGACATTTCCGCGGCCTACGGGATTTCGCGCAACCATCTGACCAAGGTGGTCCACGAGCTCGGCAAGGCCGGCTATGTCACGACCCTGCGCGGACGGTCCGGCGGCATCCGCCTCGCCCGGCCCGCGTCGCAGATTTCCGTCGGCGAGCTGGTGCGGGCGACCGAGGACGGGTTCGACCTTGCCGATTGCGGCCGCTGCATCATCCAGCCGGCCTGCGGCATGAGCGGCGTCCTCGCCGAAGCCGTCACCGCCTTCCTCGCCGTCCTCGACCGCTACAGCTTTGCCGACCTGCCGAAGCGCGAGATCGATATCCTGTCGCTGTTCCCGCTGGCCGAGCCCGGCAATGCGTCCCGCGTGGCGGCGCGCGCCTGATGGCCGATCACGCTCCCCAGGACGACAGCGGCGATGTCGAGGTCGACAGCACGGCGGTGGCCGCCGCCTTCGGCCTGCCGGTCGCTTTCTTCCGGACCGAGCTGCGCCGCGGCAATGTCCGCGGCACGGTCGAGCGCGGCGTCGGCGCCGATGCCGGGCGCCACCGGCTGGTCTTCCGCTATCGCGGCCAGCGCCGGGTGCTGATCCGCCAGCCCGACGGACATCTGGTCCCGGAAGAACCGGAGAGCGGCGCCCCGCCGTGCCAGAGCTGATCGCGGCCGAACGCCGCCGAAGGTCAGGCAAGCCGCCCCCGCACTCGTGCCCCCGCGCGATCCGTCCGTCACCGCTGCCAAGTCCTGCCGCGTCTGCTATGCCATTCGGGCCAATGAGGAGACGCGCGATGGACGAGACCGACGAACAGCCCCGGGGCGAGCTGACCATCCGGCTGCCGGCCATGCCGGCCGACGCCAATGCCAATGGCGACATCTTCGGCGGCTGGGTGATGTCGCAGATGGATCTGGCGGCCGGTATCCGCGCGGCCGAGCGGGCCCGCGGCCGGGTCGCGACCATCGCGGTCAACACGCTGATCTTCAAGAAGCCGGTGAAGATCGGCGACACGCTCTGCGTCTATTCCACCATCGACAAGGTCGGCCGCACCTCGATCACCCTGTCCATCGAGGCCTGGGCCAAGGGCCGTGCCCGCCACGAGCGCACCAAGGTCACCGAGGGCACCTTCGTCATGGTGGCGATCGACGACGAGGGCCGCCCCACCGCCGTGCCGGCCGAGACCATCGCCGACTGAGATTCGGCCCACTGATCTCGCATAACGCCAACACCCTAAATCTTAGGATTGACGGCAGGTTGGCGGCATGTCGATTTACTATATGAATATCGCGTTAACCGAACCGGCTCTTTGGAAGTGCGTTCGGAAAATATGTGTGGAGTGAAAATATGATCAGCCCACAGAAAGAATTATACAATGCGGGATTTCGAGAAATTGAAAAAATCGAAAAGGACGCAGGCAACCTAGCCGTATCTTCTCCTGAGAATTTCACCGTTGAACATCGACTAATCGAGCTTCTTCTATCGATTGGAGTGAAGCGCGAAGAGATTGAGCGGATCGTATTCCATGACAGAGGCGAAGGAACAGATCATTTCTCTGGAAAAACACTTAGCCGGACAGAGTCTGATCGGCTAAACAGGATTTCTCATATAGTACAAATAGCCGAAAGGGTCTTCGGCTCCCATGAGAAAGCATTTTTCTGGCTCCGAATGCCGAATATTGATCTGAATAACCAAAACCCGATGAAGGCTATCGAAACTGAAACTGGTGCTAGGATTGTAGATGAAATACTAGCTCGGATCGATTATGGCATCGCCGCATGATATCATAGAAATCATCGATGATAGAAGAGAGATATTTGCATGGAGGCTATCTAACTACGAGACGATTGACGGGGTTGGAGGATTAAGGGCGTCAGGCCGGTGGCATACAAAACCAAAGCCGATCGTGTACTGCGCAGACGCCCTCGAAAATGCTATATTGGAGATGGAGCGGCGGCTTCCCAGATATTTGTTTCCTGCCACGTATAAGGCAATAAAGATCCGAATACCCTCAACTTTCACGCTCGCGACGGTAAGAAGCGATAAGTTGCCGATCAACTGGCATGATGATTGGAAAATTACACAGCCGGTCGGCGATTATTGGCTGAGCTCTCTGCTTTCCCCAGTCCTTCTCGTGCCTTCCGTAGCTCATAGCGGCAAAAACATACTACTGAACCCCGTGGATCGGAAATCGGACTTTTTAGATATCGTTGAGGTCCGCAGCCTATAATCAGGCGCCGCGCGGCGCCCACAGGATGATCGCCGCGCCGACGAGGCAGAGCCCGGCGCCGGCCATGTCCCAGCGGTCCGGCCGGCTGCCCTCCACCAGCCACAGCCAGCCGAGTGAGGCGGCGATATAGACGCCGCCATAGGCCGCATAGGCCCGTCCCGCCGCCTCCACCGGCACCAGCGTCAGGAGGAAGGCGAACAGCGCCAGGCTGGCAAGCCCCGGCACCAGCCAGAGCCCCGAGGCGCCCGAGCGCAGCCACGACCACATGGCGAAGCAGCCGGCGATCTCGGCCAGCGCGGCCGCGACATAGGTGATGGCGGTGAGTGCGGGCGTCATCGGATCTCCCCTGGCGCGGTCCGGTTCGGCGCAGCGCGACCCAGCCGCATTGCACCAGCGGCAAGCCGCCCGCAACCGCGACGGCTGCAACGACGGCAAGGATGTCACCACCGCGTCGGCCGGCGAGCCGCATGCCCTGCACGGCGCAGCATCACCCGGATAAGCCGGTGGCCTATTCCCGGCGGTCGGACGCGGCGCAAGGGTCCACCGCCCGGTTGCCTTGTCCTATCAGGGACCGTTATGCCGTCCCGGCAGGGATCGGCTCGCCGGCCACCGCAGAGAGGGCAAGGCTGCGGGTGTCGCCCCGCCGTCGCCACCGCACAGACGCCACGCATTCCGAAGGTCCAACATGTTGCAAATTCTCGTTCGCGACTTCGGCTACATCCATCTCGGTATCGGCCTCGTCGGCAATCTCCTCTTCGTCATCGGCTCGGTGCTGTTCTTCAAGGCCTTCGAGGAGTGGTACACCCTGGCGGTCTGGATGTTCGTCGCCGGCTCCACCGGCATGTTCCTCGGCTCCCTCGGCGAACTCGCCAAGACGATCTACGAGGGCAGGGAAAAGCGCCGCGACAAGCGCGCAGCGGACGCAGGCTAGCCCGAGGCGCACTCACCGCCAGACCGGCCTGCCGCAGCCGTCCGCCGCCCGATCACCCCTTGCGTGTCTTCCCGTCGATCAGCACCGCCTGCTGCCACGGGCTCGGCGCCTTGTCCGTGCGGTGGATGCAGCCGGCCCAGCAGCAGGGCCGTTTCTTGCCCTCGCGCAATTCGCCGATGGTGCGTTCGATGCGCCGCTGACGCGTCTTCGCCTGCTTGGCATCCTCGACCCAGCAGATGAACTCGTTGCGCCCGAGCGGCGTCAGCTTCCGCCAGAGATCCAGCACTTCCGGCTCCGCCGTCAGCGCCGCCTGCAGGTCCTCGCCGGCCCGATGGACCGTCCCCTGCGCAAAATCGTCGCCCATGATGCCTCCCGGCATGTCTCGTCCGGTTGCAGGTCCATAAAGTCAGGCAACCCTACGATCCGGGGCGACGCCGCAGCAACCCGTCCCGGCGCCTATTTGCAAACGACGCGGCGGCGGTTCTTGGCGTCGAGATGCAGATGGTCGCGGTGGTCGTAATTGTAGCCCGGCCCCAGCACCGTGCCAAAATAGCGGCAGGCCGAATGCCGCACGGCCTTCTGGAAACCCTTCTCGCGGAAGGAGAAGAAACCCTTCTTCTCCACCGCCACCACCGAGCCGTCGGAAAAGGCGAAGCCGCGCACGTCGAGGGCATTGCCCTTGGCATGCTCGGACACGGTGCGCGAGCCGGCAATGCGCGAGCAGCGATAGGACGAGGCGTTGAGCACCGCCGTCGGCCGCTTCCACAATTTCCAGCGCGCGGCGGACTTCACCTCGTCCTCGACCCATTGCGAGATCCGCGCGGCGGCGGCGCAGTTCATCGTCGCGGCCGGCTTCATCGCCACGCCCTTGGCGATCGCGGTGATCTTCACCGGATGGGCGATGCCGCAGGACTTGCCGCTGCTGACCGGATCGATGTCGACGAAGCTCACGCCCATCTTGCGCAGCGCAGTCCGGCACATGGCTTCCGAGCGCGGCATGGTGCGGTAGCCGCTCGGCGTCTGGTTCTCCAGCGCGCCGCGGCCCGGCACCGGGCTCTGGGGTGCCGGCTTGCGCGCCTCCCCCAGAGAGGCGACGACGCTGCGCTGCGGCACGATCTTCGGGGTTGCGGGCGCGTCGCGGCGCGGTGGCGGCGGCGCGGCGGTCACCGCCTTCAGGCCGGTCCAGGGATCGGCGGCCGGCGCGGCAGCGCTCGTCTCGCCGCCGACGCTGCGCGGCGCGTCCAGTGGCGGCAGGGCGCCATTGCCGGCCGGCTGCAGCGGCACGGCGGCGGGCACGCTGGCGCGGCGGCCGAGAAGATCCGGGTCGAGCGAGCTCGTCGTCGCGGCCGACGACGCGGCGGCGGCTGGGGCTGCCGGTGCGGCGGGTGCGGCGCGGACGATCGGCTGGGTCGCGGCAAGCGGTTCGGGGGCCGCCGGCGGCGCGGCGGCGATGCCATCCGGGCGGGCGACGCTCGGCCGGTAGCCCTCGCCGACTGAGGGAACGTGGCCGCCCCAGACCATGCCGCCCGATTGCGGAATGTCGCCGGGCGGGACCGGGGGCGCGAAGCCTGTCTGGGCGGCGGCATGCTGCGAGGAAAGGCTCGCCGTCACGATACAGGCGACGGCGAGCGCAGCGAAGCGCCATTCGCGAATACGCGATACCATGCGATGGCCTTTCGTCTTCCGCGAAACTCGAGCGGACAGCCGAAAGCTAGCCGGGTTTGGTAAGCGAAGAATGAACAGGCGGCGCTTTGTGCCGGGATGGAACAGCGTTCCCCGCCCGCAAGCGACCGACGCGCAGCGTCAGGCGCGGCCGTCGTCGCGCAGCGCGGTGGCCAGCCAGCCGGCTTCGGCCTGGCGCAGCCGCCGGGCAGCGCGGGCCATGGGCGGTTCGACGGAGAGCGGCCCGGGCACGTCGCCGGCCGCCGCGCAGCGCTCGCCGAAGGGCGGCGCGACCGGCCGGCCCGGGCCGGTCCGCGATGGGCGCAGCGACCGGCGGTCTGGAGCCGAAGCGGGGCGATGACGAATGGTGATCATGGCCGCCAGCATGGTGGCCGGCGGCTGAACCTCGGCTGAACGGCGCGTTGCCGGCCGGTCATTTGCAGGTCAATGCGAACCGGCGCCCTATATGAGGGGGAACGCAGCGCCCGACGGGCGCGCGCGGCGTCCAACCAACGGAGCTGACGTATGTCTTCCCTGAATTTCGATCTGCCCGCCGATTTCTTCTGGGCCAAGTCGGCGCGCCGCGTCAGCCCGCGCGGCGGCGTCTCGCACAAGCGCTTCGACACGCTGGCCGAGGCGATCTGCAGCGCGATGGAAGACCAGGACACGCCCCGCTACAGCGTCTCGATCGACACCGACGAGACCTCCCTGACCATGGACGAGGTCGACGCGCTGTATCGCAGCGACGATTTCGCTGCCTATCGCAAGCGCTACAGCGCCGCCTGACGCCCGCATCGCCGGCCGCGGGCGCCGCCGAGCCGGCGTCCACGCGGCGGGGGCGGAGCCGATCCCCCTCCCCGATGCCTGACATTCATCCGGCCGCGCCGCCGCGGCCGGCATGCCTCATGCCCGCTCGCGGTTGCGCATGATCCAGGTCAGGAACAGGGCGGTCGGCAGCGCCACGGCCACGATCTTCGCCGTGCCGCGCCGCCGGTGCAGGAAGTCTTCCAGTTCCTCGCGCCGGGTCGGCAGGTCCGGCTCCTCCAGCGACACCGACGCCCGGCCGACCGTGTCGGCCATGGTGGCGCCGCGCGAGCCCAGCGGCTGCGCCGGCGCGCGGGTCGTGTCGCGGGCGGTCTGGTGCTCCATCTCGGCATTCACCTCGCCGCCGACGATCAGGATCGTGGTGGAGATCCAGATCCAAGTCATGAAGCCGATCAGCGCGCCCAGCGAGCCGTAGGTGGCGTTGTAGGAGCCGAAATTGGCGACGTACCAGGAGAACAGCAGCGAGACGACGACGATCACCACCACCGTCAGCACGGTACCCGGGGTGATCCAGCGCCATTTGGCGCGGGTGCGGCTCGGGCCCCAATGGTACAGCGCCGCGATGCCGAAGGAGACCAGCAGGAAGATGGCGGCATAGCTGGCGATGCTGACCAGCCATTTGGTGTCGGTGCCGATGCCCAGGAGGTCGAGCGCCAGCGGCAGGCCGACGACGAGGCCGATGAACAGGATCGCCGCGACGATCGCCCCCAGCGTGAAGACGAAGGAGGTCAGGGTCAGCGTGACGAAGCTGCGCTTTTCCGCCTCGTCATAGGCGACGTTCATCGCCTCGAACAGCGCCTTCATGCCGGCATTGGCGCTCCACAGGGCGATGGCCAGCGAGATGACGAAGGTGAAGCCCAGCGTGGTGTTGCCCTGCGAGGCCAGCCGCGTCAGCTGTTCGTTGATGATCTCCATGCCACCGCCGGGGATCAGCGCCTGCAGCATCGCGGCGTGCTCCTGCACCGTGGCGGGATCGGCAAACAGGCCGTAGACCGAAACGAGCGCCGACAGCGCCGGAACGAAGGCCAGCAGCAGGTAATAGGTCACGCCGGCCGCCACGAGCATCACCCGGTCGTCGCTGATCTCGGCAAAGACCCGCCAGGCCACGTCCTTCCAGCCCGCGGCCGGGATCTGCGACGGCCGCACGGCCCCGCGTCCCCTGCCCGCCTGGTCGGCCCGCCCCGCCGCGTTCCGGGTATCACTCGTCATCAATTGCGCTCCTTGGTCCGTCCATTCGCAGGACAAACGACCCGAACGCCATTCCGTTGCCACATTGCGGGGTGGTGGGGTGGTGGGGGCGCCGCGTGCCGGGGCGTCCGTTGATCTGTCCGGTGTTGCCGGCGATGTAGGGGCCCTGGCGTTCTGCTGCTATGCTAGCGAATAAGCGCAGAGAGCGTGCATTCGGAAATCCAAGCATTTGCTCGAAAAACCATGCGGAACGGCCGCTTCGCGTCCATTGCGGTCGTTCCTTTGTCCATCCTCGGCTCTGATGAGCGGGCATTCCTAGCGCCAGTGTATTCGGGTCCCGCCGTGAACAACAGAGCCAAGAATCCTACAGCCGGATTCTCCAATACGGGTAACATCCCAGAGATAACGGACCTAGGGCTGCTCGTAGTGAAGTCGGCTCGAGCGTCCGCATCATCCGACGACGGCTCTTTCAGCACTCTAATGCCACCTGCGGCAGTCCCGTCAGACGTGCAGGCTCTGGCTTAGATAGTCCCTCACCTGGAACAGATTGATCGAGAAATTCGACGCGTCGTCGGGCCTGACGACGATGGTCAGTCTGTTTGAGAAGACGGTCTCTTGCGACGCATCTGCGAAGGACTGCGCGATTCTCTCGATCACCTTCTTTCGCGGCAGTTTCACCCGGCCCCGCCCTGTACCCATGATTGGCATGTATATATCGCCGTATTCCGCCTTCTGCGCCATATTCTTCCACAGGTTCTCAAGAGCCTCGTCGAGCATTCTGACGTCCGAATAGGCTGTTCCTTGAGCATTGAGATGAGCCATAGCCACGAGATAAAAGTTTTTTCCATGAGCGTTGATCTTGGCAACTGTGCCCAGCGGGTACTCACTCTTCTTGCCCGGTCGATCATTGTTTGGAGTGAACGGCACGCCTTTGAGCGAGGCGGCAATTTGCCTGTCAATCTCGTCGGTTTGTCCATTGAAGAATCGGGTTGCGAGTTGCCCCTGGAGGCTTTCAGCAGCGATCAGTCCACTTGCCATGTCGGTATCAAAGGTCGTGCTCGTACTGATAATGATCTCGCCGGCCTGGTATAGCAGGTCACCGATTTCGACCGCGAAGGTTAGGTCCTTCCCCGGTGACTTGTACCGGACCCGGCTCACGGGCCGGCGCGTCGTCAGCACGTAAAGGATCGACAGCACCAGCATGACGATCAGACCATACCCGCTGTATTTGTCTTTTGAATAGATTTGGAAGGTGTCGAGCATCTCCACCAGGAGGTAAAGGCCGCCCATGCAGGCCAATATCTTAGCGGCCGCCTCCTTCGAGAAGAGGGCGTAGCGCCAGTACGAGATCGTCGACACCGAGTCCCAAAAATGTTTCAAAGACCAAACTCTGAATACACGCGGTCAAAATAGTATCGACTACCGGAGACGCCGTCGCGTTTATGTTGATTATATGAATCAGGCCAATTAGCCATAGCGTATTCAATGATCTTCGGGTTGAACGTAACGAAAATCGCAAGTTCATTTCGCAGAATCGCAGGGCAGCGTTCGTCGCTTCGACGTGAGCTATTGAGGTTCACTGCGATAATCGGCAATCCGAGGCTGAGCGCGACCTCGATTTCCCATCGGACGAATTTGTGTAGATTCTTTGTGTTTTCCCCGATCAGTATAATGAATAGTTTCGAGTTCGAGAACCGCTCTCTGAGCTGTTTCTTGATGCTTTGTTCAAGACTCGTGTCTCGGGCGCTGTTGAGGTCGTGTGCGTTGTGAAAGTTGAAGGAATTTCCATCGTGTGATTTCCATGCCGTCATGAGCCTGTAGTAGTGCATGTCTTTATCGCCATCAAAGGCGATATAAGTTTTGTTGCGGTAGCTCATAGGAGTCTCTCAATCTCTAAACAATGCTACCGCTATGGCAGTCGAGTCGCCGAGCGGGAGAGGAAGTCCGAACGAAAAATCTTCCGACGCCGAAGTCCCCATGCAAACAAGCGCCGTGCCTGTCGAGGGGCTACAATCTGTAGCTGTCGGGGAACATCCTTGACAAGGGCAAGGCAGAGTGGACGATCGGTAGCTATATCGATGATGCCTGCATGTCCGCAAGCTGAATGGCAGATGTCAGCCTATCGTGTCCGACCTGCAATTGGCTTGGGCCAGCGCAGTGCGAACCTACAGAAGGGTAGCGGTGAACTGTCCGATGAACGGAGATGATTAATGGCGGGTGCGCACTATGACGGCATCGAAGCAATCTTCCGGATCGCGAAGAAGGGTGAAATCCTGGACACCTTTGCGATCGAGGTTCTGACGTTTCATGCCGCAGTCGAGTATGAATTGGAGGTTGTGCTCCGGAAGCTGTTGCCGCACCCTGACAAACTTTTTGGCAAAGGCCCAAAACTCAGCTTCCCTCATAAGGCCCGTCTGCTCTGCGCCATGTGGAAGAAAGATCCGGCAGACGCGGACAAGCTGAACTCAGTATTGAAGGCGCTTGAGGACTTGCGCAACGAAGTCGCCCACCAAGGCGAAAATCCCCTGAAAACCTATAAGGCGAAGCTGACCAAAGCGTTCAGGCAGATTGAGCCGAGTGCTGGTGATGACCCGTCTATATTGGAAATTGCCCAAGGCATCAGCATGTTTATCGCCGATGACGCAGGCACTTTGTCAGACTTTCGTGAAACGCTGGTGGCGTTCGATATCCTAGTGAACGGAAAAATGCCGGCGGCGCTTGGTGCGGCAACAGCAAAAAAGCCTTAGGAATGGTTTTGCTCATGTATGCCCGTAATGGGTCGAGAACCGAAGGTCAGTTTTCGCTGTCAGTTGTCCGGAAGCTCTCTGTCCGCTATCGGCCGGCCAGAAGCGGACAGCGCATATCGTATCGCTGAACGACAATATCGTCCGAAGCCGCCCAAGTTGACGGCTGTTGGTCCCGCTTGCCGCTTCGCACACAAAAACAGGCCCGGCCTTCCGACCGGACCCGTCTGTCTCAATGTCGAAGTGTCGTCTCTTAACGGAAGAGCGACAGCAGCGACTGCGAGGAATTGTTGGCAATGGACAGCGCCTGGACGCCCAGCTGCTGCTGGGTCTGCAGGGCCTTCAGGCGGGTCGATTCCTCGGTCATGTCCGCATCCACCAGCGTTCCGACGCCCTTCTCGATGGAATCGCGCAGATTGGAGACGAACTCCGACTGGATGTCCATGCGGCTCTTGGCGGCGCCGAGGTTGGAGGCGGCGGTGGTCATCTTGCCGAGCGCAGTCTCGACATTGGTGATCATCTTGCTGAGCACGTCGTCGACCGAGAGGTAGTTGGGCTGGCCGGCGACGGCCTCGCCCGTGGCGGCGTTCACCTTCGCCTGGTTCAGCGCCGTGGTCGAGATATCCAGGCCGGAGACGTTGAGGATCAGCTGATCTCCCAACGTCGCTTCATTGCCGTCATTGTCCAGGATCGTCGTGCCCAGGGTGCGGACGTCGAGGATGCCGTTCTTGTAGAGGGTCGCCGGGACGGCACTCGAATTGTCACCGAAGAGCTTGAGGCCTGACGTGTCGATGTCGATGGTGCCGACGCTGACGGCACCGGCCGACGAGCGGTTGAAGGAGGCGACGACGCTCTTCGACGTGCCTTCCACGTCGTTGAAGCTCAGCCAGTTCTCGCCGGAGAAGGAGGCCGAGGTGGCGATCGACGCCAGCTGCTTCTGCAACTCGCCGATCTCCGACTGGATCTTGTTGCGGTCGACGCCGGGCTCCTTGGCCGCGACCAGCTTGACCTTGATCTCGTCGACCACGTCGATGGCGGCGTTCATGCCCGTATAGGCGGTGTCGACCTTCGCCTGGCCGAGGCCGAGGGCATCCTCGACGGCGCCCAGCGCCTTGTTGTCGGACCGCATCGTGGTCGCGATCGACCAGTAGGCCGCATTGTCGGAGGCCGCGCCGACGCGGTAGCCGGTCGAGATCCGGTTCTGGGTCTGGTCGAGGTTGCTGTTGATCATTGACAGGCTCTGCAGCGCCGTCATGGCCGATGTATTGGTATTGATCGAGGTCATCTGTTCGAAGTCCCATACGCATAACAGGTTTGAAGGGACATTCCGGCTCCCCGGAAAGACAGGACGACATCATGTCTGCGAGACGACTTTCTCTCCCGCCCTGTCTTGAACTATAAGTGCGCCTTAGATTATATCCGACGTGCTAATTTTCATGGTTACCAAGACCTTATATAACTTAGCCGTGCACCGATCGCGCATTGCAACCCGGTGCTCGTGAGGCCGCCTCGCGCGCGGCGCCACGCCGGTTGCCGCCCCGGTCGGATTCCGGCGGACAACCCGTCAGACGGACCGCGTGATGCCACCGTCGACGCGCAGATTCTGGCCGGTGATGTAGCCGCCGCCATCCGAGACGAGGAACGCCACCGTCGCGGCAATCTCGGCGCTGGTGCCGTAGCGGCCCATCGGCACGCGCTGGCGGCGCGCGTCGGTCTCCGGCAGGCTGTCGATGAAGCCCGGCAGGACGTTGTTCATGCGCACATTGTCGGCGGCGTAGCGATCGGCGAAGAGCTTGGCGAAACCGGCCAGCCCGGCGCGGAAGACGCCGGAGGTCGGGAACACCGGATCCGGCTCGAAGGCCGCGAAGGTCGAGATGTTGACGATGGCGCCGGCCTTCTGGGCGACCATGATCGGCGTCACCAGCCGGATCGGCCGGACCGCGCCGAGGAAATACACCTCCATGCCCTCGTGCCAGTCGTCGTCGGTGAGATCCAGCACCGGCCCGCGCGGGCCGTGGCCGGCGCTGTTGACCAGCGCGTCGATGCGGCCCCAGCGTTCCATCGTCCCGTCGACCAGCCGCTGCAGATCGTCCGGCGAGCGGTTCGACCCGGTCACGCCGAAGCCGCCGAGTTCCTCGGCCAGCGCCGCGCCCTTGCCGGAGGACGACAGGATCGCGACGCGAAAACCATCCGCCGCCAGGCGTCGCGCCGTCGCCGCACCCATGCCGCTGCCACCGGCCGTGACGATCGCTACCTTCTGGGTCATCTGGATGCCTTTCCGTTCGGCCCGCGCCGGGCGGCGGGGCTTCGATCGGGCAATTCTGGCACCGCCCTCCGATCGGGACTATGCAGAAGTTCGGCTGTCACACCGCAGGAAATCTACTGGATGCACGGACGCTCTCCCCGCCTGCCACCGCTGAACGGCCTGCGCGCCTTCGCGGTCGCCGCGCGTCACGGCAATTTCCGGCTGGCGGCCGAGGAGCTCGGCGTCTCGCAGGGCGCCGTCGCCCAGCAGGTGCGCGGGCTGGAAGCCGAACTCGGCCTGTCACTGTTCGACCGGCTGCCGCGCGGCCTGGCGCTGACCGACCAGGGCCGGGCCTATGCCGCCCAGCTCGGGCGGGCCTTCGAGCTGATGGCCGATGCGACGGCCGCCCTCAAATCGGCGCCGCGCCATCTGACCATCAGCGTCACGCCGACCTTCGCGGCGAAATGGCTGATCCCGCGCCTGCCGGATTTCGCCGTCGCCCATCCCGACATCGAGTTGCGGATTTCCGCCTCGGACCGCCTCGCGAACTTCCAGTCCGACGGCGTCGATCTCGCCGTGCGGCAGGGGCGCCCGCCCTTCGGGCCGGGCCTGCGCGCCGATCCGCTGTTCGCCCAGGAGATCGTCGCGGTCTGTGCGCCGGCGTTGGCGACGGCTCTGGCCGCGTCTTCCGGCGCCGTACCGTTCGACGGGGTCGTGCTGCTCGACGACGCCCATGATCTCTGGCCGCAATTCGCCGAAACGATCCTGCAAACCCGCCTGCCCGACACCACCCGGCACCTGCGCTTCAACCAGACCGCCCTGGCCATCGACGCCGCCATCGCCGGACAGGGCGTCGCCCTCGCCAGCCGCTTCCTGGTGGCGCAGGATCTGACCGCCGGGCGCCTCGTCCTCGCCGTGCCGCAATCGCTGCGCGGCGACAGCGATTTCCACGCCGTCACGCCGCGGGCCCGCCAGCCGGCGGCGGTCGAAGAGGTCCGCGCCTGGCTGCTGCGGCAGCGCGCCGTGTAGGGGCCGGCACGCCGCCGCAATTTGCCCCGTTCGCCCGGCTTCCAACCCCGGGGGCCGGTCCCTATATGTTCCGCCATGGCTTCCAGATCCCGCACCACCCGCTCGCGTCCTGCCTCCGACACCGCCGAGGACGAGGCGCCCTTCGATCCGGGCGCGCCGGCGCGGCGCGGCGGCTTCGCGGAAGCCCCGCAGGCCGATTTCGAGGCGGCGCAGGAATTTGCCGGGCCGGTCTCCGGCTGGGCCGACGAGATCGCCCAGGGGCTGGAGACCACGGCCGAGCATGTCGCCGACGGCGAAGCCCCCGCCGAGCCCGAGCCCGCGAAAGCCAAGGCCAAGCCCGCCGCCAAGTCCGGGAAGGCGGCCGCCAACGCTGGCGCCCGGCCCGGCAAGACGTCGCGCGGCACCTCGATGGGCGGCACCAGCGATCCCAAGCAGCGCGCCGCCGCCGGGCTCAATCCGGTCGCCGGCATGGATCTCAGCCTCGAGGACGCCAAGGGCCTGCCCGAGGGCGGCGTCACCGCCACGGTCGACGCCCTCACCAAGCTGATCTCCGAGGGCAATCCGCTCCTGAAGAACGGCGAGATCTGGGTGCCCCACCGCCCGGCCCGCCCGGACAAGTCCGAGGGCGGCGTGCCGTTCCGCATCGCCTCGGACTACACGCCCCAGGGCGACCAGCCGACGGCCATCGCCGACCTCGTCTCCGGCATTACCGACCAGGACCAGACCCAGGTGCTGCTCGGCGTCACCGGCTCGGGCAAGACCTTCAGCGTCGCCAATGTCATCGAGAAGACCCAGCGCCCGGCGCTGATCCTCGCCCCCAACAAGACCCTGGCGGCGCAGCTCTACGGCGAGTTCAAGGCGTTCTTCCCGGACAATGCCGTCGAGTATTTCGTCTCCTATTACGATTATTACCAGCCGGAAGCCTACGTGCCGCGCTCCGACACCTTCATCGAGAAGGAATCCTCGATCAACGAGCAGATCGACCGGATGCGCCACGCCGCCACCCGGGCGCTGCTGGAGCGCGACGACGTCATCATCGTCGCCTCGGTCTCCTGCATCTACGGCATCGGCTCGGTCGAGACCTACACGGCGATGACCTTCCAGATGTCGATCGGCGACCGGCTCGACCAGCGCCAGCTCCTCGCCGACCTCGTCGCCCAGCAATACAAGCGCCGCGACATGGATTTCCAGCGCGGCTCCTTCCGGGTGCGCGGCGACACGATCGAGATCTTCCCGGCCCATCTGGAAGACCGGGCCTGGCGCATCTCGCTGTTCGGCGACGAGATCGAGTCGATCCAGGAGTTCGACCCGCTGACCGGCCAGAAGACCGACGACCTCAAGTCGGTGAAGATCTACGCCAACTCCCACTATGTCACGCCGCGCCCGACGCTGAACCAGGCCGTGCGCCTCATCAAGGAGGAGCTGCGCCACCGCCTCGTCGAGCTGGAAAAGGCCGGGCGCCTTCTGGAAGCCCAGCGGCTGGAGCAGCGCACCCGCTTCGACATCGAGATGATCGAGGCCACCGGCTCGTGCCCCGGCATCGAGAACTATTCGCGCTACCTCACCGGCCGCCAGCCCGGCCACCCGCCGCCGACGCTGTTCGAATACCTGCCCGACAACGCCCTGGTCTTCATCGACGAGAGCCACGTCACCGTGCCGCAGATCGGCGCCATGTATCGCGGCGACTTTCGCCGCAAGGCGACGCTGGCCGAATACGGTTTCCGCCTGCCCTCCTGCATGGACAACCGCCCCCTGCGCTTCGAGGAGTGGAACGCCATGCGGCCGCAGACCGTCGCGGTCTCGGCCACCCCCGGCTCCTGGGAAATGGAGGAGGCCGGCGGCGTCTTCGCCGAACAGGTCATCCGCCCCACCGGCCTGATCGACCCGCCGGTGGAGATCCGCCCGGCCCGCAGCCAGGTCGACGACCTCGTCGGCGAGATCCGCGATACCGTCGACAAGGGCTACCGCGTCCTCGCCACGGTGCTGACCAAGCGCATGGCCGAGGACCTCACCGAATATCTGCACGAGCAGGGCATCCGCGTCCGCTACATGCATTCGGACATCGACACGCTGGAGCGCATCGAGATCATCCGCGATCTCCGCCTCGGCGCCTTCGACGTCTTGGTCGGCATCAACCTCCTGCGCGAGGGCCTCGACATTCCCGAATGCGGCCTCGTCGCCATTCTCGACGCCGACAAGGAAGGGTTCCTCCGCTCCGAGACCTCGCTGATCCAGACCATCGGCCGCGCCGCCCGCAATGTCGACGGCAAGGTCGTGCTCTATGCCGACCGCACCACCGGCTCGATGGAGCGGGCCATCGCCGAGACCAACCGGCGCCGCGAGAAGCAGGAGGCCTACAATGCCGAGCACGGCATCACGCCGGCCTCGGTGAAGGCGCAGATCGCCGACATTCTCGACAGCTATTACGAGAAGGACCATGTGCGGGTTGATGTCGGGCCCGGCGCCAAGGAAGGCGCCATGGTCGGCAACAATCTCAAGAGCCATCTCGAGCATCTGGAAAAGCAGATGCGCGACGCCGCCGCCGATCTCGACTTCGAGACCGCCGCCCGGCTGCGCGACGAGATCAAGCGGCTGCAGGCCAAGGAGCTGGAATTCGGCGGCCTGCCCGGCGGCGATTCCGGCTCCGGGGGCAAGAAGGCCAAGGGCGGCGGCAATGTCATCGACGCCGCCGATCCCATGGCGATCGCCGCCGAGCTGGAGGAGGAGGCGATCTCCCCGGTCACCGGCCGCTCCAAATACGGCCGCAAGACCAAGCGCGACCGCCAGCCCGCCGGCGGCGAACGCTTCGGCCCGCGCGGCGAACCGCTGAAACCCCGCGGCGAGGGCTCCGACCGCCGCCCCGCGCCGCTGGCCCGCCCGCCCAAGCCCGGCGACGCCGCCGCCTCCCCCGCCGGCAACGACGCCAGCGCGCCGACCGACGGCCCGTCGACCCAGCCGGGCGGCGACACGACTGCCGGCTCCTATTTCCAGAAGCCGTCCCTCGACGACATGGGCCCGGGCACCGACACGGCGCGCCCCGACCGGCCGGGCCTGTTCCGCAAGAACTCGCTGGACGAAATGACCGTCGGCCGCACCGAAAAGCCGGTCGGCAAGCCCGCCCCGAAAAAGCCCGCGACCCGCAAGCCCGCGGACACCGCCTCAACCCCGGCGGGCACGGGCTCCGGCACGGGCACAGGCCCTAGCCCAAGCACCAACGCCCCTCATGGTGAGCCTGTCGAACCACGCACCACCGCGGACGACGCCGCCCCCATCCGCCGCGAACGCATCGGCCGCGGCTCCTACGAGGACCCCGCCGACCAGAAGCGCAAGCGCCGGCCCGGCAAGACCGGCCGCCCGGGGCGGTAGGGGCCGACGGGGCCACTGCCCCTGATCCCTCATCCTGAGCCTGTCGAAGGATCGGGGATCAGGCCAGGCGAAGCGCCAAGCGCCCCTCGCCCTTCGACAGGCTCAGGATGAGGGGCTACGGCAACGCGCTACTCACGCTCCACGGCGACCGCCACGCCGACACCGCCCGGCGTCGCAGAACGCCCCCGCACCCCGCCACCGCGTCATCCTCGGGCTTGCCCCGAGGACCCATGCCGCCGCGCTGCCATAGCCGCTCCGGTGCAGAACCAGCCCGCGCCCCCTGATCCCTCATCCTGAGCTTGTCGAAGGATCGGGGATCACGGCTCCAGCCAGTCGAAATGCCAAGCGCCCTCGCTCTTCGACAGGCTCAGGATGAGGGGCGACGGCAACGCCGCGACTGACGATGCGCGGCCACCGCCACACCAACACGCCCAATGTCGCAGAACGCCCCCGCACCCCGCCACCGCGTCAGCCTCGGGCTCGGGCTCGACCCGAGGACCCATGCCTCCGCGCTGCCACAACCGCTCCGGTACAGAACCAGTACGCGCCACGCCCCCTGAGCCTGTCGAAGGATCAGGGCTCCAACCGGGCAGAATGCCAAGCGCCCCTCGCCCTTCGATAGGATCAGGATGAGGGGCTGTCGCGACACGCTGCCTTCAGTTCGAGACGGCCGGCGTTATCACAGCTTCCCTCATGGTGAGCCTGTCGAACCACGCACGCCCTCAGACGCCGCCCCCATCCGCCGCGAACGCATCGGCCGCAACTCTAAGAGGCCCCCGCCAACCAGAAGCGCCAGCGCCGGCCGGGCAAGAGGGGATGCCCGGGGCGGTAGGGCGCGACGGGGCCGCTTTCCCCTGATCGCTCCGAGCTTGTCGAAGGATCGGGATCAGGGCTCCCGCGGGGCGGAACGCCGTTCGACCTTCACGTTCTGCACAATCGAAAGCAATCCTCAGCTATTACAAATATTATATATCACTTGAAATCACCTATGCAGATAGAACTGCTCGACTCATTCAAGAAGTCTTCGGTACATAGAATGCAGCTTCCCCTCGATTTCATCATCTCTCATCTCTGCCTTGGCTCTCAGCATGTAAATCAGATCATCATCTGTCAGAACGATTATGTACCCCCTTGATCTCGATGATGCATCTTTACACCTCTCGCGCAAAATCTTTTCATCATCGATAGATCTACAGGTGAGTATACCAAATCTACCTCGATTTTCATCGAATCTACCGAGCAACTGATCGATTTCTTGGTTTGCAATATCTTTTGAATAATTTTTACACTCAACGATTATGGAGTTCGCGTTAACTTTGTGGTCCGATCTTCGCTGTGCAAAGAACCCTGTATCAGCCGCATTCGTGAAGACGATATCAATACGCTTTCGCCCGCTATTTATCTTCCACTCTAGATGCGGTTGAATCAACTTTGGGTAGAATAAAGTAGTCAAGACACCCATTACGAGCCGGTGATAGCGATCAGCGTCATTTCGGCCCGGATCAATCTTCAAAAGCGCCGCAGAAAGACTACTGCACACCGAGTGAATACTCGGAATTCCATCCCGTATGGTTAATAATGCCCCCTGCTTGCTTGCAATATCTTTGTAGAGATCCAAGAGGTCAGGATGTGCTCGAACCATGTCGGCGATCATAGATTTCGATTTTGGGTTCTCCTCTCGAACTGCGGTTTTGTATACGACCCTTTTGCCTTTAATAGTTTGCACTAGGGAGCTGTTCGCTTTCATGTTTTCTGCGACTAGAAAATCTGTGATCTGCTTGTTGTAAAACTCTTGACTATTTAACGATAGGTTTTTTCGAACAATATACTTTGGGACCAACATGACCGGAGCCCCCTGTATGTAGGGTAGCTGAACCAGCCTTGATTCCCAGTTCTGCGCTTGGCAATTCCAGAATGCCGGACCGTTGTAATCATCGGTATCGATTCCATACAACTCACACTGTTCTTGCGTGTACTCGACCAGTAGATCTCTTATTATATTCGTCGTGAGATCTGATATTTTATCGCGGTCGATTCCCTCAACATAGAGGGCCATTTCTGAGAGATCTGACAAAAGCCCCGACTGGAAGGCCTTGCTACCGCGCATTGCTGTGATCAGCTGTCGCGCTTGCCCCCTTCCCACCCCCCGACCCTTCGGTTCTCCGCGCGAGACGCCGAGAAATGTTTCTTTAGGCTCCGTCAGGTGCGACATTAGCCCCTCGGCCCGCGCTAGATCGCCATCACGGAGTGAATCAAGAACCTCTTTAAAGAACACGCGGATGCTCTCCGAAGCCGCCTGACTCCAGTTATCATTCTTAATTTCTATGGCGTACGGATCCACATATACGGACGTGTCCTCCTCGTTGCTAATATCTACAAAATCTAGTTCATGCTGTGAAACGCCTAGTTTGAAATATTCGGAAAACCGGGGCATCCTAATCTCCTGCGACTTGTCTGCGCCTCTTGAACATAGCGAATAATTCGATTTCGAAGTCAGCGGAAATATCAACTATCGATTGTAAAGCCGCGTCAAGGACAAGACCGCCTAATTGGTTGCCCCCCCAAACTTATCCCCACCCCTCACCCCTCCCGCATAATCGCCGCATCGCTGCCCACGGCGGGCACGGACGATCGCCGGGATCGGTCGGGGGTGGCGAGCGGTGTCCGCGACGGGGTGTCTTCCGGAGACGCGCCGGCCCGGACGGCCGAGACAGTGCCGGACCGTCCCCCATTACGAGGGGGCCGCGGATCGCTCCGCTTGAGCTCGCAAGGGCGAAGAGCCGGCCGGAAGGGGATGGCCCCGCCCATCTGTGCCCGAACGGGCACGGCGCGGGCCGGCCGCCGCTTCCATCGGGCTGACAAGACACCGCGCGGATCGCCGACGGCGTGCCGCTTCCAGTTCTGTAGAGGCGTGCCGTCGGCGATCCGCCGCCCCGCCGCTGCACCGCCGGCCCGGTCCTCCGGGCGCGGCGCCGCATTCGCACGCCCCTGTCCTTAGACCATCGCCCGCCCCCAGCCGAGGAGCCGCCGACCATGGAGACTGTCGACCCGCCGCTGACACAGGACGAGATCGCCGAAGGCCTTCGCCTGTCCGCCGCCTATCTGGCGCTGGTGCGGGCGGCGCTGTCGGGCTATCCGCCGGCGCCGCGCACCGCCCGGCGCCGGCGCGCGGTGCCACCCGGCCGTGCCGGCACCCAGCGCGGCGACCGGATGCTGCCCAGCGCTGCCTGGCTCTTCGCCGCCATCTGCAAGCGCGGCGCCTGCCGCCGGGTCCGCGCCTGCCGCTATGGCGAGCGCCCCGGCGACGGCACCTGCGACGCCACCGGCCAGCCGCCGGCCCCCTGCTTCGAGGCCCTGCCACGCGCCGTCCATCTCGCTTTGCCCTTCGCGCTGCAGCGCCAGATCACCCCCGCCGCCTTCCGCGACCCCTACCTGCTGCGCCGCGAAGCCGAAGCCATCCGCGCCGCCCGGAGCGACGTGGCGGCCATGCGCGGCGGTGGGGTGGCGGATGCGGGGACACCCGAGGGTGGGCGATCAGCCCCCGGTTCCTCACCCTGAGCCTGTCGAAGGGTCAGGGCTCCCGCCAGACACCGCGCCGAGCGCCCCTCGCCCTTCGACAGGCTCAGGATGAGGGGCTGCTGGATGGCTTGCGCTAAAGGAGGATGGGATGCAGATCGCGGAGCGCCGCCGCCCGAGAGCTCACCAGTGCTGTGGGGGGCACCGGGCGCCGCCGGGGCGCCATCGGGGCGAAGCCCCTGATCCCTCATCCTGAGCCTGTCGAAGGACGAGGGCTCCAGCCAGGCGCCCCCCTAGCCCCAGTCGCGGCGCATGGTGGCCATGCCGTTGCGGCGGCCGAGTTCCTCGTAGCCGGCGGCCTCGTAGACCCGCAGGGCCGGCTCGTTGTCGAGCTCGACCTTCAGCGTCACCGAGATGGCGCCGAGATCGCGGGCGGCCTGTTCGGCCAGCGCCGCCAGCTGCGCCCCGGCGCCGCCGCGGGCCGCTTCCTCGACGAAGACATAGACAAGGTGGCGCACCTCCGGCCCGATGCCGACCCGCAGGGCGAAGAAGCCGACCTCGCGGCCGGTCGCGTCGACCAGGTAGAACGAGGCGTCGTCGGCCTCGTTCAGCCATTTCTCCCGCCATTCCAGCGGGTCGAAGGGATGCTTGGCGTTGGGATTGACCAGGGCGAGGTCGTCGGCCTCGACCAGCAGCCGGGCGAGCGGTGCCAGGTCGAAGGGCGCATTGGCGCGAAGGGCGAGGTCGGACACGGGCGGCTCCATGGCGGTGTCGTCAGGGAAGATGGGCGCGCCCCTCGCACGGACCAGCCGCCGTTTCAACCGCCCGCACGCCCAAAGCCGGCCGCACGAAGCGTCCCTTCCCCTCCGGCGTCATCCCCGGGCCTGACCCGGGGACCCATGCCAAACCGTCACCACCGCCGCTCACGCCGACGACGGCACCGCCGGCGGTCAGCGCGGCACGGCGCCGTCCATCATCGCGGCGTTGTTCTCCCAGCGGGCGCTGCGCACGTCGTCGGACGGCGTCGCGCAGGCGCCCAGCATCAGAAGGGCAAGAAGGGGAAGGAATTTCATCGGGTCGGCTCCTGAAGGAAAACTATCGGCAGAGTTCGGCGGGGCGCCAGCAGCCAGCCAGCGGCCGGACCCGCGACGTCGGAGGGTCCGAAGGAGGGATATCGCGCAATCTTGCCCGGTGCCCCGCCCCTGTCCAGCGGCGGCGGCCGCGGCGTCCCGGTCAGTGCGGGTTCTGTCCCGGCACGATGCCGCGGGCCGGCGTGTCGGCCATCACCGAGGGCGTCACGCCGTTCACCAGCGGTTGGGCCGATGCCTTGCCGTAGACGCTGCCGACGCCGTAGAGCCACGGCAGGCCGGGACTGTAGGGCCGCAGCACAACGCGCCCGTCCGGCAGCACCACCCGGCGCGACTGCTGCTTCTCGCGCTCCGACAGGCGCACGCCCACCGGCTCCTGGGCGGCGGCCGGCAGCACCGGTGTCAACAGCGCGGTTGCAAGGAGAGCGGCAAGCATGCGGCGCATGGTGGGAGTCCTTCCTGTTCCGATACCGGCCACAACGCACAAGCGGCCGTCCGCGTTGCAGCGATCAGTCGGCGATCTGCCCCGGCACGATGCCTCCCGACGGCGTGTCGCGATCGGCGGCGCTGTTGGCCGAGCGCGTGCCCTGGCAGCCGGCCGCGACCAGAAGCGCGCAGGCGGCGGTGATGGTGAGGAATCTTCGCATGACGGTCTCCGGCAGGTTGGGATCTGCACGCAGAACGGCCCGGCCCCGCCGGAGTTGCCGCGATGGGGCGCACGCCTGCGTGAACGCCGCCCTCAGCGCTTGCGGGCCAGCACCAGATGTCCGGGCGCCGGCTCGCCTTCCTGCCGGCGCACGACGATCGACGTCGCCTCCAGCGTCTCGAAGCCATGCGCCGCCAGCCGGTCGCGCACGTAGCTCTCCTTGTGGTGAAAGCGCTGGTGCGGCCCGACCATGAAGTCCCGCGCACCGAAGGTCGCGTCCGGCATGGTCTCGGTCGAGAAGCCGAAGATGCCGCCGCCGCTCATCCGCGCCGAGGTCGCGGCGAACAGCGGATCGAGCCCGCCGAGATAGGGCAGCACGTCGGTCGCCACGATGAGATCGAAGGGCTCGGGCTCGTCAAACTCCTCCAGGAAGCCGACCGCCTCGCCGATATAGAGATGATCATAGACGCCCTTGTCGAAGCAGGTCTCGATCATGCCTTCCGACAGATCGACGCCGATCAGCGTCGCAATGCGGTCCCTCAGCGCCTCGCCGGCCAGTCCCGTTCCGCAGCCGAGGTCCAGCGCCCGCTCATAGGGTCCCGGCGCGACCGCCGCCAAGCGCTCGGCGATGAGGCCCGGCACGCCATAGCCGAGCTGGCGCACCAGGATGTCCTCGAAATCGTCGGCATGCTGGTCGAACAGCGTTGCCACATAGGCGTCGCCCGCCGAGGCCGGCGTCTCGCCCTCGCCCATCGCCGCCATCCGCACGGCGGCGCCGGCATGGTCGTCGGGATCGAGCGCCAGGCAGCGGCGATACGCGTCGGCCGCGGCGGTGCGATCGCCGGCCTTTTCCAGCGCCAGCGCCTCTTCATAGGCTTCGGCCAGGGCCGCCTCGTCGATGGGGGTGTCGCTCATTGCCGGCTCCTATGGGTGTTGCGATGCCTCTTAGGGCAAAGTTGAGGCCGGCGACAGCCGACCCGCATGGCTCCGTGGATCAGACGGCGGCCGTGCCTGTACCCAGTTCGTTCACGAGGGCCAGCGCCGCGGCGGCAATCCGTGCCGCCGGCATGCTGCAGAAGATCTCCGGCATCCCGTCGATCTCGTCGGCCTGCGCCGCCGCCTCGTCGCTCAGCGGCACATGGAAGAAGCCGAAATCGCGCACCCCGAGCGCATCGGCGTTGAAGGCCAAACGGTAGAGCGTGTCATTGCAGAGATAGCCGCCCGCATCCGACGACCATTCGAAGGACACGTCGGCGCCGCGCAGTGCCGCCGTCACGGCCTGCCATGGCATCCGGCAGGCGAGCGCCTCCGGTCCGTCGAGCACCGCCGGCCCCGCCGGAAACGCGCCTGTCGCATCGGCCTGCCCGAGCTTGCGGCGGTTGCGGGCGACCCGTTCGATGCGCAGCCGCTCGGCCCGCTTGTGCAGACCGAACAGGACGACGCTGGTCGGCGCCAGGGTCTCGATGAGGGTTCGCAGGCGCGGCCAGCTCGTCTCCCACTCGACCGGCAGGACGGCGGCGTGAAACGCTTCGCCGTGGCGCGGGTCAGATTCGAGGGTTCGCACCATCGCTTCCGTCGGATTGCGGGGCGCACCAGGGAAGGATGAAAATCCGCAAACGAGTATTTTCATTTGAGATGAATGCCTTGGGAAGAGCCCGCCGATCGCGGCGTCGATCCGTCTTTACAGCGGGTTTTGGATGGTGGAAGCTGTATTGCCTGTCCCGAAATGGCACGCGACACGCGCCCTGAATACGTCGCTCGTCGGGCCGGAAACGGGATAGCAATGAAGGAGGCTTCGGGCAATCTCGCGAACAAGGGTCATGGACGAACTGCGTATCGGAGGCGCATCCTCCGGGTGGTCTGCGGTACAATTTCAGACCACGATGTATCGGTTCCTTTCCTAGTCAAGACTTGCCTGCCACCGCCAAACGGCGACTCGTAATGCCAGGATAAGGGATACCGACGATGGCACAGACCGGTACGGTCAAGTTCTTCAATACCGAAAAGGGCTTCGGCTTCATCAAGCCCGACGATGGCGGCGCGGACATCTTCGTCCATATCTCCGCCGTACAGGCCTCCGGCCTGCCGGGGCTCGAGGAGAACCAGAAGGTCTCCTACGACACCGAGCCGGACAAGCGCGGCAAGGGTCCGAAGGCGGTCAATCTCGCCGCAGACTGATCTCGTCTCACGGTAGTCGCGGTAGGCTTCCCCCTGCCGCCTCATCGTGAGACCCAGATCGGGAAAGCCCGTCACGCGGTTGCGCCGGGCTTTCCTTTCCAGGCACCGATCCTGTCCCAGTTCGATACGGAAACGTCTGGCACGCCACGTGCAAGGCCACACCCGAACGCCAGCAAAAGGCGAAAACGGGAGTGCAATCCATGTCTCAACGCCACCGGCAGGCCCGCGCCAGATCCAGCCATATCGCTGTGATCGCCAGCCTCACCGCCATGTTCCTTGCTACAGCACCCGCCAGCGCCCAGACCTATCTCGATGGCGGCGGCGGCAGCAGTTCGCGACCGCAGTCCAGCGACCCGACAGGTGGCTTCCTCGACGGCGGCGGTCCCCTGCAGCCCCGGCGCGGAATCCGGAACGGCCAGCGTCGCGATGGTTTCCTCGACGATGGCGGGGGGATCGGCAGACGGCCCGACATCGTCGTCAGGTCGGGCGGTGATCGCGAATTCCTGAGGGACGGCGGATCGATCCGCACGCCCGCCGATATCGTCTATTCCGACGAGCGGGAAGAGTTTCTCGAAGACGGTGGTTCGGTCGTCGTCGAACCGGACATCCTGATCGACGACCGGCGCCTGCGTCGCGGTCGCGGCTGGCGGGAGGTAGCGGCTCCGAGGACCGTCCAGCGCTCGTCCGGCTCGTTCACAATCATCACCAGTGATCTCGGCGACCGCAGTTACGGCTCGGGCACCCAGGTGTCTGGAAAGAGCGCGAACAGGATGCGAACGAAAGCGAAGATCATCGACGTCGAGAGTGCGCGGCTCGACCGCCGGCCGATGCCGGCCTCCGGCGTGGAGGTGATCTACAAGATCGGCGGACCGCAGATCATCCGGATCGCCCCCGGATATGGTCAGCGCGTCGCGGCGCTCGCAACGGACAGCGCCGATGTGCCTCGGCCAACTGCGCGTGCCGAACCGGAACAGGTCGATCGCGCCGCCCCGTGGACCCGCGAATGGCTGGACCGCTGCACGAGCGAGCATGAGAGCTTCGACCCCGATTACGGGACCTATGTCGACGCACAGGGACAGTCGCAGTTCTGCGACTGACGGAGACGAGGAGCCAGGCTCCTCAGGTCAGGAACGGATTGCCGCGGCGCTCGTCGCCAAGGCGTCCGCCGGGCCCGTGGCCGCAGATAAAGCCGACATCGTCGCCGAGCGGAAGCACCTTGTCCTTGATCGAGGCGATCAGCGTCGCGTGGTCGCCGCCCGGCAGATCGGTGCGGCCGATCGAACCGGAGAACAGGACGTCGCCGGCGTGCAGGAATTTGGCGGCCCGGTTGTAGAAGACGACATGGCCCGGCGCATGACCCGGCGTGTGCAGCACCTCGAAACGATGGCCGCTAAAGGCGAGGGTCTCGCCCTCCTCCAGCCAGCGGTCCGGCGTGCAATCGCGCACTGCGCCCGGAATTCCGAACATCCGCGCCTGTTCTGACAGTCCGGCCAGGAGGAAGGCATCGGCCTTGTGCGGGCCGACGATGTCGACGCCGAGGCGTTCCTTCAGTTCCATGGCCCCGCCGGCGTGGTCGATATGGCCGTGGGTCAGCCAGATCGCCTCGATGGCAATCCCGGCCTTCTCGATGGCCTCCGCGATCCGGTCGACGTCACCGCCGGGATCGACCACGACGCCGACCTTGTCCTCGGCATCGAAGAGGATGCAGCAATTCTGTTGGAATGGCGTGACGGGAACGATCTGGGCGTTGAGTGTTGTCACGTGAGCCTCGGGCGTCGGTTGCTGTGCCCGGCTGTTAACGCGGGGCAGACGGCGGAGGCAAGCACGCGACCGGCCGCAGCGAGTGCCGCGGCCGGTAAGCTGATGGTGTCAGAAGCGGGTGTTCCGCCTATTCGGCGGCGGCGCGCTGGGGCTGCACCACGGCGGTATAGTCCTCGACCAGCCGGCGCGTCGTCTCGCCCGGCGTGAAGCGCCATTCGGCGATCTCGGACACCGGCGTGACCTCGGCGGCCGTGCCACAGAGGAAGCACTCGTCGAAATCGGCCAGTTCCTCGGGCATGATCGCCCGCTCGCGCACTTCGATGCCGCGGCGCTTGGCCAGTTCGATCACCGTGCGGCGGGTGATGCCGTCGAGGAAGCAGTCCGGCGTCGGCGTGTGGATGATGCCGTCCTTGACGAAGAAGACGTTGGCACCGGTCGCCTCGGCCACTTGGCCGCGCCAGTCCAGCATCAGCGCGTCGGCATAGCCCTTGGCCTCGGCCGCGTGCTTGGAGATGGTGCAGATCATGTAGAGGCCGGTTGCCTTGGCCTTCGACGGCGCGGTGCGCGGATCGGGACGGCGATATTCGGCGAGATCCAGCCGGATGCCCTTCATCCGCTGCTCCGGGTCGAAATAGCTCGGCCACTGCCAGATGGCGATCGCGACGTTGATCCGGTTCTTCTGCGCCGACACGCCCATCATCTCTGACCCGCGGAAGGCGATCGGGCGGACATAGGCATCGGTGAAGCCCTGGCGCACCAGGAGTTCGTTTGTCGCCGCGTCGATCTCGTCGGCGCTGTAGGGAATCTCGAACCCGATCATGCGGCCCGAGGCGATCAGCCGCTCGGTGTGCTCGCGCAGCTTGAAGACTGTGCCACCATAGGCGCGCTCGCCTTCGAACACGGCGCTTGCGTAGTGCAGACCATGGGTCAGAACGTGGATCTTGGCGTCTTTCCACGGCAGGAACTCGCCGTTGTACCAGATTTCGCCGTCAAGCTGGTCGAATGGAACACTGCTCATGGTTGTCGACGCCTGTCCCGGCGTCCTCCCTATCCGTGGTGTAACGGCGATCGGCTTCTGACCGATTCGTGGCTTGTCTGCCGACTGCGTCCGGTCTTCCCTGACGCGGACAGCCCGAAGCCGACAATGGGCCGGGAGGGGAATGGTCGCAAGCGACGGTTTCCACTCTCGCAGGCAAGGTGTAACAATGGAACCAAATTACGTCAACACTGCTGACCTAAATTATGGATGCCGCCCTGACCTCCGATGATCGCGTGCCGGACGCCGAGGACGCGATCGTGCGAGAGCCGCTGCCCACACGGGGCGAGCTCGATTTTCGCATGATCGAGCTGCTTTTCTTCGCCTATCGGGAATTCACGACGGACGCGGACTCGATCCTGATGCGCTATGGTTTCGGCCGGGCCCATCACCGGGTGCTGCATTTCGTCAACCGCGATCCGGGGATGACCATCGCCGAACTCCTCGATCTGCTCCAGATAACCAAGCAGTCCCTGTCGCGGGTGTTGCGCCAGTTGATCGACGGCGGCTTCGTGCGGCAGATGCCCGGCGTCGAGGATCGGCGCCAACGCTGTCTGTTCCCGACCGAACGCGGGCGCGAATTGACGCTGGAACTGTCGCGGGCGCAGGCGCGGCGCATCGAGGCGGCGCTCGGCAACACCTCGCCGGGCGATGCCGGACCGATCGGCGCCTTCCTGATGGAGATGGCCGACGATCGGCCGACGACGCGCGAGTGGTTCAGGAAGAAGGGCATCGACCGAAAGGAGCCGCTATGAGCGAGATGACGGAGACGACGGCGGTGCAACGGCAGGCCCCCTCGCCGCTCGGCGACGACGCGCCCCATATCCTCGTCATCGACGACGATCGCCGGATCCGCTCGCTGCTGCTGCGGTTCCTCAGCGAACAGCAGTTCCGGGTCTCCGTGGCGGCGGATGCCGGCGAGGCGCGGCGGATCCTGGAAGGGCTCGACTTCGACCTCCTGGTCGTCGACGTGATGATGCCTGGCGAAAGCGGCATCGAGCTGGTTCGATCGCTGCGCACCAACCGGCAGGCGCCGGTGCTGATGCTGACGGCCCGCTCGGAAACCGAGCATCGCATCGAGGGCCTGGAAGCCGGCGCCGACGACTATCTGGCCAAGCCTTTCGATCCGCGCGAATTGCTGCTGCGGGTCAACAACATCCTGCGGCGCGGCAGCCAGGCGCCGATCCAGAAGCTCGAGCATATCCGTTTCGGTCCCTTCACCTTCTCGCTTTCCCGCTGCGAACTGAAGCGCGGGGGCGAGATCATCCGGCTGACCGATCGCGAAAAGGCGATGATGTCGCAATTCGCCGGCAATCCGGGCGAGACGATCCCCAGACAGGATCTCCTCGGCGACGAAACCGAGGTCGGCGAGCGCACTGTGGACGTCCAGATCAACCGTCTGCGACGCAAGATCGAGGGCGATCCGGCCAACCCGCTCTGGCTTCAGACCGTGCGCGGCATCGGCTATCGCCTGAACACGGACTGAGCAGGCATCATGTCGGTTCTCGGACGGCTCATGCAGCAACGGCCCCGGTGGAATCCGTTCCGCCGCGATGCGACGACTGCGCAGGAGACCGGCCGGAGCTGGCGCCTCGGTCGGCCCCCGTCCCTCGACATCTGGCGGGGTCCCCTGCGGCCGATCCCGCGGATCATCCAGCGCTATATGCCGAAGGGGCTCTATGCGCGCTCGCTGATCATCATCATGGCGCCGGTCGTCCTTCTGCAGTGCGTCGTGACCGTGGTGTTCATGGAGCGCCACTGGCAGCTCGTCACCCAGCGCCTGTCGGAGGCGGTGGTGCAGGATATCGCCGCGATCACGGCGCTGGTGCAGACGCGGCCGCCGGGCTCGGACTACAGCGACATCATCCGCATCGCGCGCAACAATCTCGACCTCAACGTCTCGGTGCTGCCGGCCGAGCCGCTGCCGCCGCCTGCCCCGAAGCCGTTCTTCAATATCCTCGACGGCATTCTCAGCGAGGAACTGACCCGGCAGATCGGCCGCCCGTTCTGGATCGACACCGTCGGCAATTCCAAGATCGTCGAGATCCGCATCCGGCTGGACGACCGGGTGATGCGGATCTTCGCCACGCGCAACTCCGCCTATGCGTCCAACACGCACATCTTCCTCGTCTGGATGGTCGGCACGTCGCTGGTGCTGATGATCATCGCCGTGCTGTTCCTGCGCAACCAGATCCGGCCGATCCAGACACTGGCGGCTGCGGCGGAAGGCTTCGGCCGCGGCCAGCCGATGCCACCGGACTTCCGACCCCGCGGTGCATCAGAAGTCCGGCGCGCATCGCTCGCCTTCATCCAGATGCGCGACCGGATCGAACGGCAGATGGAACAGCGGACCGCCATGCTGACCGGCGTCAGCCACGATCTGCGGACCATTCTCACCCGCTTCCGGCTGCAGCTGGCGCTGCTCGGTGAAGGCGAGGACCAGGACGAGCTCAACGCCGACGTCGACGAGATGCAGCGCATGCTGGAGGGCTATCTGGCCTTTGCCCGGAACGAGGCGGCCGAGGAGATCGGCGAGCTCGATCTGGCCCCGATGCTGACCAAGTTTCGCAACGAAGCCAAGCTCAAGGGCAAGCATCTGGAACTGGTGATCGACGGTGACCCGCGCATCGCGGTGCGACCGGATTCCTTCACGCGCATGGTGACCAACATCGTCACCAATGCCATGCGTCACGGCGATCGCGTCAAGGTCGCGGCAACCCACGAGGATCGCTGGCTGACCATCACGGTGGAGGACGACGGGCCGGGCATTGCGGCCGAACAGCGCGAGGAGGTGTTCAAGCCCTTCGTGCGCCTCGACACCGCGCGCAACATCGACAGCGGCGGCACCGGGCTGGGCCTGGCCATCGCCCGTGACATCGCCCGCAGTTTCGGCGGCGACATCCTCTTGTCGGATTCCAGGCTCGGCGGGTTGCGGGCGCTGATCCGCGTACCGGCCTGAGCATTTGCCTCAGTAGAGGCGGCCCCCCTCGGGGACTTTTTGGCTCGGGCCGATCAGCACGACCTCGCCATCGGCGTCCGGCACGCCGAGGGTGAGCACCTCTGACATCATCGGGCCAATCTGGCGCGGCGGGAAGTTGACGACCGCCAGCACCTGCCGGCCGACCAGCTCTGCAG
Organism: Aurantimonas sp.; assembly: GCF_964217435.1. NCBI lineage: Bacteria > Pseudomonadati > Pseudomonadota > Alphaproteobacteria > Hyphomicrobiales > Aurantimonadaceae > Aurantimonas > Aurantimonas sp. The sequence continues at coordinate 121,041 of NZ_CAXPJM010000027.1, read as the reverse complement.
GCTCGTAGTGCCGGGTGATCTGTGCCGAGGATTTCTTGCGCCCGAGCGGGGCCCCGAAATCGATCGTGAGCTTGATCGCCGGCTTGCGCGCTTCGGGGAACGGTGCCGCCTCGACGATGGTGCCGACACGGATGTCGACCTTCATGAAGTCGTCGAAGCCAATCTGCGCAGATGGCATGTCGTCTTTCTGGGCGCTCACACGCTACTCCTTCGACAGAGCTTCGGCCCGGTCGCGCGCCGCGCGCACGGCCCGCTCCATCAGCGGGGCCAACCCGTCCTCGGCCATCAGAACGTCGAGAGCCGCCTGGGTGGTGCCGTTCGGCGATGTCACGTTCTGGCGCAGCGTCGCTGGCGTCTGGTCCGAGCGGATCATCAGTTCACCGGCACCGGCGACCGTATGGCGGGCCAGACGCATGGCGAGATCGGCCGGCAGGCCTGCCGCCTCGCCCGCCTTCGCCAGGCACTCGGCCAGATGAAAGACGTAGGCCGGCCCGCTGCCGGAGACCCCGGTCACCGCGTCGATCAGCGTTTCCACCTCGACCCACTCCACCGGCCCGTTGGCCGACAGCAGATCGTCGGCCGTCTCGCGACCAGCCGCATCGACCCGCTCATTGGCAAAGGCACCGGTCACGCCGCGCCCGATGAGCGCCGGCGTGTTCGGCATGGCCCGCACCACCGGATGCTCGCCGAGCAACCCCTCGATGGCGGCGATGGTCGTACCGGCGGCGATCGAAACCACGAGGCTGTCCGATGTCAGCGCGTCGCGCAGGTCTGGCAGCGCCGCGCCCATCATCTGCGGCTTCACAGCCAGCAGGGCGACGTCGAAGGTCTCCTGCGGCACGGACGTCGCGTGACGCACGCCGTAGCGTTCGATCAGCGGCCGCAGCGTGTCGCCGACCTTCGGATCGACCACCAGCACCCGGGCCGGATCGAGCCCCTTGTCCAGCCAGCCCCCGAGGAGGGCCGCCCCCATGTTGCCGCCGCCAAGAAGCAGGATGCGCTGGGCCGTTGCCATATCAGGCCTCGCCCTGGGTCTCGAACAGCGCGCAAGCCAGCGCTTCCTGCGCCGTCTTGTCGGCCCAGATGACGAACTGGAACGCCTGGTAGAACCGCTCGCAACTTTCCAGCGCACTGGTCAGCATGCGCTCGGCCTGCTGGCTCGTCGGCTCCGCACCGCCGGACAGGAGCAGGGCATGGCGGAACATCACCGCATTCTCGTTCTGCCAAAGGTCGAAATGGCCGACCAGGAGCTTCTCGTTGATTGAGGCGAGGAGCTGCAGGACCTCGGCGCGGCGGTGCGCCGGAATGCGAAGATCGAACGCGCACCCCAGATGCAGCGCCTCGATATCCTCGACCCAGGAGAAGGAAACCGAATAGTCGGTCCAGACGCCAGCGACAGCGACCGCAAGCTCGTCGTCGCAGGATCGTTCGAATGCCCATTCCCGCGCAGACGCAACCCATTCGATCATGTCGACCGGGTTGGATTGGCGCAGTGTGGCAAGTTCAGTCAATTGCATGGTGAGTCCCCGTATTCGCATCGGCGGGATCACCATTTGCCGCAACGGCTCCCACCGGGAGTGAGACACCGCTCCGTGTCGAATCACCCTTATGAATCAGCATATAGACGGGGAGTCGCCGGCTTAAGGGGATTAAGGAATTATTCACCACTCGGTGGATTCAAGCGGGATCGCCGGTCGCTCGCGGCGAGTCTTAAGCGACTCTCGGCAAAGGCTTTTCGGGCGCATTGAGCAACGCCCGAAACCTGTTGATAGGCTGTGGAGAACTCGGCTGGACGCTCAGTTGGCGTCGCCGGTTCCGGCCATTCGGGCTTCCAGATCGGCAAGCCGCTTCTTCAGCGCCTCGTTTTCCGTGCGCGCCTTCACGGCCATGTCGCGGACCGCTTCGAACTCTTCGCGCTGCACGAGGTCCATCTGGTTCAGAAGCCGCTCGCCCTGCGCGCGGAAGACGGTCTCCATCTCGCGGCGCACGCCCTGCGCGGCACCTGCCGCATCGGTCATGACGCGGGCGAACTCGTCGAGCATCCGGTTGGGGCCTTGGCGGCCGGGGCCTGTCCTGGACATGAATGGGTCTCCGTTTTGCGCCATCGCGCGTTCTCTTCGGGGTTGAGGTAGAGAGCGCCGGGGACGATGGCAATGGCGACCGGGCCGGCTTGCGGCAGTGGCAGCCTGCCTGAACGGTGACCATCTTCAGATGGCAGTGCACGCGATGGTGAAGGCTTGAGGGCCACACAGGGAGGACGGTAGCGATCGCCGGCGCCGGCCCACGCTTGACCCTGTGAAGGTCGCGGGCCAAGGTCGCGCCGCTTCTGCAAGGGCGCCAAGCGCCCGCTTTCTCCCAATGGCGGACCGATGCTCACCCTCCCCTATCTCGGTGTCCTGACCTATCCGCAGATCGATCCGATCTTCCTGGATCTCGGACTGATCCAGTTGCGCTGGTACGGCCTGTCCTACGTCGCGGGCATTCTCTGCGGATGGCTCTACGGTCGCCATCTGGCGGGCAACACGCGGCTCTGGCCGAATGGCGTCTCGCCGGTCACCAAGCTGCAGATCGACGATTTCATCCTCTACATCACGATCGGCATCGTGGTGGGAGGCCGGCTCGGCTCGGTATTTTTCTACGAATTCGAACGCTACGTCGCCGATCCCCTGGCGGTGTTCCGGGTCTGGGAAGGCGGCATGGCGTTCCATGGCGGCCTGATCGGCGTGGTGGTGGCGATCGCGGTGTTCTGTCGCGTCTACAAGGTGCCGCTGTTCAGCCTGATCGACATCGTCGCCGCCTCGGTGCCCTTCGGCCTGTTCTTCGGGCGCATCGCCAACTTCATCAACGGCGAATTGTGGGGCGCGCCCACCATGGTACCCTGGGCGATGGTCTTTCCCGATGCCGGCCCGATGCCGCGCCACCCCAGCCAGCTCTACGAAGCGCTGCTCGAAGGCATTCTGCTGTTCATCGTGCTGCGGATCGCGACGCACCATTTCAAGATGCTCGGTCGTCCGCGCTTCGTCGGCGGCCTGTTCCTCTTCGGTTATGGCTGCTCGCGCATCTTCGTCGAGTTCTTCCGCATGCCGGATGTGCAACTCGGCTACCTCTATGGCGGCTGGTTCACCATGGGCATGCTGTTGTCGGTTCCGATGCTGATCATCGGCATCTGGGCCATGGCGACGGCCAGTCCCCGCGCCTACGAGCCCCAGCCGGTGGAGGACGATCAAGCGGGCACCGCCCGGCCGTGAACGCGCTTGCCCGCAAGATTGCCGAGCATGTCAGGGTCGAAGGTCCACTCGGCGTCGACCGCTACTGGAACTTCGCACTCTACGATCGCGAGCACGGCTATTATGCGCGTCGCGATCCGTTCGGCCGGGCCGGCGATTTCGTCACCGCCCCCGAGGTGAGCCAGATGTTCGGCGAGCTTCTCGGTGCCTGGGTCGCCTCGGCCTGGACCGGCCTCGGCCGTCCGGCCCCCTTTCTGCTGGTCGAATGCGGCCCCGGCCGCGGGACGATGATGGCCGACATGTTGCGCGCGCTGCGCTCCATCGCCCCGGACTGCATGCGGGCGGCCGATGTGCGGCTGGTCGAAACCAGCGACCGGCTGGCCGACGAGCAGATGCAGACGCTGGGACGCTTCGATCTGCCGATCCGCCGGGTGCGCCGCATCGAGGATCTGGAGCGCCGACCGATGGTCGTCGTCGCCAACGAACTGTTCGATGCGGTGGCGGTCCGCCAATATGTCTTCGACGGCAGCGACTGGCGCGAACGCTGCGTATCGACGACCGACAGCGGACGCTTCGAGTTCGTGCTGTGCGAAGCGCGCCCGCAGGTTTCCGATGCCGTCCGGGCGATGGGGTTGGTGGAGCCCAAGGCCGGCGCGGTGCTGGAAGTCTCGCCAGCACGCGAACGGATTGCCGCGGCCCTGGCCGAGCGGCTGGCCACGGACGGCGGCGCGGGCCTCTTCATCGATTACGGTCATTCCCGCAGCGGTTTCGGGGACACATTGCAGGCGATGCACGGCCATGCCTTCGCCGACCCGCTGGACCGCCCCGGCGAGAACGACATCACCAGCCATGTCGACTTCGACAGGATTGCCGCCCCGTTCCGCGCGAGCGGGCTTTACGTATCGCCGACGGTCACGCAAAGCGACTTCCTTCTAGCCCTCGGCCTTCTGGAACGGGCTGGCGCGCTCGGCGCTGCGCATGACGAGAAGACGCGAACGGAAATCACCGGCGCCGTGCAGCGTCTGGCGGGAACGGGCTCCGGCGATATGGGCCAGATCTTCAAGGTTCTGTGCGCTGCCTCGCGCCCAATGAGCCTGCCACCCTTCGGCCTGAACGAGGCCGGATTGCCGGACACAACCGACGGTCCCGCCGCGGATTGACTTCGCCCTGCCCCTCGACCACGATCCCGCGCCATGTCCGAAATTCGAAGCCGATCCGCGTCGCCGCTGCCTGATTCCGCCGTCGTCCGGTCGGAATGTCTGGCAGGACCAGGCATCGCCCATGCCTTTTTCACCCGCAGCGGCGGGGTCTCGGAAGGGCTCTATGCCGGGCTCAATGTCGGGATCGGCTCGAACGACCGTCCCGAAGACGTTCTGGAAAACCGAGCCCGCGCGCTCGCCACTCTGGGCAGCGCGGATCTCGCGACACCTTGGCAGGTGCATTCGGCGGACGCCGTGGTGGTGGATGCTCCCTTCTCCGGCGACCGCCCACGTGCCGACGGGATCGCCACGCGCCGCAAGGGCCTCGCCATCGGCGTCGTCACCGCCGACTGCGGGCCCGTCCTCTTCGCGGATACCGAGAACGGCGTGATCGGCGCGGCTCATGCCGGCTGGCGTGGTGCGCTGAACGGCGTTCTGGAAGCGACGATCGTCGCCATGGAAGGGCTCGGCGCCGAGCGCAATTCCATCCGTGCCGTGCTTGGGCCGACGATCACGCAGCCCAATTACGAAGTCGGCCTCGAGATGGTCGCCGAGTTCCTTGACGCGGAGCCCGCACGCGAACGGTTCTTCCAGCCCGGGCGCAGCACCGACAAGCGCCAGTTCGACCTGCCGGGCTTCATCGTTGCGCAACTGCGGGCCAGCGGCGTCGAGGGCAGCTTCGTCGACCGTTGCACCTATGGCGACCCGGACCGCTTCTTTTCCTTCCGGCGCACCACGCATCGCGGCGAGCCCGATTACGGCCGCCAGCTTTCTGCCATCGCCCTCGCGGAGTAACCTCGGATGCTGCATTTCTCACGCGACGAGTTCGACGCCCGCCGCGACCGGCTCATGCTGGAGATGGGCGAGCAGAAGCTCGACGCCCTGATGCTGTTCGCCCAGGAATCGATGTACTGGCTGACCGGCTACGACACCTTCGGCTTCTGTCACTTCCAGTGCCTGGTGGTGAAGGCCGACGGCGAGATGCAGCTTCTGACCCGCTCGGCCGATCTGCGGCAGGCGCGCCAAACCTCGACGCTGGAATCGATCAGCATCTGGCGCGACCGGGGCAGCGCCGATCCGGTCATCGAACTGCGCGACATGCTCGACGACATGGGCCTCCTCGGCGCCCGCATCGGCGTCGAGTGGGCGACCCATGGCCTGACCGCGGCCAACGGCCAGATGGTACAGGAGAGGCTCGGCTCCTTCGCCACGCTGAAGGAGGCCTCCAACCTCGTGCCGTTGCTGCGGGCGGTGAAAACCCCTGCCGAGATCGAGACCGTGCGCGAGGCTGCACGGCTCGGCGACGAGGCGTTCGATGCCGCCCTGCCGTTGATCAAGGCGGGCGCCAACGAGGCAGACATCCTGGCAGCGCTCCAGGGAGAGGTGCTGCGCCAGGGCGGCGACTATCCGGCCAACCCGTTCATCGTAGGCTCCGGCCGCGATGCCCTGCTGTGCCGGTACAAGTCGGGCCGCCGCATCCTCGACGACCAGGATCAGCTCACGCTGGAATGGGCCGGCGTCAAATCGCAGTACCACGCCGCCTTGATGAAGACGGTGATCGTCGGCCGCCCGAGCGAGCGCCATGTCGAACTGCACACGGCCGCGCGCGAGGCGCTGGATGCCGTCGAGGCGGCGATGGTTCCGGGCAGCAGCTTCGGCGACGTCTTCGATGCCCATGCGGCGGTGATGGAAGCGCATGAACTCGTCCGCCACCGCCTCAGCGCATGCGGCTATTCGCTGGGCGCGCGCTACGCGCCGTCGTGGATGGACACGCCGATGTTCTACTCCGGCAATCCTCAGCCGATCGTGCCGGACATGACCCTCTTCGCACACATGATCATCATGGATTCCGACAGAGATACGGCGATGACGCTCGGCCGGACCTACCTGACGACGACGGGTGCCCCCGAGCCATTGTCGCGGCTCTCTCTCGACCTGATTTCGGTCTGATTCAGGCGGCCGTCGCCGCCAGATTGAAGGCCCGCGCCTTGTGGCGCAGGGCTTTCGAAGAAAATCGACCGCCTTTTAACGTTATCTTGCGACTCACGGTCCACGATCCCGGTCGAACGCTGGCCGTCAGTCGCAAGGAACGAGCTCCGTGGAATCCAATCCCCGCCGCCGCGTGCCGATGATCGCCCTGACGCTCGGGATGGTCGGTCTCGGCACCAGCCTTTCCGGATGTACCGAGGCATCGATGGATTTCGGGCCCGACGGTCCGGTGCCGAGCGTCGGTATCGGATCCCTGGGCAGCGGGTCGATGAGCGCCTCCGTCCCGTCCCGGCAATTCGCCGCCGCGCCCCCACCTGCCGCCTCCAGCACCATGGGTTATCCGCAGCCGGCCATGTCGCAGCAGCCGCAGCCGATGAACCAGCAGGCCTATCCGCCGGTCCAGCAGCAGACGGTGTCCTCCGCGCCGATCGCGCCCATTCAGCAGCAGGCAGCGCCGGCCCCGCAGTCCTCCCAGCCTGTCTCAGCTGCCCCGACGACGTTGGCGGCAGCGACCGCGCCAGCGGGGCCTGCCCCCGCGTCCGTCAGCGCCAGCCAAAGCGTCGGTGAAGTGCAGTTTTTGCCGCTCGTCGGCGCGCCCGAGGAAAAGGCCGTGCTTCTGGCCCGCGCCCTGTCGGAAAGCGCTGCAGCCAAGGGCGTCACGATCCGCCCCGCCGCCGAAGCACCGTCGAGCGTGCGCCTGAAGGGCTATTTCTCGGCGTTCAACGACGGGTCCTCTACCACCCTCGTCTATGTCTGGGATGTGCTCGATGCGAGCGACCGCCGTGTCCGGCGCATTCAGGGACAGGAAAGCGTACCCGGCGCCGCCGCGGACCCTTGGGCCGCCATCGACCTGTCGACGCTCGCTGCTGTCGCCGACCGCACGCTGCAGGAAGCCGCGCAGGTCGCAACCGGCACCGGCTGAGCCTCCTCGGTGACCCGAACTTATCCCGCATTGCGAAAGGCTGCGGGTTGAAGTTTCGCGCGATGTTGCTATGAGCCCCTGCATCGAACCGGAGGCGACGGGATGGCCCACCGAAGCGGCATAGCCAAGCCGTCCCGACCGGTACCCGCTATCGGAAAGAACGCGATGAAACTCTTCAGCGGCAACTCCAACCGCGTCCTCGCTCAATCCATCGGACGCTATCTGGAATTGCCACTCGGGGAGGCCATGGTCCGGCGCTTCGCCGACCAGGAAGTCTTCGTGGAGATCAAGGAAAACGTCCGCGGCGAGGACGTCTTCATCGTCCAGTCGACGTCCTATCCGGCCAATGATCATCTGATGGAACTGCTCATCATGATCGACGCCATGCGCCGCGCCTCGGCCCGCCGCATCACCGCAGTGCTTCCCTATTTCGGCTATGCCCGGCAGGACCGCAAGGCCGGTGGGCGCACCCCGATCTCGGCCAAGTTGGTCGCCAATCTGATCACCGAGGCCGGCGCCGACCGCGTCATGACCCTCGACCTGCATGCCGGTCAGATCCAGGGCTTCTTCGACATCCCGACCGACAACCTCTTCGCCGTGCCGCTGATCGCGCGCGACGTGAAGGAGCATCAGGATCTGTCGAACCTGATGGTCATCTCGCCCGACGTCGGCGGCGTGGTCCGCGCCCGCGCGCTCGCCAAGCGTCTCGATGCGCCGCTGGCCATCGTCGACAAGCGCCGCGACCGGCCTGGCGAGTCGGAAGTCATGAACATCATCGGCGCCGTCACCGGCCGCAACGGCATCCTGATTGACGACATCATCGATTCCGGCGGCACGCTGTGCAACGCGGCCGACGCGCTGGTGCAGGCCGGCGCCAACAGCGCTTCGGCCTACATCACCCATGGCGTCCTGTCGGGCGGCGCGGTCTCGCGCATCACCGCGTCCAGCCTCAAGGAGCTGGTGATCACCGACTCGATCCAGCCGACCAAGGCGATCAACGAGGCGGCGAACATCCGCGTCGTCACCACCGCCAATCTTCTCGGTGAGGCGATCGCGCGCACGGCGTCCGAGGAATCGGTCTCGAGCCTGTTCGACTGAGCCGATCCGCGGCGGCCCGGTTGGCGCCGCTTCACGGCTGACCTTGCTGGAACGCTGGTGACCGGCCTCCCGCCGCGCTAGACTGTGCGCCTGGCCACACGGGCCATCGGACAGAAGCCATGTTCGCGCGACTGGGCAAGTTGGGCACGCAGGGAGTTGTGACGGCCACCGTCGGTCTCGTCGCCATCCTGCTTGCGATCGGCTGGGTCACCCGCGAAACCGATGCGGACCGTCCCTACCTGACGATCGCCGGCTCGAGTTTCATCTTCAATTATCGCGAAGCCGAGGCCTTCTATGGCTTCACCGCGGTCGTGCAGCGCCCGGTGAAGACCTATTCGCGCATCGAGGCGGTGTTCGAGGATCCTGGCGGCGGTCCGCCGATCCGGGTCAGCGCGAAGCTGACCGCGCGCACGACCCGCTACGGCCTGCGCACGCCTCCCTTGCGGGGGATCGTCAAGGGTCGCCCCTACCGCGTCGACGTGCGCCTGGTGCAGAACGGCGACGGGGCCGTGCTGTTCGAGGACAGCTTCACGGTCACCTCGCAGATGTCCGACGCGGTGATGCCGCCCGCGCCACTCACCGTCGGGCCGGGCTATACGCGCAATCCTGATCTGCCGGATGGGTGGAAAGCATCCCAAGCCGACAAGACTGACGCGGCCCGCCGTTAGGCCCGCCATTCACGGCGCTGCCTTGTCCATCCGCGCGCCTTGGGGTATAGGCACGGCGTCCGCGCAGACACCCTTGGAGGCAGCGCGGAGTTGAGCGGTCCCTCGCAGGTCCGCTTTTCGTCGTTTCAGGCACACCGTCTGATCGACCACCTCACAGCACGAAGGACAAAGCCATGAGCGAGACCTTTACGGTCAAGGCCGAGGCGCGCGAGAAGGTCGGCAAGGGGGCCGCCAGACATCTTCGCCGCAACGGTATGATCCCCGCAGTCATCTACGGCGACAAGCAGGACCCGCTGCCGATCGCCATCCCCTACAAGGAAACCTTCCTGGCGCTTCACGCCGGCGGTTTCATGACCCATGTTGCGACCATCGAGGTCGACGGCCAGAAGATTTCGGTCCTGCCGAAGGACTATCAGCTGGAGCCGGTCCGCGACTTCCTGATGCATGTCGACTTCCTGCGCGTCTCCGAGAAGACCCGCGTGACGGTCAACATCCCCGTGCATTTCGAGAACGAGGAAGCATCCCCGGGTCTCAAGCGCGGCGGTGTCATCAACGTCGTCCGCCACGAGGTCGAGGTCCATGCCCCGGCCAGCGCGATTCCGGAGTACTTCACGCTCGACCTGACCGGTCTGGAAATCGGCGACTCGATCCACGCCTCGGCACTCACCCTGCCGAAGAACGTCGAAGTGACGATCACCGACCGCGACTTCACCATCGCGACGATCGCCGCCCCGGCCGCCCTGCGGTCCGAGGATGACGAGGCCACCGAGGTCGAGGCCGATGCGGTCGAGGCCACCGAGGTCAGCGAAGACGGGTCCGGCGAGGACAAGTAAGTCCCAGCCTCGGCTCAACGCCGAACGAAACAGAAAGGAGCCGGGCGATGTTGCTGATCGCAGGATTGGGCAATCCCGGCTCCCGTTATGCCGGCAATCGCCACAATATCGGGTTCATGGCGCTCGACGAGATCGCCCGCGACCCTGCCTTCTCCCCCTGGTCGAAGAAGTTCTCGGCGGAGATTTCCGAGGGCCAGATCGGCGGTGAGAAGGTCGTCCTGATCAAACCCCAGACCTTCATGAACGAATCCGGCCGCTCGGTCGGCGACGCCGCACGCTTCTTCAAGCTGGAGCCGTCGCAGATCGTCGTCATCCACGACGAACTCGACCTGCCGCCCGGCAAGCTGCGGGTGAAGACGGGCGGCGGCAATGGCGGCCATAACGGCCTGCGCTCCATTGACGCCCATCTCGGCACCAAGGACTACCGCCGCGTGCGCATGGGCATCGGCCATCCGGGCAACAAGGACGCCGTCTCCCCTTATGTCCTCGGCGATTTCGCCAAGGTCGACCGCGAATGGCTGGAGCCGTTCATCGAAGCCGTCGCACGCCATGTCGACAGTCTCGCCAAGGGCGAGGACGCGGTCTTCATGAACAAGGTCAGCCTTTCCACGAGCTCGAACGAGCCATCGGGCGCCAAGGGTGCGGCCAGCGCGAGCAAGCCGGCGGGCCCGCCCAAGGGGCGCAGCCATATTCGTCAGGCGCGCGGCGCGCCGCCGCAAGTGAAGGTGCCGGACAAGGGCCCAATGGCCGACATGCTGAAGCGGCTCTTCGGCAAGGACTGACCGTCGCCGCCTTCCTGGATGGCGCCAGAGTTGACCCCTCGCCGCGAAGGCTGCAAACAGCCCCCAAGATCGGCGCGATACGCGTCAGACACGACCATCTTCGAAGGACCACCCCATGGGTTTCAGATGCGGGATCGTCGGCCTGCCGAATGTCGGCAAGTCGACGCTGTTCAACGCTCTCACCAAGACTGCCGCCGCGGCCGCAGCCAATTATCCGTTCTGCACGACCGAGCCGAACACCGGCGACGTGCCGGTTCCCGATCCGCGGCTGAAGGACATCGCCGGCATCGCCAAGTCGGCGAACATCCTGCCGACGCGGATTACCTTCGTCGACATCGCCGGACTGGTGCGTGGCGCCTCCAAGGGCGAAGGCCTCGGCAACCAGTTCCTCGCCAACATCCGCGAAGTAGACGCCATCGTTCACGTGCTGCGCTGCTTCGAGGATGACGACGTCGTCCATGTCGAGGGTCGTGTCGATCCCGTCGCCGATGCCGAGACGGTCGAGACCGAGTTGATGCTCTCCGACCTCGAGAGCCTGGAGCGCCGCATCGTAGCGACCCGCAAGAAGGCGACCGGCAAGGACAAGGAAGCGATCCAGGCCCTCCCCGTGATGGAAGCGGCGCTGGCGAAGCTGCAGAACGGCGAGCCGGTCCGCGTCCTCCTGGCCGGGATGGATGCCGAGGAGCGCAGCGAACTGAAGACGCTGAACCTCCTGACCTCCAAGCCCGTCCTCTATGTCTGCAACGTCGCCGAAGACGATGCGGCGAGCGGCAACGCCCATTCGGAAGCCGTCGCGGCGATGGCGCAGAAGCAGGGCGCCAAGAGCGTCGTCATCTCGGCCGCCATCGAGGCGGAGATCGCGCAGTTGCCCGCCGAGGAAGTCGGCGACTATCTGGAGGCGATGGGCCTGACCGAGCCCGGCCTCGACCGGCTGATCCAGGCCGGCTACTCGCTGCTCGACCTGATCACCTACTTCACGGCAGGCCCGAAGGAGACCCGCGCCTGGACGGTGCGGCGTGGCGCCAAGGCACCGCAGGCTGCCGGCGTGATCCACACCGATTTCGAGAAGGGCTTCATCCGGGCCCAGACCATCGCCTTCGACGACTTCGTCTCGCTCGGCGGCGAGGTCGCGGCCAAGGAAGCGGGCAAGGCCCGCGACGAAGGCAAGGAATACGTCGTCCAGGACGGCGACATCCTGATGTTCAAGTTCAACAACTGAGCTTGCGGGGGCCGGCGCAGATCTGCGTCGCCCCCGCGAAATTCGGCGAAAGGAGGGAGAGCCTTTTCGCCGCTGGGGAGGCCTGATGCGCACATACGAGGACTTCACGGAAGGGCTCGAGATCGATCTCGGCCCCTACCCCGTGACCCGGGACGAGGTGATCGAGTTCGCCCGCGAATTCGACCCGCAGCCCTTCCATCTCGATGAAGAGGCGGCGAAGGACACGCTTCTCGGCGGTCTGTCTGCTTCAGGCTGGCATAGCTGCGCCATGATGATGCGCATGATGGCTGACGCCTACATTCTCGATTCCTCGTCGCAGGGCTCGCCCGGCGTCGATTACGTCCGCTGGAAGCGGCCGGTCCGGCCGGGCGACGTTCTTCACGGTACCGCCCGCGTCCTGTCGCGCCGCCTGTCCTCCAAGCGTCCGACCCTCGGCATCCTCAAGATCACGACGGATCTGCGCAACCAGACCGGCGAGACGGTTCTGGAAAGCGCCTACACCCTGCTCGTTCTGACGCGGGAAGGCCTTGCCGCATGACCTTCTGGGACAGTCTGATCGTCGGCGAAGCCCGTGAGATGGGCGCGCACATCTTCCTCGCCGAAGACATCAAGCGCTTTGCGGCCAAATACGACCCGCAGGCCTTCCACCTCGATGAACACGCAGCGAAGGCTTCCGTTCTCGGCGGCCTGTGCGCATCCGGCTGGCACACCGCTGGCGTCTGCATGCGCCTGAACGTCGAAAGCCAGGTTGCGCTCGCCCGAGCATGGGTCGCCGCCGGCAACCAGCCGCCGCGCATGGGCCCCTCCCCCGGTGTGAAGAACCTTGCCTGGCCGAAGCCGGTCTATGCTGGAGATACGGTGACCTTCACCCAGACGCTGACGGGCAAGCGGGCATCTGCCAGCCGCAAGGGCTGGGGCGTCCTCGAGTTCACGACGCAAGGCGTCAATCAGCACGGCGACACCGTGTTCTCGTTCGACGGCGCTGCCTTCTGCGGAACCGACTGAGCGTCGTCGCCCGTCGCGATCCGGCGCAGAGCCTCGATCATCGCGCCTAACCGGGGCTACGGGCGGCAGCCTCAGCCGCTTCGTTCCGGTTGCCGGAGCGTGGCCCCTGCCCCCATACTTTCGACCTAAACCAATCAAAAATCTGCGATTACGCGCGCCGCTTTACGTTATGTTAGATGGCAACGGACATTGATGGGTGGATCAGTTCGTCAGCGGCACCCATCCATCATGTTCGACGCATCATCCGCCAAGCCTGCCCGGGAAGAGCCGCAAGGCCACGCCGCCGATCGTCTGCGCGGCGTGCAGCTGACGAGCATCCTCAAGACCACCCCGGTCATGATGTTCGGCAATGTGATGAACGCGATCATCATTCTCGGCATGTCATCCGGCGAGGCGTTTTCTCCCTGGGCGCTGATCTGGCTCCTAGGGCTGTCCTACATCGTTCTGGTCTCGATCCGTGCCTGGTCGCGCTTCCAGCGGCGTGCACCACTGGTCTCGGCGTCGAGCCGCGCCACCGCGCATGCTGTGCGGAACGCTTTCATCCTCGGCGCCTGGTGGGGTCTGGCGATCCTGACCTTCTACCCCTCCTCCGATGGTGATGCGAAGAGCGTCATCGCCGTGATCGCCATGGGAATGATATGCGGCGGCGGCTTTGCGCTGTCCGCGCTGAAGCGAGCCTTACAGGCCTTCATCGTCCCGCTGTTCGTCGGATCGGCGGTCGCACTCGGCGTCTCGCAAGGGACGAACGACTATTTCCTCCTGGCTCTGCTCCTGGGTTTCACCTTCATCGTCTATCGCGCGAGTTGCGCGCGCGGCGAGCTGTTGCAGGAGAATTTCGAAGGCCATCAGAAGCTCGCCGAACAATCCTCGATCATCGAGCTCCTCCTGCGCGAATTCGAGGAAGGCACCAGCGACTGGATCTGGCAGACGGATCACGCCGGACAATTGGTGCGCGGCGGCGACCGGTTCTCGCAGATCTTCGGTCGGGGGACAGACCGTCTGATATCGAACAGCGACCAGACATTCGCAGGACAAAGCCTCGATCTGTCGCCCATCGCCCAGCCGATGCTCGAACGCACCCCGTTCCGCGAGGCGATCATCGAGGTGCCCGGCCCGCAGGGGTCGGCCTGGATCGCCATGACGGGCAAGCCGATCTTCGGCCATGATGGCGCGTTCACCGGCTATCGCGGGGTGGCGTCGGATATCACCGCGACCACGCATGCCGAGCGCCGGATCGCCTATCTCGCCCATCACGACAGCCTGACCGGCCTGGCCAACCGCAGCCGGTTTGCCGAAGAGATCGACCGCATCTGCGCGTCCCCGCCGCCACACGGCCCGACCTCCAGCCTGCTCTATCTCGACCTCGACAATTTCAAGCTGATCAACGATCGCAACGGTCACCTCACCGGCGACCAGCTCCTGCGGCAGGTCGCGGCCCGTCTGCTGCGTATCGTGGAGCCGGGCGACATGGTTGCGCGGATCGGCGGCGACGAGTTCGCCATCGTCGCCCATTCGGCGCCCAATATGGCCTCGGCCGACCGTCTGGCGGCAGCCATTCTGGCGTGCTTCGCGACGCCCTTCAGCCTGGGCGCCGAATTGGCCAATGTGGGCTGCTCGGTCGGCATCGCCTTTCCGGGGCTCGATGGCGCCAATCCCGACGACCTCCTGCGCAATGCCGACCTGGCACTCTACGAGGCCAAGGCAGCCGGCAAGAACACGTTTTGCTTCTTCGAAAGCGAGATGGCACAGCGCCTGCGGGATCGGCACCGCCTCGAATACGATCTTCGATGCGCCGTCGAACGCAACGAACTGGTTCTCAACTATCAGCCGATCGTCGACAGCCGCACCCGCCAGACGCTCGGCTTCGAGGCTCTTGTCCGGTGGGAGCATCCCCTGCACGGGCGCGTCCAGCCCGACCATTTCATCCCGCTCGCCGAACAGACCGGCGCGATCTGCGGGATCGGCGCCTGGGTCCTGCGCGAAGCATGCCGCAACGCGGTCTCATGGGGCGATCATCTGACCGTGGCGGTCAATGTCTCGGTCGACCAGTTCCGGCACGGCACGATCATGGCGGATGTGGAAGACGCGCTCGCCAGTTCCGGACTTGCCGCCCAGCGGCTCGAACTGGAGATCACCGAGAGCCTGTTCATCGACGATCCCGAGACGGTCGTGGCCGTGCTGCATCGGCTGCGGGCGCTCGGCGTAAGGATCGCGCTCGACGATTTCGGAACCGGCTATTCCAGCCTCTCCTATCTGCGCAAATTCCCATTCGACAAGCTGAAGATCGACCGGTCCTTCGTCAACGCGATCAAGGACGATCGGATTGCCCACGGAATCCTGGAAACGATCCTGGCGCTCGGCCGCGTGCTCGATCTCAGCGTGACGGCGGAAGGTGTCGAAGATGCCGAACAGATCGACATCCTCACCCGGATGACCTGCAACCAGTTCCAGGGCTATTATTTCAGCCGTCCGATGGAGGCCGCCGATCTCGGCGCCTACCTCCTGCGCGATTTCTGCGCCACGGCCGAGGCGAGCCGGGCATCCTGCGCGGCTCTGGCGACCGCCTGACCGTCAAATCAGCCTGCCATCGCCGTCCGCGCCGTCAGTCGCCTTCGAATGCGATCAGCGTGCGCACTTCCACGCCGAGCGCTTCGAGCCGCTTGCGTCCGCCCAGATCGGGCAGATCGATGACGAAGCAGGCCGCGACGATCTCGGCGCCCAGTTCCCGCAGCAGCTTGACCGCGCCTTCCGCCGTCCCTCCCGTCGCGATCAGATCGTCGGTGAGCAGCACGCGCTGGCCCGGACGGACTGCGTCGCGATGCATCTCCATTTCGTCCACGCCGTATTCCAGGCTGTAAGCCACGCGGATCGTGTCGTGCGGCAGCTTGCCCTTCTTCCGGATCGGCACAAAGCCGGCGGAGAGCTGGTGGGCGAGCGCACCGCCGAGGATGAAGCCACGCGCTTCGATGCCGGCCACCAGATCGACCTGCTCGTCCCGATGACCATCGACCAGCGCATCGACGGCGCCGCGGAATGCATCCGCGTCGGCCAGAAGCGTCGTGATGTCGCGGAACTGGATGCCGGGCTTGGGATAGTCCGGGATGGTCCGGATCGCCGCGGTGAAGTCGAAGCCCTTGGCCATCGAAGCTGCCTTGCTCGTGCTCACGCGCCGTCCTCTCGTCCAATAGTCTGGATCACGTCGAATCCCTCAAACTGCGGATGCCCGTCATAGAGCGGGCGCGTACCGCCGGCCTTGCCGTGGGCGGCACGGAACGCCTCGGATCGCGTCCAGGCTTCGAACGCAGCATGATCGCGCCAGACGGTGTGCGAGGCATAGAGCGTGTGCTCTTCGCCGGCCGGCCCCTTCAGCATATGGAACTCGACGAAGCCCGGCACGTCCTGCAGCCGGGATTCCCGGTTGAGCCAGAGTGCCTCGAACTCCTGTTCGGCGCCCGGCAGCACCCTGAAGCGGTTCATCGCGATATACATGCAACGCGTCTCCTCGGCTGAAGTGGATCATGCGAACGGGTCGGCAGGCCATATGCTGCCCTTGCACCGGCGCAGGAAAAAGGGGGCCGTAGCCCCCTCGATTCCGTCATCGTTCACGTCGTCGTCGACGACGATCAGTGCGGCGTACCCGCCCATACCCGGCGCTTCACCAGGAACAGCATCGCGGCGAAGATGATCAGGAAGACCATCACGATGAGGCCGGTTGCCTTGCGCTCGACCATGTGCGGCTCGGCGGCCCACATCATGAAGGCGGTCACGTCGCGCGAATACTGATCGACGGTCTGGGGCGCCCCATCCGGATACTCGATCAGGTCGTCCGACAGCGGCGGCGGCATCGCCAGAGCGGGGCCCGAGATGAAGTACGGGTTGTAGTAGGTCCCCGGCTGGATCGTGATATCGGCCGGCGCCTCTTCGCCGTATCCGGTCAGGAGGGCATGGATGTAATCCGGGCCGCCTTCGGCATACTGGGTGAAGATGTCGAAGACGAAGGTCGGGAAACCCCGCTCGACGGCGCGCGCCTTGGCGAGCAGCGAGAAGTCTGGCGGATGCGCACCGCCATTGGCCGCGGCGGCGGCTGCCGGGTTAGGGAACGGCGCCGGGAAGTAATCCGACGGGATACCGGGCCGCTCGAACATCTCGCCGGAATCATCCGGGCCGTCCTGGACGGTGTATTCGGCGGCGAAGGCCTTCACCTGGGCTTCGCTGTAGCCGAGATCGGTCAGCGTGCGCATCGCCACGAGGTTCATCCCGTGACAGGAAGCGCAGACTTCCTTGTACACCTTCAGACCGCGCTGCAACTGGCCGAGGTCGTAATGACCGAACGGGCCGGCAAAGCTCCAGCTCATCTCTTCCGGCTTGCGAAGCGGGTAATGCGGCGTTTCGCCGTGCCCCTCTTCGGCTGCCGCACCCTCGGCTGCCGTGCCTTCGACCTCGGCCTGGGCCTCGACCGCTTCCGGCTGTGCGTCCTGAGCCATCGCCACCGACATCGGAGCGGTGAAGACGCCGGCCGCGAGCAGGGCTGACAATAGTCTAATCATGGAATGTTCTCTCCGAAGCCGTCCGAGCTCAGCCTTTGGTCTCTGGTGAAGCAGTCGCGCCGGCCGGCCGACCGCTGCCGCCATGCTTGGCCAGCACGGCCTCCGTGATCGAGTTCGGCAGCTTCTTCGGCTTCTCCACGAGACCGAGGATCGGCAGGATGATCAGGAAGTGCGCGAAGTAGTAGATCGTGCCGATGAGGGCGAGCGTCGGGTAGATGCCCTCCGCCGGCTTCGCACCGAGCCAGCCCAGGAATACGCAGTCGAAGGCGAAGACCCAGAACAGCACCCGGTAGATCGGACGATAGGCAGCCGAGCGCACACGCGAGGTATCGAGCCACGGCAGGAAGAACAGGACGATGATCGATCCGAACATCACCAGCACGCCGCCGAGTTTGGAGTCGATCGGGCCGATGTTGAAGGTGATGGCGCGCAGCATCGCGTAGAACGGCAGGAAGTACCATTCCGGAACGATGTGAGCCGGCGTCTGAAGCGGGTTCGCCTCGATGTAGTTGTCGGGATGGCCGAGGAAGTTCGGCAGGTAGAAGACGAAATAGGCGAAGATCGCGAGGAACACGACCATCGCGAAGCCGTCCTTGACCGTAGCGTGCGGCGTGAACGGAACCGTGTCCTTCGACGACTTGACCTCGACGCCGGTCGGGTTGGTCTGGCCGGTCACATGCAGCGCCCAGACGTGCAGGATGACGACGCCGGCGATCATGAAGGGCAGCAGGTAATGCAGCGAAAAGAAGCGGTTCAGCGTGGCGTTGTCCACCGAGAAACCGCCAAGCAGCAGCTGCTGGATCGGCTCGCCGATCAGCGGGAAGGCGGTGAAGAAGCCGGTGATCACCGTGGCGCCCCAGAAGGACATCTGGCCCCAGGGCAGGACGTAACCCATGAAGGCGGTCGCCATCATCAGGAGGAAGATGATCACGCCGAGGATCCAGAGCACCTCGCGCGGCTGCTTGTACGAGCCGTAATAGAGGCCGCGGAAGATGTGCAGATACACCGCGATGAAGAAGAACGACGCGCCGGTGGCGTGCATGTAGCGCAGCAGCCAGCCCCAGTTGACGTCACGCATGATCTTCTCGACCGACTCGAAGGCGATGCCCGAGGAGGCCGCATAGTGCATGGCCAGCACGACGCCGGTGAGGATCTGCGAGACCAGGAAGATCGCGAGGATGCCGCCGAAGGTGTAGGCGTAGTTCAGATTGCGCGGCGTCGGATATGCCACGAAGGAATCGTAGACGAGGCGCGACAGCGGCAGACGGGCGTCCAGCCACTGCATGACACCGCTCGACGGCACGTAGGAAGAATGACTGCTCATTATGGGTAACCTTCTCCCGGATCAGCCGATGCGGACAGTGGTGTCGGACGTGAACGTATAGGGCGGGATGTCCATGTTCGTCGGCGCCGGCCCCTGCCGGATGCGGCCGGCGGTGTCGTAGGACGATCCGTGGCACGGGCAGAACCAGCCGTCGAACGGGCCGGAATTGCCGAGCGGGATGCAGCCCAGATGCGTGCAGACACCGACCATCACCAGCCAGGCTTCCTTGCCCTCGGTCGCACGGTTCTCGTCGGTCGCCGGCGCGTCACCCGAAAGGTTCGCGTTCCGGGCGATCGGATCCTTCAGCTCTTCGAGCGGAACCGCGCGGGCTTCCTCGATCTCGGCTTCCGTGCGCTGACGGATAAAGATCGGCTTGCCGCGCCACTTGGCGGTGATCGACTGGCCCACCTCGACCTGGCTGACATCGACGTCGATCTCAGCGAGAGCGAGCGTCGCGGCATCGGGGTTCATCTGGTCGATGAACGGCCAGGCCAACGCCGCCGCGCCGACTGCGCCGACCGCACCAGTGGCGATGTAGAGGAAATCCCGACGGCTGGGTTCGGTGGTTTCGTTGAGGCTCACGGCGGCTGCCACTCCTTGACTGATCGTGCGCGGATCGCCCCGCTTGTTGCGGATTCGACCCCGTGCGGCAAGAGGAGACATGACGCAATATCGCCACGCTCCTGACAGGATTACGATTTCGGGCGTTTCTATGCGCGAACCTTGGCGCTTGTCCAGACTGGAAGGGCTCCAAGGTCCAAGTGTCGCTGTGCGATCACAAGCCTCAGGGCAGCCGGGTGGGTGCCGGCGGACCAGTCATGGCCCTCATGCGGGGGCGCGATCGGGCTCCTGGGGAACCGGTTCGGTCCTCGTGGCGTCGCCCGCATAGAGGAAGCCGCCGGACTGGCGTGCCCACAGGCTGGCATACAGTCCCC
Organism: Aurantimonas sp.; assembly: GCF_964217435.1. Lineage (NCBI taxonomy): Bacteria > Pseudomonadati > Pseudomonadota > Alphaproteobacteria > Hyphomicrobiales > Aurantimonadaceae > Aurantimonas > Aurantimonas sp. Next base: position 101,293 of record NZ_CAXPJM010000027.1, on the reverse strand, counting down.
CGCCGGCGATCAGCTCGGCATGGGTCCCCTCCTCCACGATCCGCCCTTCGTCGAGCACGATCAGCCGGTCCATGGCAGCCAGCGTCGACAGGCGGTGGGCAATGGCGATCACGGTCTTGCCCTGCATCATGGCGGACAGATTGTCCTGGATGGCAGCCTCCACCTCCGAATCGAGCGCCGAGGTCGCCTCGTCGAGAACGAGGATCGGGGCGTCCTTCAGGAGGACGCGGGCAATGGCGATCCGCTGGCGCTGACCACCCGACAGCTTGATGCCCCGCTCGCCCACATGGGCATCGTAGCCGCTGCGGCCCTTCGGGTCGCGCAGGCCGGGAATGAACTCCTCGGCGCTGGCGCGCTCGGCCGCGGACAGGATGTCGCCATCGTCGGCGCCGGGCCGGCCATAGGCGATGTTGTCGCGGATCGAGCGGTGCAGCAGCGACGTGTCCTGCGTCACTACGCCGACCGCACCGCGCAGCGAGGCCTGGGTCACGGCGGCGATGTCCTGCCCGTCGACCAGAATGCGGCCGCCCTCGAGGTCGTAGAGCCGCAGCAGCAGGTTGACGAGCGTCGTCTTGCCGGCCCCGGAGCGGCCGACGAGCCCGACCTTCTCGCCGGCCCGGATCGTGAGCGACAGATCCTCGATGATCCCGCCACCCCTGCCATAGTGGAAGGTCACGTCTTCGTAGCGGATCTCGCCGCGCGTCGCGGTCAGCGGCTGTGCGTCCGCCCGGTCGACCAGCGCAGGCTGCGCGGTCACGGTGGCGACGGCGTCCTGGATCGTGCCGTAATTGCGCACCAGACCGTTGATGTTGAACATCATCCAGCCCGACATCTGGTTGAGGCGCAGAACCAGGCCGAGTGCGATCGCAACTCCGCCGGTGGTGACGCTCCCCGCCTGCCAGCCGAGGATAGCGACGGCGCCGACCCCGGTCATCATCAGGCCGTTGAGGACGGCGACCGCGGTGCGCACGCCGGTCAGCGCCCGGGTCATGCGCCGCACAGCCTCGACGAGATAGCCGAAGCCGTCCTTCACGAAGGCATCCTCGCGCCGGGACGAGTCGAACAGCTTCACCGAGAGAATATTGGTGAAGCTGTCGACGACGCGGCCGGAAACGACGGAGCGAGCCTCGGCCGCCGCCCGGCCGTTCTCGCGGATCTTCGGCAGGAGATTGCGGATGATCCAGACATAGCCGAGCGTCCACAGGCCCAGCACCATCGCCATCCGCCAGTCGATGGCGCCGAGGATGCTGACGGTCAGGATGATGAAGGTGACGAAGGACCAGAAGGTCTGGAGGATCGTCGTGATGAAGTCGCCCGTGGCCTGCCCGACCTGCTGGACCTTCTGCGACAGCCGGCCGGCGAAGTCGTTCTGGAAGAAGGTGTAGGTCTGCTCCATCAGCCGGCGATAGCTCTGCCAGCGGATGCGATTGTAGAAGCTCGGCGAGATCACCTGCTCTTCCAGCACCGAGGAGGCGAACAGCACCAGCGCGCGGCCGATCAGCGTCAGGAAGGTGAGGATCGCGACCAGCCAGAAATTCTCCGCCAGGAACGTCGCCGGCGTGGACCGCTCCATGGCGTCGATCAACCAGCCGACGCCGGTATAGAGCGCTGCTTCGATGCCCCCGGTCAGCCCGCCCGTGATCAGCAGGGCTCCAAGCGGCCATTTCGCCTGACGGGCGAAGTGCCAGATGAAGCGGTTGGTCTCCGACGGCAGCGGGGCGAGATGGCCGGTGCGATTGAGCCGCGCATCCTCGCGGTCCTCGCCCTGATCCTCGAAGGGATCGAGCAGCGTCTCGAAACGCCGGAGAAAGCGGTCCATCATTCGGCGGCCCTTATGGTCGAGGCCGCATCCGCGTCGGGATCACCGAGCAGGAAGCCGCCCGTCTGGCGGGTCCACAATTGCGCATAGAGGCCGCCCCGGTCGAGCAGTTCGGAATGGGTGCCCTCATCCACGATGCGGCCCTGGTCGAGGACGATCAGCCGGTCGAGGGCCGCGATGGTCGAGAGGCGATGGGCGACAGCGATGACGGTCTTGCCTTCCATCAAACGGTAGAGATTGCCGGCAATCGCCGCCTCGACCTCGGAGTCCAGCGCCGAGGTGGCTTCGTCGAGCAGCAGGATCGGCGCGTCCTTCAGCATGACGCGGGCAATGGCGATGCGCTGGCGCTGCCCGCCCGAAAGCTTGACGCCCCGCTCGCCGACCTCCGCGTCGAGCCCGCTGCGTCCCTCGATGTCCCGCAGCTCGGCGATGAAGTCGGCCGCCTCGGCGCGTTCGATGGCGCGCAGAAGATCGGCCTCGCTGGCGTCGGGCCGTCCGTAGAGGATGTTGTCGCGGATCGAACGGTGCAGCAGCGAGGTGTCCTGCGTGACCATGCCGATCTGGCTGCGCAGCGATTCCTGCTTCACCGTCGCGATATCCTGCCCGTCGATCAGAACGCGGCCGGATTCCACGTCGTGAAAGCGCAGGAGAAGATTGAGGATGGTGGACTTGCCCGCCCCCGAACGCCCGACAAGGCCGACCTTCTCGCCCGGCCGCACGGTCAGCTCGAAATCCTGCAACACGCCGTCGCCGCGGCCATAGTGGAAGGCGACGTTCTCGAAGGCGATCTCGCCGCGGTCGACGACCAGCGCGGGCGCAGTCTTGCGGTCGGTAATGGCGTGCGGGATCGTGAAGGTAGACATGCCGTCGCGGATCGTGCCGATGTTCTCGAACAGCGCCGAAACCTCCCACATGATCCATTGCGACATGCCGTTGATCCGCAGAACGAGGCCGATCGCCGCAGCGATGGCGCCGACGCTGACCAGTTCGCCGAGCCACAGCCAGATCGACAGGGCGCCGACGGCGAAGAGCAGCAGCGAGTTCAGCGCGTAGAGCGAGACATAGAAGAGGTTCACCAGCCGCATCTGACCGTAGACCGTGCCGAGAAAGCCGCGCATGGAGCGCTGTGCGTAGTCGGCTTCGCGCCGGGTGTGGGCGAACAGCTTGACGGTCGCGACATTGGCATAGGCGTCGACCACGCGGCCGGTCATCTCGGCGCGGGCATCGGCCTGGCTCTGCGAGACCCGGTCGAGGCGCGGGATGAAGTACCACAGGATCAGCGCGTAGATCGCGACCCAGGCGGCGAAGGGCAAAGCCAGCTTCCAGTCGGCCGCCGCCACGAGGACGACGATGCCGGTGAAATAGACGACCACATAGAGGAAGACGTCGATCGACTTCATCACCGTCTCGCGCACGGCGAGCGCGGTCTGCATCAGCTTGGTGGAGATCCGTCCGGCGAATTCGTCCTGATAGAAGCCCATGGAATGGCCGAGCATCCAGCGATGCACCATCCAGCGGAAACGCATGGGAAAATTGCCGGCGAGGCCCTGAAAGGTGACGAGCCCTTCGAGAAAGACGAGGCCCGGCAGCAGCACCAGCACCACGGCCGCCATCAGCGCCAGGGTCAGGCCGTTCTCGGCCATGAAGGTTTCGCGCGAGACGCCCGAGAACCAGTCGACGATCTGGCCGAGGAAACCGAACAGCGAGACCTCGACGATCGAGATCAGTGAGGTCAGGATCGCGGTCGCGACGAGCAGCGGCCAGACGGGCTTGGCGTAGAACCAGACGAAACGGAACAGGCCGCCCTGCGGCGGCGTGGTCAGATCTCGCGGCGGGAACGGCTCCACCATCCTCTCGAACAACGAGAACATCAAAAAGGCTTTCCAATCGGTGTGTCGGGGCGGTTCCGGCCGCTCCGGAAACACCCGAACGGCGGCGGAGCAGCGCTCCCGGATCCCGCCGACCGTGCCGCGGGACATATGACTGCATACTGTGTCGTCGTTGCGAAGGATGGCGCGCTCGCCCCTGTCAGGAGCATCGCCGACATATTCGGGATATAGGAAGCCTGGCTGCGGAATCACGGGGCCGGACAGCGCAGGCGAGTGACAGCATCGTGAAACCAGACAGCACCGACAAGCCATCCTTGAGCGAGCCGCAGATCTCGCTGGCGCTGTACCAGCCCGACATCGCCGGGAACACCGGCACGATCCTGCGGCTGGGCGCCTGTCTGGGACTGCCGGTGGAGATCATCGAACCGGCCGGCTTCGACCTGTCGGACCGGGCGCTGAAGCGTGCGGGGATGGACTACCTCGCCATGTCGCAGTTGATCCGGCACGTCGATTTCGCCGCGTTCGACGCGGCGCGCCGCGAGGCCGGACGGCGGATCGTGCTGTTCACGACCCGCAGTTCCAAAATCTATACGGACTTCGTCTTCGCGCCGGGCGACGTCGTGATGTTCGGTCGCGAGAGTGCCGGTGTCCCTGACGCCATCCATGCGGTGGCCGACGCGCGAGTGACGATCCCGATGGATGGCGGCGGACGGTCGCTCAATCTGGCCGTCGCCGCCGGAATGGCGGCCGGTGAAGTTCTCCGACAGTTACGCTGGCAACAATAACTCAAGTCGGAATCGTCATCGTTAGCGTCCGATTAAGCAAATCCAAGCAATATGAGGAACCGACCTGCGAAAGGCACGTTGCCTGTCCAACGTTGGAAATTTGCTCTCTTCTACCTGAAAGGCCAATGAAATGAGTGAACTGGCCAGAACGCTTTCGAACAGACGGCGCCAGTCGGAGATCGCGCGTTTTCTTCAGAACACGCCGAGCTTCTCGGCGCCGACAGGGCTGCCACAGTCGATCCGCGAACAACTCGAGCGTCTGCAGGTTGCCGAAGCCAAGATGCCGCAGCCGGGCAGCAATCCGCGCTGATCGCGAAGCCGCGCCGTTCCAGGCGCGGCACTGTCGCTGATTCCTGATCGGCGAAGATAAACCGGCCTGCGTCGACGATGTTCCGCGGCCTTTCATCGCTCAACTCGCGCGATTTTTTCCCTCCCCCTTTTTCCGATGCCCCCATTCGTCCGCAGCGTCGTGTCGCCGGCTTGCAGGATGCGGTTTCTGCCGGATCTCTCGCCCGCAACGCTTGGCGGAACGACGATGGCTACCCACATCGCCGATGTCGGACAGGCAGTACGCCTGAACCATCACCGGGCTTGCTGCCCTCGAATTTCGGGTTGAGACCGCATTGCCGATCGTCTGGGATATTGCCTACCTCGTTGCCGGTGCCGTCCTGCTGTTCGGTGGCGGTGAATTCCTGGTTCGCGGCAGCGTCGCCATCGCCACCCGTTACGGAATCTCGAAACTCGTCGTCGGCCTGGTCATCGTGGGCTTCGGCACGTCGGCGCCGGAACTGCTGGTTTCCGTGCAGGCAGCGCTCGCCGGTTCGCCGGACATCTCGGTCGGCAACGTCGTCGGCTCCAACATCGCCAATGTCCTGCTGATCGTCGGCGCCGCCGGTCTCATTGCGCCCGTGGCCAACAGCGATCCGGCGATCCGGCGCGACCTGATCATGATGGTTGCGGCCTCGCTCATCGCCGTGGCACTGTTCCTGACCGGCAATATCGGCCGACTGGCCGGCGCCGGCCTCCTCGCCGCTCTCGCCGTCTACCTCTTCACCACCTATGCGCTGGAGCAAAGGCGGCGGCGGCTTGCGAAAGGATCGGACCGCGACAACGCAGACAGGGATGACGACGAAAAGGGTCTGGCGCTCCTGCCGGCGCTGCTCCGCGTGGTCGCCGGCATCGTGATGCTGGTGGTCGGGGCCCGGCTGATGGTCACGGGCGCGGTCGGCATCGCGCGCGACTTCGGCGTATCGGAAGCGGTGATCGGCGTGACGGTCGTCGCCATCGGAACGTCCCTGCCCGAACTGGCGACGGCGCTGATCGCCGGATGGAAGCGGCAGTCGCAGGTGGTTCTCGCCAACGTCGTCGGCTCGAACATCTTCAACATCCTGAGTATTCTCGGCGCAACCGCAGTGATTGCACCCATCGCGGTGTCCGGCCGCTTTGCCATCTGGGACGGGCCGATCATGGCCGCGATCGCGGTGGCCATGCTGGCCTATCTCTTCGCATTCCGCACCATCGGACGGCCGATGGCGGCGGTCATGCTCGTCGCCTATGCCGGCTACATCGCGGTTCAGGCCGGGCTCTGAAACGCCGCAGCCTGAGACGGCGCTGCGATCGGCCGTGCTTTCGCGGTCAGTCGGCGCTGGGCAAGCGGCGCATGGTGAATTCGATGTCGCCCTCCGGCAGGGCGCGCCAGCTTTCCACCGACGTCCAATAGGCCGCCTTGGGGTAACGATCGAGCCATTCGCGCGCCTTGGTGCGCGCGGCATCGCGCGGCAGGATGAAGGTCTCGCGCACGAAGCTGTCGCCTGCCGATCCCGCCATTCTGCTGGCGTCGCGGCCGACGCCGCGGGAGCCGCGCGTCCGTTTGAGCTGGCGGGAAAGACCGCCAAGTGGCGGCGGTGTCAACCGGGACATGCTGGTCGTCTCTCGAACTTCCGATCGTCAGGACCCACAAGATAGCGGGCAGCGAACGCTTTTGCGAATCGCGCGATACCGGCACAACGGAGATCATCCGCCTCGTCACGAGGTTGGCATTTTGCGGTTCGGCTCCAGATGTCGTGCCTGTAAGACCGGCGGCGCAACGGTCCGAGAGACCGGTGCAAGCGCCAGACAGTCAGTGCGGGACGTCCCGCCAGCATCGAAAAGAGTGCGTCGCATGGAACGGCCGAATTTGCCCGAGGGGCTTCCCGAAGACATCGAAACCAAGAAGGCGACCGCCCAGGCCTGGTTCGAGGCCCTGCGCGACCGCATCTGCAAGGTATTCGAGGAGATCGAGGACGGTTTCGGCGAGGAGACCGGACTGGAGCCCGGCCGGTTCGAACAGACCGAATGGTCGCGCGAGAACGAAGGCGGTGGCGGCCTGATGTCGATGATGCACGGCCGCGTCTTCGAGAAGGTCGGCGTCCATACCTCGACGGTGCATGGCGAGTTCTCGCCCGAGTTCCGCAAGCAGATCCCCGGTGCCGAGGAGGATCCGACCTTCTGGGCCTCCGGCATCTCGCTGATCGCCCATATGCGCAATCCCAACGTCCCCGCCGTCCACATGAACACCCGCATGGTGGTGACGACCCGGCAGTGGTTCGGCGGCGGCGCCGACCTCACCCCGACGCTCGACCGGCGCAGGACCGACGACGACCGCGACACGCTCGCCTTCCACAAGGCCCTGCAGTTCGTGTGCGACCGCCATTCGGGCGTCGCCGACTACGCCAAGTTCAAGGAATGGTGCGACACCTATTTCTATCTGCCACATCGCAACGAGGCGCGCGGCGTCGGCGGCATCTTCTATGACTGGCTGCACTCGTCGGACGAGGCCGGCGGCTGGGACGCCGATTTCGCCTTCACCCGCGATGTCGGCAAGGCGTTTCTCGTCGTCTATCCGCACATCGTCCGGCAGAACGTCGTGCAGCCGTTCACCGAGGCCGATCGTGAGGAGCAGCTCATTCGCCGCGGCCGCTACGTGGAGTACAATCTGCTCTACGACCGGGGCACGCTGTTCGGCCTGAAGACCGGCGGCAACGTCAATTCGATCCTGTCGTCGATGCCGCCGGTGGTGAAATGGCCCTGAGGGGCGGCGAAACTTTCCGTCGACCTTGAACCATTTAAAAGATCGGACGTTTTTCCTGCTCTAGTCGTGACGGATCAGGGAGGATCCCATGTATGAGCTGGATTGTTCAGGCGTAATTCCCGGGTGCCGGCGCGTCATCCGCGCCGAATCCGAGGCGGAAGTCATCCGCAGGGCCATCGTTCAGGCCCGCCAGTTCGGCCTCGAGCACATCTCGCCGGCAATGCTGGATGCGATGCGGACCCGCACCCGCGAAGAGGCGAGTATCCGTCGATCGACGATCGCGGCATAGAAAAAGCAGGCGCGAGGCCCGCTTTTTTTGTGTCGGTACGACGTCGCGGACCGTGTCAGACCCGTTCGAGCAGGCTCTCGCGCCCGAGGACGAAGCCGCTGCTCGCCCACAGCTTGCGCAGCCGGTCGAGGGTCTTGCCCATCTCCGGCCCCGGCGCGATGCCGGCCGATTTCAGATCCTCGCCGCTGACCGGAAAGGCTGGTGGCGCGAAAGTGGCGACGATTTCCAGCTGGCTGGTTAGCCTGGCGATGGCGTCGAGCGTCTCGCGCGAGGATTCCGCCTTGCCGCGCGCCGATGCGACGGCCAGCCGCAGCCGGTCGGCGATGGCGGCCCGATCACCGAAATACAGCCGTGTGCGAAAGGCGGAGTCGCTCTCTTCCGGCTTTGCCGGTTCGGCAATGGCGAAGCCGACGATGCGATCGCGGTCGGCGTTGGACAGCTTCAACCGTTCCGCCATCTGGGTCAGGCGCGCCGGGTCCGGCGGCACGATGGCCGCGAGCCGCAGCATCGGATCTGGTGCCCAGCCGAAGGCTCCCTCGCTCTCCACCAGCGAATGGATCGCGTCGATCCCCCAACGCTCGCTCTCCGGCAGAATGCGGGTCAGGACGCCTGTCTGGCGCATCCACAGCAGCGCGCGCGACGGGTCCGGTGCCGCGAGAAGCTTCTTCAGCTCGGTCCAGACCCGCTCGACCGACAGTCCGTCGAGCCCCTCCTTCAGGCGCGTCGCAGCCCGAATGCCGGCGGCATCCGGCCGGCCCTTCCCGTACCAGGCGAAGAAGCGGAAGAAGCGCAGGATGCGCAGATAATCCTCGCGGATGCGGGTCTCCGAATCGCCGATGAAGCGCAGCGTCTGGCTGCCGAGATCCTCGATGCCGCCGACGAGGTCGACGATGCTGCCGTCGGCACGCGCATAGAGCGCGTTGATCGTGAAGTCGCGGCGCTCGGCATCGGCTTTCCAGTCGCGACCGAAATGCACGACTGCGTGGCGACCGTCGGTCTCGATGTCGCGGCGAAGGGTCGTGACCTCGTAGGCATGGTCGGGCGTCACGACGGTCACGGTGCCGTGCTCGATCCCCGTCGGCACCGCGCGGAAGCCGGCCGCCTCCACGCGCCGGACCGTCTCGTCGGGCAGCGTCGTGGTGGCGATGTCGATGTCGCTCACCGGATGGCCGAGCACGGAGTTGCGGACGGCGCCGCCGACGATCCGCGCCTCCTCGCCATCGGCCGACAGGGTTGCCAGCAGCGTCTGCAGCGCCGGCGTCGTCAGCCAGTCTGCGTCGATCGTCGTGGCGGTCATGCGTAAAGTCCTTCGTACAATGTGCGGATGATGCCCGCGGTGACGCCCCAGATGAAGCGTTCGCCGAAGGGCATCACATAGTAACGCCGCTCGATGCCCTGCCAGATGCGGCTTTCCTCGCGGTGGTTCGCTTCGCTCATCAGGAAGCCGAGCGGCACCTCGAAAACGTCCTGCACCTCGTCGGGATTGGCGACGAGGCTGAAACCCGGCCGCACGATCGCGACGACGGGGGTGATGCGGAAGCCTGTCGTGGTCAGGTAGCGCGGCAGCCGGCCAACCGGTTCCACATGGTGCGGATCGAGCGCGATCTCCTCGACGCTTTCCCGGATCGCCGCGGCTTCCGGCGATGCGTCCTCCGGATCGACGGAGCCTCCCGGAAAGGCGATCTGGCCCGAATGCTTGCGCAGATGCGCGGTGCGGGTGGTCAGGATCACCGTCGCCCCCTCGCCCCGGTCGACGATCGGCACCAGCACGGCGGCGTCCCGCGCCCGGTCGCGCTCCATCAGCTGCACGAGATCGGGGTTCAGCAGATGATCGCCATATTCGCGCGTCGGCGCGGCATCGCCTGCCCAGCCCCGCGCGGCGATCCGCGCCCGCAGATCGGTTGCGGTGAAGTCGGTATAGCGCTCGGCAGGCGCGTCATCGGCGACGCCCCGTCCGTTCGGGTCTGCGGCCAGCACGGTCAGGACCCGGCCTGCGAAGCGGCTATGTCGAAGGTCGCGCCGCCGGAGCGGACGAACTGGCGTTCGCCATCGGTCTCGACATGGTCGGCCAGATCGAAGGCCAGCGCCCGGGTCAGTCGCGCCTCCAGCCGGCCGCGCACCGTGACATAGGGGCGAAACTCACCATTCGGGCCGGTGCTCAGGCGCAGGGGATTCTCCGGCCCTGCGGCGCAGACGTCGCCGACATCCGTGCGGAACGTCAGAAGCGGTTCACCGTCATGGATCTCGCGATTCATCTCCACGGCCTGGAAATGCGCGTCCTCGACGGTGATGCCGAGCTTTTCCACAGGGGTAACGAGATAGGTGCGCCCGTCGGCATCCTTGCGCAGAACGGTGGAGAACAGCCGCACCAGGGCCGGGCGGCCGATCGGCGAGCCATTGTAGCTCCAGTGGCCATCGGCGTGGATCACCATGTCGATGTCGCCGCAGAACTCCGGCTCCCAGCGTTCCACCGGCGGGGCGCCCTTGCCTGCACGCTCGGCACGGGCGACAAGAGCCGCGAGGCTGGCGCCGGCATCGCTCGGCACGGTTCCTGTTGCGTCGTCCTGCATGTCGCTGGGCTGGTGCGGCAATGGGTCCTCCGATCGGGATTCGTCTTATTTTGGCCGGCCTTCGCAGTCACGAAATAGTTGCTCCTCGCCAGCTTGCCAGGAGTCCCGGTGGCCGATTTGATGAGTGAAAGCGGCCGTGCGACGGCCATCGCACATCGACGCTGATCTGGCCATTTCCCTTCGATACCTGACGGAGACCGTCCCGATGACGATGATGAAGCCCGAGGAGGAGACCCTCAGCGAGGACGCCATCGTGGGGCTGGCGGAGACGGCACTGACCGACATTGCACGGGTTCGCGAATCCGTCGGACGGGTCATCTTCGGCCAGGAAAGCGTCGTCGAGCAAAGCCTCATCGCGATCCTCTCCGGCGGGCATGCCCTCCTCGTCGGCGTTCCGGGCCTTGCCAAGACCAAGCTGGTCGACACGCTCGGGCTGTCGCTGGGCCTCGATGCCCGCCGCATCCAGTTCACCCCCGACCTGATGCCGTCCGACATCGTCGGCACCGAGGTGATGGACCAGGACGAAACCGGCCGCCGGTCGTTCCGCTATGTGAAGGGCCCGGTCTTCGCCCAGCTTCTGATGGCCGACGAGATCAACCGCGCCTCGCCGCGCACCCAGTCCGCGCTGCTGCAGTCGATGCAGGAATACCACGTGACCGTTGCCGGCGAGCGGCACGATCTGCCCAAGCCCTTCCATGTGCTGGCGACCCAGAACCCGCTGGAGCAGGAAGGCACCTATCCACTGCCCGAAGCCCAGCTCGACCGCTTCCTGATGCAGGTCGACGTGTTCTATCCCGATCTGGAATCGGAGCGCCGGATCCTGCTGGAGACCACGGGGGGCGCCGATCAGGTCGCCGAGCCGGTGATGACGTCGGACCGCCTGCGCGAGATCCAGACGCTGGTGCGGCGCATGCCGGTCGCCGAGAACGTCGTCGACGCGATCCTCCGGCTGGTACGATCAGCCCGGCCGGGCAATGGCCACAAGGAGGCCGACGCCCATATCGCATGGGGCCCCGGCCCGCGTGCCAGCCAGGCGCTGATGACCTGCGTGCGCGCCCGCGCCCTCTATGATGGGCGCTTCGCGCCGTCGGTGGACGACGTGATGGCGCTGGCCGAGCCGATCCTGCAGCATCGTATGGCGCTGAACTTCTCGGCCCGCGCCGAAGGCATGAATGTCCGCGACGTCATCGGCGCGCTGAAGCGCGACGCGGCGTAGGGGCAGGGTCCAGCATGCCGATCGGCACCACCGTCGACCTCACCGCCGCTCCGGACGCGCTGGCCCGTTCGCGGCAGCGCGCCGCCCTGATGCCCGACCTTCTGGTCGAGGCGCGGCGCGTGGTATCGACGGTCATCGCCGGCTGGCACGGCCGGCGGCGGCGCGGCGTCGGCGAAAATTTCTGGCAGTTCCGGCCCTTCGTCGAGGGCGAGCCGGTCTCGCGCATCGACTGGCGCCGCTCGGCCCGCGACGATCATGTCTATCTGCGCGACCGCGAGTGGGAAGCCGCTCAGACCGTCTGGCTGTGGGCCGACCCGTCGCCGTCCATGCGCTTCATGTCGAGTGCCGCCCAGGTCTCGAAGGAATCGCGCGCGCTGGTCATCGTCCTGGCCCTCGCCGAGATCCTGTCGCGCTCGGGCGAGCGCATCGGCTATCCGGGCGTCGTCGATCCGATCTCGGCGCGCAATGCCGCCGAGCGCATCGCCGGCGCGCTGTTGTCCCGGCGGCCCGACGATCCCTTCCCGCCGGACGACCGCCTCAAGCGCTTCACCGAACTGGTCATCGTCAGCGATCTCCTCGATCCGGTCGACGAGGTGGTGGCGCGCATCGACCAGCTCGGCCGGCGCGGTATTCGCGGCCACATCGTGATGATCTCCGATCCGGCGGAGGAGATGTTTCCCTATGCCGGCCGGACCGAATTCCGCGATCCCGAGACCGGCGCGACGCTGACGGCCGGACGTGCCGAGACCCTGCGCGAGGAATACGCCACCGTCTACCGGGCGCGCCGCGAGCACATCGCCGAGCATTGCCGCCGGCTGGGCTGGAGCTTCATCCCCCACCGCAACGACCATCTGGCCTCCGAAGCGCTGGTCGCCGTCCACGGACGGCTGAGCGGCGCACCGCAGGCCGTCGCCCCGCGCGCAGCGGGAGCCTCGGCATGATCGGCGGGCTCGCCCTTTCCTTCGGCGCGCCGCTGGTGCTGTTCGGGCTTCTGGCCCTGCCGGCGATCTGGTGGCTTCTCAAGCTGACGCCGCCGCGGCCGCAGATGGAGACCTTTCCGCCGCTGCGCATCCTGGAACGGGTGCTGAAGCGCGAGGAGACGCCGTCGAAGAGTCCGTGGTGGCTGACGCTGCTGCGCCTGCTGCTTGCCGCGCTGATCATCTTCGCCCTCGCCGCCCCGACCCTCAATCCGCGCGAGGGCCAGTTGACCGGCACCGGACCGCTGGCGCTGCTCGTCGACAATGGCTGGGCCAGCGGTGGCGATTTCGACCTGCGGCGGACGGCTGCCGAAGGGCTGATCCGTGAAGCTGGCGAGGCCGGGCGCCCGGTCTCCCTCGCCTTCACGGCCGAGGGGCAGTCCGACGACGCGACGCCCGTCGAAGCCAACGCTGCGCTGGAGCGCCTCGCCGCCGCAGCGCCGCGCCCCATTCCCACCGACCGGGCAGCCGCAGCCGAGCGCATCGCGACCGCGCTTGCGGGCAACCGCGTCGGCTCGCTGGCCTTCGTCGCCGACGGTCTCGATGCGGAGGGAACCGACGCCGCCAGCCGCAGCCTTGCCGCCCTAGCCCCGTCGCAGGCCATCGTCTATGCGCCGGACGTCGGAGGCCTCGTCGGGCTCACTGGTGCCGACAATTCGACGGAAGCGCTGGTCGTGCAGGCCGTCCGTCCCGGCGCGGCAGCCGAACCGCGCAGCTTTGCCGTTCGCGCGATCGACGCGCAGGAGCGCGAGATCGGTCGCACGTCCCTCGATTTCGCCGCCGGATCGGCCAGTGCCGAAGCCCGCTTCGCGATCCCCGTGGAACTGCGCAACGACATCGCCCGGCTCGAGGTCGAAGGCGCCGAGACCGCCGGCGCCGTCCGGCTGGTCGACGACAGCTTCCGGCGCCGCCGCGTCGCGCTGGTGTCGGGCGAATCCTCCGACCTCGCCCAGCCGCTGCTGTCGCCGCTCTACTACATCACCCGGGCGCTCGAGCCTTTCGCCGATCTCGTGCGACCGCAGAGCGCCAATCTCTCCGAGTCCATCCCTGCGCTGATCGCCCGGCGGCCTTCGGTCATCGTCCTCGCCGATATCGGCATCCTGCCCGACAATGCCCGCGAGGCGCTGCAGGGCTTCGTCGAGGGTGGCGGCTATCTCCTGCGCTTTGCCGGCCCACGCCTCGCCGCCGCGCCGGGCGACGACACCTTGGTACCGGTGCGCCTGCGCACCGGCGAACGCCAGCTCGGCGGCGCCATGTCCTGGTCCGAGCCTCAGAAGATCGCGCCGATGCCCGACGGCGAACCCTTTGCCGGGATCGCCGTCCCGGAAGACGTCACCGTGACCCGCCAGATCCTCGCAGAACCGGCAGCGGACCTGTCCGAACGGACATGGGCGAGCCTTGCCGACGGCACGCCGCTCGTCACCGCCGAGACGGTGGGTGCCGGCACCATCGTCCTCTTCCACGTCACCGCCGAGGCGACCTGGTCGAACCTGCCGATCTCCGGTGCCTTCGTGGAAATGCTGCGGCGGATCGTGACGCTGTCGCGGGCCGGCGCCGGCCCCAGCGAGGACCGCACCGCCGCCGACAGCCTGCCGCCCTATCGCGTGCTCGACGGTCAGGGTCGCCTCACCAGCCCCGGCGCCGACGTCCAGCCGCTGCAGCCCGTCGCCGATGGCGACCAGCCGGTGACACGCGAAAATCCGCCGGGCCTCTATGGTAGCGAGGAAGGCTATCTCGCCCACAACCTCCTGCCGGCCGACGCCGAATTGCAGCCCCTGCCTGCGCTGGATCTCGGTGTGCCGGTCGAGGCGCGCGGCTATGGCGGCGAGAATGCCGTCGATCTGGCGCCCTGGTTGTTTGCCGCCGCCCTCGTGCTCTTCGCGCTCGACGCGCTGGCCCTGCTATGGCTGAACGGTGCCGCGACGCGCATCGGAAGCAGCTTTTCGCGCGGCCGTGCCGGCGCGCTCCCGGCGATCCTCGCGATTGCCGCGATCGGACTTGTCGTCACGGTCCCGGACGCCCACGCACAGGAGCCGGCACCGACGCCATCCGCCGAGCAGGTCGCGGACGACGACGTCGATGTCGAGCGGGCGATCCGGGCGACGGAAACGACGCATCTCGCCTATGTGCTCACCGGCGACGAAGCGACCGACGAGATTTCGCGCCAGGGTCTGTCCGGCCTGTCGCAGTTCATCACCGCCAAGACGGCGCTGGAGCCGGGCGAGCCGATGGGCGTCGACATCGCCACCGACGAACTCGCCTTCTTCCCGATCATCTACTGGCCGATCGACGCCGGCGCGCCGATGCCGAGCGAAACCGCGATCGGCCGCATGGATGCCTACATGAAGCAGGGCGGCACGGTGCTGTTCGATGTGGCCGACGATCCGATCTCCGGCCTGTCCGGTGGCAATGTCTCGGCCGGCCAGCGCCGGCTGCGCGAGATCCTCGCCGATCTCGACGTGCCGCCGCTCGATCCGGTGCCGACCGACCACGTCCTGACCAAGGCGTTCTACATGCTGGACGACTTTCCCGGCCGCCACACCGGCTCGCAGCTCTGGGTGGAATCGCTGGTGCGCGACGGCGAAGGCGGCGCGCGGCCGGCGCGCGGCGGTGACGGCGTCTCCTCGATCATGATCACGTCGAACGATTTCGCCAGCGCCTGGGCGGTGGACAGCCAGGGCCTGTTCCTGTTTCCGACGGATTCCGCCGATCCCGCCCAGCGCGAATATGCCTATCGGGCGGGCGTGAACATCGTGATGTACGTGCTGACCGGCAACTACAAGGCCGATCAGGTGCATGTGCCGGCGCTCCTGGAAAGGCTGGGCCAATGAACTGGTCGGTCGATTTCGCGCCGTTCTTTTCCTGGACGGTGATCGCCCTCCTCGCGGTTCCGGCGGTGCTGCTCGCGCTGGCGCTCGTGGTCGCGCGCATCCGCGGCGCACTGGTGCGCATCCTCGCCATTGCGGCGCTGCTCCTGGCGATCATGAACCCCGTGGTGCTGCAGGAAGAGCGCGACCCGCTGAAAAGCGTCGTCGCCCTCGTGGTCGACCGCAGCCAGAGCCAGACCATCGGCGAGCGCAACGCCCAGGCCGACGCCACGGAAGCGGCGCTGAAGGAGAGCCTCGCCCGCTATCCCGAATTCGAGGTGCGCACCGTCGAGGCCCGCTCCGGCGCCTCGCCCACCGACGGCGCCACCACGGCCCTGTTCGGCGCTCTCTCCGGCGCACTCAAGGATGTCGCGCCGGCCCGCGTCGCCGGCGCCATCATGGTGACGGACGGCCAGATCCACGACATTCCGGCCGAAGCCCAGGCGCTCGGCTTCGACGCGCCGGTGCATGGTCTGATCACCGGTCAGCCGGACGAATTCGACCGCCGGATCGAGATCACCACCAGCCCGCGCTTCGGTCTGGTCGACGAGGACCAGAGGCTGCGCTACCGCGTCCTCGAAGACGGCCCGGCCGCTTCGGACCGGCCGGTCGAGGTGCAGGTCTTCCTGAATGGCGACCTGATCTCCCGCGAGAGCGTGCGCCCCGGCGGCGATGGGGAGTTCGTCTTCCAGCTGCCGCGCGCCGGCAAGAACATCCTCGAACTCGTCGCGGCGCGGGACCCGAACGAGATCACCCCGGTCAACAACCGGGCGATCGCTGTGGTCGACGGCATTCGCGAGAATCTGCGCGTGCTGCTCGTCTCTGGCGAACCCCATGCCGGCGAACGGACCTGGCGCAATCTCCTGAAATCCGACGCCGCCGTCGATCTGGTGCATTTCACCATCCTGCGGCCGCCGGAAAAGCAGGACGGCACGCCGATCGACCAGCTGTCGCTGATCGCCTTCCCGACGCGCGAGCTCTTCGTCGAGAAGATCGACGATTTCGACCTGATCATCTTCGACCGCTATCAGGAGCGCGGCGTGCTGCCGTCGCTCTATTTCGACTACATCGCCCAGTATGTGCAGAATGGCGGCGCAATGCTGATCGCTTCCGGCCCGGAATATGCCAGCCAGGAGAGCGTCGCCCGCACCCCGCTGCAATCGATCCTGCCGGCCCTGCCCACGGGCGACATCGAACAGAGCGCCTTCCGGCCGCAGATCTCCGAGATCGGCCGCAAGCATCCGGTCACACGCAACCTGCCCGGCTCGGCCAGCGAGCCGCCGGATTGGAGCCGCTGGTTCCGGTCGATCGACGTCAGCGAGCCCGAGGGCGAAACCGTGATGGACGGGCCGGACGGCAAGCCACTTCTGGTGCTGGACCGGGTCGGCGAAGGTCGCATCGCGCTTCTCCTGTCCGACCAGGAATGGCTTTGGTCGCGCGGCTTCGAAGGCGGCGGCCCGCATGTCGCGCTGTTCCGCCGTCTTGCCCATTGGCTGATGAAGGAACCGGAACTGGAGGAAGAGGCACTGGACGCCGAGGCCCGCGGTTCCGACCTCGTCGTGACGCGCCAGACCATCGGCGACGCCCCCGGCCCGGCGACCGTCCTGACGCCATCGGGCGAAGCGGTCACCCTGCCGCTGAACGAGGTGGGCGCCGGCCGCTACGAAGGCGTGCTGGAGACCGAAGAACTCGGCCTGTTCCAGGCGGCCAATGACGATCTGCGGGCGCTGGCCAATGTCGGTCCGGTCAATCCGCGAGAATATCGCGAAGCCATCTCCACCGGCGACAAGCTGCAGCCGCTTTCGGACGCCACCCGCGGCAGCGTGCGCCGGGTGGCCGACGATGACGGCGGATTGTCCGTCCCGCGGGTCGTGCCGGTCAGCGGCCGCGCAAATGCCGACGGCCGCGACTGGATCGGCCTGAAGACCACCGACGAGACGGTGCTGCGCGGCGTCGACCGCACGCCCCTCTTCGCCGGCTTCCTCGGCCTTGCCGTGCTGCTCATGGCGCTGTCGGCCACCTGGTATCGCGAGGGCCGGTAGCCCCGCGCCTCTGTCGAGAGCCTTGCCTAACGCATCGGCACCTCTAGTGTGAGGAACACGTCAACACGCCGAACATGCTGGAGCCGCCATGTGGTCTCGCCTGCTTGCCACGGTCTTCGCGGTGCTTCTGCTGCAAGCCCCGGCCACCGCTGACGTCAAGGACCGGGTCGCGGCCCTCGCGCCATCCGGGCTGGTGTTCGTGCTGGACGAAGACGGCAACGAGCTGCTCGCCCAGAACGCCGACAAGCCCTTCGTCCCTGCGTCGGTCGCCAAACTCGTCACGGCGTGGCTGGCGATGGAGGTGCTCGGCGGCGACTACCGCTTCAAGACGCAGTTCTATCTCGGCGACAACAGGGTCCTGTATGTGCGCGGCGGCGGCGACCCGTTCCTGGTCTCCGAGGAACTCGCCGTGCTCGCGCCGAAGCTCCTCGAGGAAACCGGCACGGAGCCCTTCACCGGTATCGTCGTCGATGCGAGCTACTATCCCGCTGAGCTTAGCATTCCGGGGATCGTGGCCACCGACGAAGCCTACGACGCGCTGAATTCGGCCCTCGCCGTCAACTTCAACACGATCAACGCCCGTCGCAACGGCCAGACTGTCCGGTCCGCCGAGGAGCAGACGCCGATCACGCCGCTCGCCATCAGCCAGTTCCGCGCGCGCGGCCCCAACGGCCGCAGCCGGATCAGCCTGACCCAGGAAGATCCGAGCATCGGCATCCGCTATGCCGGGGAGCTGCTCGCCGCCTTCATCGACCGGTCCGGTGGCAGTGTCGAGGGCGAGATATCGCTCGGACCGGTCCCCGCCGCGCTGACACCGGTCTATGTGCACGAGCAGTCGCGCGATCTTGCGGAAATCCTGCGGCAGATGCTGATCGGCTCGAACAACTACATCGCCAACCAGGTCTTTCTGGAGATCGGCGCGCAGCGCGAGGGCGGCCCGGTCAGCCTCGAGAAATCGATCCGTGTCGCGCGTGAGATCTTCGCCGCGCATGACGTGCCCGACGCGATGCAGCTGGTGGAGGGCTCGGGCATCAGCCGCGACAATAGCTTCACCGCGCGCGGCCTTGCCCGCGTGCTGGGCCATTTCGCGCCCCACGCCGAGCTTCTGCGCAAGACCCGCGCCGGTTCCCGCTACAAGACCGGCACCTTCTCCGGCGTCAGCACCCTAGCGGGCTTCGCCAGAACTGCAGAGCACGGCGACGTGCGGTTCGTGATCTCGCTGAACGGCGGCGGCAAGCTGCGCTTCCGCCTGCTCACCGCCATCGAACGCGGCTTCTGACGAGAGCGCGGTGCACCGAACGGTGCGGTCGTACGACGGGCTGCATTCGCGTGGGTAATGGACCGATCGGCCCCGACCGGAGGACCAAAACTGACCGGTCGGGGCGATCGCTGATGGCTAGACAGTCGATTGAAATCGAACCGGTCAGAAGCCTTCGAGGACGATCTTGCCCTTGACCCGGCCGGCTTCGGACTTGCGATGTGCTTCCTTCAGGGTCTCGGCATTGATCGGCGTCATCACCTCGCCGAGCGTCGTGCGGATCTTGCCGGTGTCGATCAGCTCGGCGACCTTGTCGAGCAGCTTGCCCTGCTCGTCCATGTCGGCGGTCTCGAACATCGATCGCGTGAACATGAACTCCCAGTGGGTGGACACGGATTTCTGCTTGAAGGCCGAGACATTCAGGGCATCGGGGTCGTCGATCAGGCCGAAATGACCCTGCGGCGCGATCAGTTCGACGATGGCGTCCAGATTGTCGGCGGTCCCGTTGGTCGAGAAGACGAAGCCGGGCGCGCCAATGCCGAGGGCCTTGATCTCTTCGGCCAGCGGCTTGCTGTGATCGATCACATGGTGCGCGCCGAGATCCATGACCCAGTCGCGGGTTTCGGGACGCGAGGCCGTGGCGATGACCGTCAAGTCGGTCAGGGCCCGAACCAGCTGGATGGCGATCGAGGCGACCCCGCCGGCCCCGCCGATGATCAGGATGGCGTTCGCCGAGCCCGGCACCGGCCGCGTCAGGTCGAACCGGTCGAACAGCATTTCCCAGGCTGTGATCGCGGTCAGCGGCAACGCCGCCGCTTCGGCGTCGGAGAGCGAGGCCGGCTTGTGTCCGACGATGCGCTCGTCGACGAGATGGAACTGGCTGTTGGCCCCAGGACGCACCAGCGATCCGGCATAGTAGACGTCGTCGCCGACCTTGAAGCCCTCGACGGATTCGCTGGCCTCGACGACACGGCCAACGGCATCCCAGCCCAGCACCTTCCACGCGCCGTCCGGATCGACATTTGCCCGGATCTTGTAGTCCACCGGATTGACCGAGATCGCACGCACCTCGACGAGAAGATCGCGGCCGGCCGGAACGGGGCGGTCGAGTTCCACATCCACCAGCGCGTCCGGCCGATCGATCGTCCCGGCATTCCTGTACGCAATCGCTTTCATCATCCTGCTCCGTCACGCGATCCGATTGAACAGGGCCGAAGATGTTCCTATGCTTGCATGAGAGCAATACGCACAAATGACGCCACTAGTATCAAGAAGGATACCACCATGGCGAAAATCCGGCATTCCCGGTTCGACTGCACCCCCGGCTGTTCTGTCGAGGCGGCCATCGGGCTGATCGACGGCAAGTGGAAGTCGGTGATCCTGTTCCATCTGCTGGACGGGACGTTGCGGTTCGGCGAACTGAAGCGGCATCTGGTCAGCATCACGCCGCGGACGCTGACGAACCAGCTGCGGGAGATGGAGGAAGATGGCCTCATCGACCGCAAGGTCTATGCGCAGGTTCCGCCGAAGGTCGAATACAGCCTGACGCCGCTCGGCCGCAGCATGGAGCCGATCCTGCGGTCGCTGAAGCAGTGGGGCGACGCCAATATCGGCCTTTACGGCAAACCTCAGAAACCGGAACCGCGCGCCGAACACGCGGCTGCGTGAACCGAAGCCGGCGGTACGCCGGATCACGCGGCGGGCGGCGCAGTTGTGGTGTCGGACGATGCCTGCCACGAGGCAGCAACCGGACATTTCAGAGGCTCACGCCGATAGTCAACCGCCGTCCTCGGCTTGGGAGACGAACGTACGCGGCGATCCCCTTTCGCGGTCTCTCACCTCTTCGAGGCGGCAGACGGGGTCACGATCTTCACCCCTTGCATCGAGTCCGCCTCGACGTCGACGCTTCCGCTGACAACGCTCCCGTCTGGGCCCAGGGTCTCGAGGATGTAGGTCCCCGGCGGAACGTCATCGAACTGGAAGTAGCCGGAATCGTTCGTCACGGCCTGCATGCAGGAGTCCGGCTCCGAACAGAGGCTGATGAGCTGATCGGCCAGCGCCTTCTCCATGCCTGCGCGGCTTCGCGGCGCCCTGGGGGATGCGTCGTCGCCGGTATTGGCGGCTTCGCTCGCCACCAGATCGCCGAACAGGCCACCGGCATGAACGGGTTTCATCGCGAACGCCATCGCCAGGGCGGGAAGCGCCAGCCACAGCGCAATCGCTGATCGAGAGGTCCTTCTCGTCTCAATCACCTGCGCGGCCTCCCGCTTCGCTGAGGATGATCTCCGACGCCCTTCCCCGGCGCACGGGCTCGAGGACCTGCTTGCCGTAGTCGATGGTGTCGATCCCGCTCAGCAGGGTCCCGCCATTGACCGGAATCATCTTGCTCTGGTGCCCATCGTAGGACACGACGAAATAGTCGAAGAACCAGGGGGATTTGCCGTCGGGATTGATCTTCCTGGGCACCGACGCCGTCCACCGCACCAACTGAGGCCCGACCGTTCCTTCCTGCCCCCATTGCCGCGGGCTGATGCTCATCCGGAAGGATCGCATGTCGAGCTCGTTCTCGGCGACGCCGCCGATCTCGACCGTGCCCTGCATCTTGACGATCTCGTAGCGCGGCGAGCTGATCGTCATGGGTTTCAGGAACAGGATCGCGATGAGGAAGATCACGACATAGCCGGCGACCGCGCCGCCGAGCTTGAAATTCACGCCGGCCAGCGCGCCACTCGCCTGTCCGGTGGACGGGACGGACCTGTAGAGCAGGATCGCCGGCACCAGCGGTGCCAGGATCGTCACCAATATCGCGACTATGTCGATCATGGCGGGCATTGCGTCGAACCTTCCGCATTCCCCTGCGGAATTTTAGGCCGGATTGCCGCTCGGTGCAATCCGCGCTTGCCCGTGGTTCATCAAGTCTGTGGGACAGCGCTCAGAGGCGCCGCGCGCCGACATGTCCCGTCACCCCGCCGAGCGCACCGTCGACGAGCTCCAGGCCCAGGAGCCGGGCCAGATCGACGGGCCCCGGCATGATCACCGAGCCGCGGGGCAAAGGACGATAGCCGAGCGGCGCGTAATAGGGCGGATCGCCGACGAGGATGATCGAGCTCTCGCCCGCCTCGCGGGCAGCCGTAGCGGCGCGCTGCATCAGCGCCTTGCCGACGCCACGGTTCTTGAAGGCCGGCCGGACCGCGAGCGGCCCCAGCATCAGCGACGGGGCCTCGCCGATCGCGATCGGGGTCAGCCGAACCGAACCGATGATCGCCCCGTCATGTTCGGCGACGAAGGAGAGCGCCGGCGCATGGCGGGCCATCTCGCGAACACGCTCGGCGGCGCGGGTGAAGCGACCGGGGCCGAACGCCTCGGCGGCAATGGCATCGATGGCGGCATGGTGGTCAGGATCTTCCGGAAGATACCGGACGTCGGAAAGGGCAAGCATGACGGGCATTCCAGGTCGGGCGGGCGTCAGCGCCGCTCGCTGGGCTCCCATCGGCTGATCGGGATACCGGCAAACGACGACGGTCAGTGCGCGTGCGCGCAGATCCTGTGTCGTCGTCGGCGGATGATCATCGGAGCACTCCTCAAGTCCGGCAATCCGGTTAGCACTGCGATCAGGGAAGGTCCAGCCGGAGCCCATCCGGCCGGTTGGTGCCCGAGCGTTGACGCTGCGTCGCGGCTGCTACCGGAACGCGCGGGTGCCACTTCGGTTAGTCTAACGAACCCGAACCGAAGGAGATCGCCAATGGGACTGCTCGTAGACGGCCAGTGGCAGGACAAATGGTACGATACGAAATCGACCGGCGGCAGCTTCCAGCGCTCGACCACGAGCTTTCGCGACTGGATCACCGCCGACGGATCGCCCGGCCCGGACGGCCAGACCGGCTACAAGGCCGAGCCCGGCCGCTACCATCTCTACGTCTCCCTCGCCTGCCCCTGGGCCCACCGCACGCTGATCGCCCGCAAGCTGAAGAAGCTGGAGGACGTCATCTCCCTGTCGGTGGTCGACTACCACATGGGCGAGGAAGGCTGGGTCTTCTCCGACCGTCCCGGGGCAATTCCCGATCCGATCTTCGGCAAGAAGCGGCTCTATGAAATCTACCTGGAAGCCGACCCGCACTACACCGGGCGGGTCACCGTGCCGGTCCTCTGGGACAAGCAGACCGGGACCATCGTCAACAATGAATCCTCGGAAATCCTGCGCATCCTGAACCGCGGCTTCGACGCCTATGGCGATGCCTCGGTCGACCTGTCACCGGACGATCTGCGCGACGACATCGATGCGATCAACGCGGACGTCTACGACCACGTCAACAACGGCGTCTACAAATGCGGCTTTGCGACGACGCAGCAGGCTTACGAGAAGCCCTTCGGACAGTTGTTCAACGCGCTCGACCGGCTCGAGGCGTTGCTGTCGAAGCAGCGCTACCTCGTCGCCAGCGCCGCGCCGACCGAGGCGGACTGGCGGTTGTTCACCACGCTGATCCGCTTCGACCCGGTCTATTTCGGGCACTTCAAATGCAATCTGCAGCAGATCAGGGACTACCCGAACCTCTTCAAATACATGCTTGAACTCTATCAGGTTCCGGGCGTGGCCGAGACGGTCGACTTCGACCATATCAAGGGTCACTACTATTCCAGCCACGCGACGATCAATCCGACCGGCATCATCCCCGTCGGTCCGAAGCAGGATCTCACCGTGCCGCACGGGCGCGAGCGGCTGGCCGTTCACCAATAGGGGTCGCGCACCGTCTCGCCGGTCAGTTCGGCGAGACGGCGCCGGGTTGCGTTGGTGGTGCCATCCGGCAGCTCGCCAGGCGCGAAGAACCCCATCTCGGCGATCTCGGCGCCCGGCTTGTGGTTCGTCTCGCGCCGGAACGCGCCGCAGCGATAGAGCAGCACGTGATCGCGGTTGGAGGCGTTGCGGTTGAAATGGGCCGAGACCAGCTCCGGCTCGCCCAGAAGCACGATCCCTGCCTCCTCTCGCACCTCGCGCGTCATCGCCTCGGCCGCCGTCTCGCCGGGATCGACACCGCCGCCGGGCAGGTACCAGCCCGAGACATAGGTGTGCCGCACCAGGCAGATCCGCCCCGCGTCATCAAAGACGAAACCGCGAACGCCGAGGGTCATGGGCCGTGCCACCACATGCACGCCATGCAGGATGCGCACCATCAGTTTCTCGAAACGCATCGCCGTCCTTCGTTCGCCAACCCTAGCAATCCGTCGCTCCTCACCTAGGATGACAGGCATGTTTCGTCTCGCCCATCTCTCCGATATCCATCTTGGTCCATTGCCTGAATTGTCGATCCGCGAACTCGCGTCGAAGCGGGTGACCGGTTACGTCAACTGGCATCGCAATCGCCGCAGGGTGATGTTCGGCGACACGCTCGCCAACCTCATTCAGGACCTGCAGCAGGAAGCGCCGGACCACATCGCGGTCACCGGCGACCTCGTCAATCTTGCGACCAAGGTCGAGACCATGGCGGCCCGCATCTGGCTCGAGGAACTCGGCAAGCCGCACGACGTCTCCGTGGTGCCAGGCAATCACGACGCCTATGTCCCCGGCGCGCTGAAGCGATCCTACCGGGAATGGTACGAGTACATGATCGGCGACAATCCGCTGAACGCCATCGGCAACTCGTTCCCCTATGTGCGGGTCCGCGGGCCCGTCGCGATCTTCGGTGTCTCCACCGCGGAAGCGACGGCGCCGTTCTTCGCCACCGGCACGTTCCGCCGGCGCCAGGCGATGGCGCTCGCCAAGCAGCTCGAACACGCCGGCGCGCATGGCCAGTTTCGCGTGGTGCTGATCCACCATCCGCCGATCTCCGGCTCGACGGCTTGGCACAAGCGGCTGATCGGCAAACAGTTCTTTTCGAAGGTGATCCACGAGATGGGCGCCGAGCTCGTGCTGCACGGCCATACGCATCTCGATACCCTGCATTGGCTCAAAGGGCCGCAGGGCATGGTGCCGGTGGTCGGCGTGCCGTCGGCGAGCCAGGCGCCCGGCAGCTCGCATCCGGCCTCGCGCTACAATCTGTTCGAGATCGACGGCGAGCCGGGAAAATGGTCGCTGATCCAGCGCGAACGCGGCGCCCGCGAGGAGCGTCCGGGCATCGGCTGGGTGCGCCAGCGCGAACTCCTGAGCGACGGGCGCGCCGTCAACACGACCTCGCGCGAGGATTCGCGGCCGGCGGCCTGATCAGCCGACGGAAACGCCGAGATAGGACGAGATCGCCAGCAGCAGGCCGGCGCCGACGACGACGCCGATCATCAGCCAGACGGCGGCGATGACGAAGTCGGTCGAACGCGAGCGCTGCGGCTCCGGCTGGCGCAGCGGCGCCTCGTTGGTACGGCGAACCGGATGCGCCGGCTTGGCGATCCGCTCGTTCAGCTCGTCATTGACCGCGAAAGCCTTGTCGCGCTCCACGATCCGTTCGGCGACGTAGTCCGTCACCCGATCGGCGATGATCCGTGCTTCGGTGGATTCGACCAGCGTGACCCGGCCGAGGCGCGTTTCGCGGACGAGGCGATAGGTGCGCCGGTCGCGGGCCATGACGACGTTGGCGGTGCCGTCGATCCACAGGCGCGCATGGGCGCCGCCCGACAGGGTGAAGTCGAACATGTCCTCGCCCGCCGGCAGTTCGTCGATCAGCGGCTGCAGCTCTTCCTGCAGGATTTCGAGCCGCGCGCGATCGGCCTCGCGGATATCGACGACGACGTCCGAGCGCTGCGCGGCAGCGATCTTGGCCTGTCGCACGGCATCGGCCAGTCGCTTCGTCCCCATCAGGGTCGCGACATTGTCCTTGCCTTCGCCCATCGATCGTCGCCTCGAATCCAATTCGTTAACCGGGGGTTTATCATATTCGGAATCGCGATTGGAAGAAACTGCGTGACGCTCCGGCTCAGACGCCATCGACCTGCTCGATCGACGCCAGAATCGCGCTCTCGCAGGCGTCTTCCGCCTCCAGCATCAGCATGTGGCCGTGCCCGGCCAGCGCGGTCAGGGCGAAGCCCGGCGGCGCCCCGGCGCCCTGCGCGAACGGTGTGACCGGATCCTCCGTGCCCCATACGAGCGAGATCGGCACGCCGCTCGCCGCGATGGTCTCGAGCGGCAGAACGCCCTGCGTCCCGCCTCCGCCGCCATCCTCGGCCATGAACAGGAGATCGAACATCTGCGCGACCGCGGCGCGGTCCTCCGGCGTCCGGGCGGCGGCGATCGCGGCGGCCATCTCGCTGTCCGGCTGCCAGCCCGGGGCGCCCATCGCGCCAAGCGACGTGCGGACCGCCTCGGCGCCCTCGGCCGTCATCACCGCTGCGATCAGGTCGCTGCCGATCTCCGGACCAAATCCGCCCGGGGCGAGCAGCGTCAGCGAGGCTACCCGGTCCGGTGCGAACAGGCTGACGAGGCAGGCAATGGCGCCGCCCATCGAGTGGCCGACGAGGTGGGCGGAGGCGATGCCCCGCGCCTCCATCTCGGCGATCACCGCCCGCGCCGCCACCTTGGGCGGACCGAAGCCGGGATAGTCCCGCGACCGGCCATGGCCCGGCAGGTCGAAGGCGAGAACCAGCCGCTGCGGGGTGGCGAGGCGCCGTTGTAGCGCCTCCCACACGGCCGCCCGGCCGTCGAAGCCGTGCAGCAGCACGACGGGCCGCGCCGTACCGCCGGCTTCGCCGCCCTGTTCGATGGCAAACAGGCGCGGTGCTTCGGCGTCGCTCATCAGCGCGACGCCAGGAGGCGGTTCGCCGCGGCGACCAGCGCTTCGAGCGAAGCGGTGACGATGTTCTTGTTCATGCCGACGCCGAACAGCCGTCCGCCCTCGTGCTGCACTTCCATGTAGCAGATGGCGCCCGCGTCGGAGCCCGCGCCCAGCGAGTGTTCTGAATAGTCGAACACCGAGAACTCCAGCCCCAGATGGCGGCAGAGGGCGTTGACGAACCCGTCGATCGGCCCGGTTCCGATCCCCTCGATCGTGGTCTCCACGCCATTGTCGAGGATGGTCGCCTCGACGATCCGTTCGCCCTTCACATTCGCGCTCGGCCGGGTGGTGTGCTCGACGAACCGGATGCGGCCGTCGGGCTGCTCGACATAACGCTCGATGAAGCGCTCGTAGATGCGCTTGACCGGCAGCTCTCGGCCTTCCTCGTCGGTGATGTGCTGGATGTCCTCGCGGAACTCCACCTGCAGGTTGCGCGGCAGGTTCAGGCCGTAATCGGCCTGCAGCACATAGGCGATGCCACCCTTGCCCGACTGCGAATTGATGCGGATGATCGCCTCGTAGGATCGGCCGACATCCTTCGGATCGATCGGCAGATACGGGACTTCCCACAATTCCTTGTTGGCGACCTTGCGGGCCTTCATGCCCTTGTTGATCGCGTCCTGATGCGACCCGGAAAAGGCCGTGTAGACCAGCTCGCCCACATAGGGATGACGCTCGTGGATCGTCATCTGGTTGCAGTACTCGAAGATCTCCTTGATGTGGTTGATGTCCGAGACGTCGAGACCCGGATCCACCCCTTGCGTGAACATGTTCAGCGCCAGGGTGACGAGATCGACATTGCCGGTGCGCTCGCCATTGCCGAACAGCGTGCCCTCGACCCGGTCCGCCCCGGCCATCAGGCCCAGTTCGGTCGCCGCGACCGCGGTGCCGCGGTCGTTGTGGGGATGCAGCGAGACGATCAGGCTGTCACGATTGTCGAGATTGCGGCACATCCATTCCATCTGGTCGGCATGGATGTTCGGCGTCGACATCTCGACCGTCGCCGGCAGGTTGAGGATCAGCTTGTTCTCGGGCGTCGGCTGGACGATCTCGGCGACTGCGTTGCAGATCTCGACGGCGAAATCGAGTTCGGTCCCGGTGAAGCTTTCCGGCGAATACTGGAAGCGGTAACCGCCGCCGGCCTTGGCCGCCATGTCGACGACCATCTTGGCGGCGTCGGTGGCGATCTCGCGAATGCCGGCGCGATCCTTCTGGAACACCACGCGGCGCTGCAATTCGCTGGTGGAATTGTAGAAATGCACGATCGGCCGGTGCGAACCCTCCAGCGACTCGAAGGTGCGCGAGATCAGCTCAGGCCGGCACTGCACCAGCACCTGCAGCGACACGTCGTCCGGTGTCTCGCCCTCCTCGATGCACCAGCGCACGAAATCGAAATCGGTCTGCGAGGCGGACGGGAAACCGATCTCGATCTCCTTGAAGTTCATCGCCTTCAGGAGTGCAAAGAACCGGGCCTTGCGGTCCTGCCCCATCGGATCGACCAGCGCCTGGTTGCCGTCGCGCAGATCCACCGAACACCAGATCGGCGGCTCGGTGATGGTCTTGGACGGCCATGTCCGGTCGGGCAGATCGACCTGGCCATAGGGCTGGTATTTGCGGGAGGCCGACGGCATTGTGCCGCGGCGCTCGGCCGTTTCAGGCGGCGCCTGCCGGACGTCTGCGGCCGGATGGGTGGCGGGTGTAACGGACATGGTCTTCGCACCTTGATCGCTGGGCGGATGACGGCTGCGGCGGCTTCGCGCGCATCTGGCCGGTCATCGGCAATTGGAACCGTCTTGTAAAGCGAGAGGGGCTGAGCGCGCGGGCCGGGTCGGACCACAGTGCCGGCTCGACCGCCGGACGCCCCCTTCAGGTCAACGGGTCCGACGGCCGCAGCTAAGAAGGAGAAGGCGTAGAAGCGAGAGCGGACGCACGGCGTCGCCGGCCCGGCTCGGGGCCGCGATCATGCCGAAGATGGATGGCGTCGCGTTCATGCGGCGAAGACTAGCCGCAAATCCGTCGATGGCAAGCCGAAAATGCAACAGTCGCGGCCGGCCCGGTCAGTCCGCCGGCGACGCCCCGAAGGCCGGCCGGGCCTCGAAGACGAGCGTCGCCACCGCGCCGCCGTCGTTCGACGTCTCGAAGCGCCCGCCGATCTGCTGGGTGAGAGAGGCGACGATGCGCATGCCGAGATTGCGGGACGCGGCAATGGAAAAGCCGTCCGGCCAGCCCGGTCCGTCGTCGGCGACCTGCAGCCGCTGGGTCCAGCCCTCGCCCGCAGTGCCCGCCATGTCCTCGGGGCGAAGCGAGACCCGGATGGTGCCCGGCCGGCCGTCGGCGCAGCCATGCTCGATCGCGTTGGAGATCAGTTCGGTCACGATCAGCGCCAGCGGCACGGCTGTCTCGGCATCCACCTCGGTGGGTGCGACATCGGTCAGATAGGTCACATTGGTCACCCCCGATGCCGCCAGGAGATCCGGGCCGAGCTGCGCCAGATAGGGCGCCATGTCGAGGCTCTGGCGGCTCGGATCGTGGAGCTGGCGCTGGATCTTGGACACGAGGCCGATGCGGGCGGAGGCCTGCTGCAGGGCGGCGGTCGCCTCGGCGGAAGAGGACACGCGCGCCTGGGTGTTCAGGAGCGCCGACACGACGGCGAGATTGTTGGAGACCCGGTGCTGCAACTCGCGGAACAGAAGGTCGCGCTCGTTGGCGTAGCGCGCGGTCGCCTCCTTCTCGACGGTCAGCCGGTCGAGCGCGACGTGCATCCAGTGGATCAGCACGATGTCGACCGTCACGATGAAGACGTAGAAGACCAGCGCCAGCAGCGAACCGCCCGTGAGCAGGAAGGAATCGAAGGGCGGAATGAAGAAGTACCAGGCCGACAGGCCGCCGAGGATACCGACCAACGCTCCCGGCGCCGTGCCGGCGAGGAACGTCGTGATGATGACCGCCGGGAAGAACGACAGATACGGGAAGCCGGCCGGCAATTGCTCGTCCAGCCCGTAGCGGACCCAGAAGGCGAGCCCGATCGCCACGATGGCGAAGACCCAGCGAAGCACCGGCCTCTCGCGCCAGGAAATGGCGGCGAGAAACGCCTGCACGCCGTTCAGGCCGGCGAGATTGGCCCTGCCGCTCGGCGCGCCGATGTCGACCCCCATGGTGATCCCCGTCCAGTTGCAGTGCGCCGCAAGCCCGTCGCGACTCCAGCGTCCCCTCCGCCGCCAGCTATTGCCGCTGCGGCGGCAAATGGCAAGCAATCGTCGTTTGATTTCAAGGGGCTGCCCCTGATCTCAGAGCCTTGGCGAGCCGGCGGGGTCAGAGAACCGGCACGCCCGTCTGCTTGGCCTCGCCTTCCGGCTCGACATGGATCGACACCCGGGCCCCGTCGAAGGCCACCTGCAGCGCATCCTCGATGCGATCGCAGATTTCATGGGCAATGCCGACGGTCATGGTTTCCGGCACGACCATGTGAAACTCGATGAAGATTGCCCGGCCAGCCAGCCGGGTCTTCAGATCGTGAACCTCGAGCGCTCCATCCGCATGCGAGGAGATGATGTCGCGGACGGTGGCTTCCTCCTCCGGGTCGATTGCACGGTCCATCAGCCCGGACAGCGAGCTCATGACGACGAGATACCCTTCGCGCAGGATATTCAGGGCGACGAGGGCCGCCATCAGCGGATCGAGGATCGTCCAGCCGGTGCTGGTGGCGATCAGCAATCCGCCGATGACGCCGACGGAGGTCACCACGTCCGCCATGATGTGGCGTCCGTCCGCCGCGAGCGCGGGCGAGCGCCGAGCGGCGCCCTGGCGGATCAGATAGGTCGCCCAGACGGCATTGATGGTCGTTGCCGCGGCATTGATGGCGATGCCGATCAGCGGCTCCTCCATCGCCCGCGGCACCAGATAGGCCTGCCATGCCTCGCGCAGGATGAGCAGCGCCGCCAGAACGATCAGCACGCCCTCGATCACCGCGGACAGATATTCCGCCTTGGTGTGGCCGAAGGGGTGGTCGCTGTCGGCCGGCTTGTAGCTGAGCGTGACGGCCCAGAGCGCGATCAGGCCGGCGACGACGTTGACGATGGATTCCAGCGCGTCGGAGAACAGCGCGACCGACCCGGTCATCCGGTAAGCGGCGTATTTGATCGCGAGCACGATCACCGCCACGGCGACCGACGCCATGGCGATGCGCTTCACCAGCGGGGCACCAGCACCCGCCGCCATCTCCGACCCGCCGCTCACCGTGTCAGGCCGCCTGTTCGCGGGCCCGGCGCGGCAGTGCCGCGACGATGTTCTCGATCATCCGCATGCCGGCGTCGCCACCGAGGCTCATGATGCTCTCCGGATGAAACTGCACGGCCGATACCGGTTCGGTCCGGTGCTCGAAGGCCATGACGATGCCGTCCTCGGTCTCGGCCGTCACGTTGAAATCCTTGGGCAGGCGCACGGGATCGGCGAAGATCGAGTGGTAGCGCCCGACGGTGACCTCCGCCGGCAGGCCGGCGAAGATGATGCCGGGATCGGAAATGCGGATGCGCGACGGCTTGCCGTGCACCGGCATGTGCAGCGTCCGCAGCGTGCCGCCATAGGCTTCGGCAAGGGCCTGCAGACCGAGACAGACGCCGAAGATCGCCGCGCCGTGCTCGCGCGCCCGGGCAATGGTGCCCTTGCAGTCGAAGTCGGACGGATTGCCCGGTCCCGGCGACAGCACCACCAGATCCGGCGCGATCCGCTCGAAGATCTCCGCCGGCACCGGCGTGCGGACCGTCGAGACCTCGGCGCCGGTCTGGCGGAAATAGTTCGCCAGCGTATGGACGAAGGAATCCTCGTGATCGACGAGGAGAATGCGCAGCCCCTCCCCCACCTTGGCGGAATCGCGCTTGGCGGCGGCCGGATCGGGCGCGCCCGCCTCGCGGATGGCGCCGATCAGCGCCGAGGCCTTCAGTTCGGTCTCGGCCTCTTCGTCCTCGGGGTTCGAATCGTAGAGCAGCGTCGCGCCGGCCCGCACTTCGGCGATGCCGTCCTTCAGACGGATCGTGCGCAGGGTCAGGCCGGTATTCATGTCGCCGTTGAAATGCACCATGCCGACGGCGCCGCCATACCAGGCGCGCGGGCTCTTCTCGTTGTTCTCAATGAAGCGCATGGCCCACAGCTTGGGCGCGCCGGTCACGGTCACGGCCCAGGCATGGGAGAGGAAGGCGTCGAAGGCGTCCATGCCGTCGCGCAGCCGGCCCTCGATGTGATCGACCGTATGGATCAGGCGCGAATACATCTCGATCTGGCGCCGCCCGATCACCCGGACCGAGCCCGGATCGCAGACCCGGCTCTTGTCGTTGCGGTCGACGTCGGAACACATGGTCAGTTCCGACTCGTCCTTCTTGGAGTTCAGGAGCTTCAGGATCTGCTCGGAATCGGCGATGGCGTCGTCGCCGCGCTTGATCGTGCCGGAGATCGGGCAGGTCTCGACCCGGCGACCGTTGACCCGCACGAACATCTCCGGCGAGGCGCCGATCAGGAACTCGTTCGACCCGAGATTGACGAAGAACGAATAGGGCGACGGGTTCACCGCCTTGAGCCGGCGCGAGATCTCCGACGGCCGGTGCTCGGCACGCTCGTAGAAGACCTGCCCGGGCACGACCTCGAAGAGATCGCCGCGCATGAACTTCTCCTTGGCGGAGCGCACGAGGTCGGCATATTCGCCCGGCTTGTGGTCGCCGCGTGGCGGGATCCGGTCCGAGGGCGCGAAGGGCGCATTCGGCCCGCCGCCTTCCAGCCCTTCCGTCGAGGCGCCGTCCATGGCGAAGTCGTAGCGGGTCCGGAACGCCGAGGCCGAATAATGATCGACCTCGAGCAGTTCGTCGGGCAGGTACAGCACCAGGTCGCGGCGCTCGGCATCGCGCTCCAGCACTTCCGGCACCGGCTCGAACTGATAGGCGAGATCGTAGCCGAAGGCGCCGTAGAGGCCGAGTTCGCGCCCCTCCTCGGAGCGGAACAGCGACACGATGGTCCGCAGCACCGAGAAGACGCTCGGCATGCGCGAACGCTCTTCCTCGGTCACCGCCGCGGCCGGCTCGACGATGGTCAGGTCGATGATGTCGTCGCTACGCGTGCGGCTCGCGATGTCGTCATTGCCGGCCAGCGCCGCCTCGATGAAGCCGAGCAGCACACGGCCGCGCGGGTTCAGCGCCTCGATGCGCATGTCGCGCCTGTCCGACGAGATGACCAGCGGCGGATCGACGAAGGCGACGTCCTGGCGCGTATAGCGGCCGGGATATTCGTAGTTGGAGAACAGGACCGCCCCGCGGCGCGTGTCGAGCCAGTCGAAATAGGGCTCGATCGCGCCTTCATACGCCACGGCCTGCCGGCTGCGGGTGATGACGATGCCTCCGGCGGTTACATACCGTTCCCGTCCGTCTTCGGTCTGTTCGGTCACCATGAATCTTCTCCGGGTCTTGCGACAAGCTCGTTGCGGGTCTCGTGCCCGGACCCCCGGCGACATAGCAAAAAGGCCGCCGGATGATCCGAGGCGGCCTTGAGGTACTGATCACATGCGTGATGGTCCGGCCGCTATCAGCGAGCCCACCACCAGTTCTTTGCAGAGATCATCGTGTCCATGGAAATCGGATAGACGACCCGGCCCCAAAGGGCAATGGGAAAGGCTGCTAGCCGGCGGCGCGATCGGTTCCAGCGATCTTCCGGAACCCTATGCGGCCTTGGCGATGAGCTGATCCGGACGGCTTGCGTCGGCAAGGAATCCCGCGAAGGGCTCGATCCCGAGGGGCCGCGAGATGTGGTAACCCTGCACGAAGTCGATCGCCGGGCGGAAGGCGCGCAGTTCCTCGAGGCGTTCGGCCGTCTCGATTCCCTCGACCACCATCATTCGGCCGGAGGAATGGATCATCTCCACGGCGTGATACAGCATCCGGGCCATCATGCTGTCGGCCGGCGCCATGGCAAAGGCACGGTCCAGCTTGACCCCGTCCACCGACAGCGCCGCGAGGTTCTGGATGTTCGAGTAGCCGCTGCCGAAGTCGTCGATGTAGGTGCGGATGCCGGTGTCGCGCAGCCGCTCGATCTCGCGGGGCGCCGTCTCCATGTCGATGGCGTCGCTTTCGACGAGTTCGATGATCACCCGGAAGCGCTCGGGCTCGGCGAGGAACGGCCCGAAGATGTCGCAGAGCACGGCACTGTCGAGATCGCGGGGGAAGACGTTGAACGTGACCTTCAGCAACAACCCCGCCGGCATCGCGGCGGAGAGTTCGCGGTGCGCCTTCTCGACCACCATCCGGGTGAACTGCCGGGTCAGGCCGTAACGCTCGACCAGCGGAATGAAGCGGTCCGGATAGACGATCGTGTCGTCGATGTCGCGCCAGCGCGCCAGCACCTCGCAGCCGGCGATGCGGCCGGTCGCGAGCTCCATGATCGGCTGGTAGGCGCACACCACGGTCTCTGCGTCGAGATAGCGGCGGAAGCGGGCGTCGAAGGCCCAGCGCCGGACGATCAGCGCGCGCGCCTGGATGGCAAGGACAGCCGACAGCAACGCGGCGAACAGCAGCGCCACGACGGCATAGGGCGCTCCGCGTGCGAGCAGGGAGGTCAGCGAGGCCTGGGTGGCCACGCAGATCATTCCGTCGTCGCCGCAATCGATGCTGCGAACGGTGCCGGACAGCGGCGCGGTGCCGTCGATGTCAGCCTGGCGGTTGGCGTCGAAGACGCCCTCGACGCCGTCGAGGTGCCATCGACGACCGCTCGAAGCCGTTGCAACGGTCTCGAACTCCATCCATTGCGGGACCGCGTGCGGCACTTCGTCCTGACGCACGACAATGGCGAAGTCGCCTTCCTGAACGATGCTCCCGAAGAGACCTTCGAATCCCGAGAAGGACAGGTCGCGCTGCATCCAGACGACGGTCTCCGCCCCGACCCGGATGTCCGGCTCGCCGAACTGCAGGGGTGTCTCGAACACCCCGATGCTGGCCGAGCAAAGCGCCGCGCCATCAACAACGTAGAGGAACTCGTGAAAGCCGTCCGGAAGGAAGGCCACGCGGCGAAGCTGTTCCCGGAATTCAGCGCTGCAGGGCGCGGCCGTGACCTGCTTTTCCAGCTCGGCAAAGGTCGAGTCGAGATTCCGACGGATCTGGGCGTAGGGCGCCAGCGCCACGCGGCTCTCGGCCCGCATCGACTGACGCGCCTCGTACAGCGCGAACACACCGGCCGCCCCGGTCAGGACAACAAAGATCAAGCTCCCCACGACGATCGCGATGATCGTCTGCTGGCGACGGGAGATGAACAGACTGACAAGCTTCGCCATGGCGTTACGGCCTATTTTTCGGTCATCTCAGTGAATTGGAAAACCCTCTATGAGTGCTTAAGAAGCAGGCAGATGCCGCCGGTATCGCCAAGCTTTCGCGCGACGGCGGCCTCACGACTTCCGCAACGGCTACGCGCAATCGACCGCACCGGCCGACATTCCCCAAGCCGAAAGTTTCGGCTAGAGCGAGGTCATGGAAGAATTCGACTATATCGTCGCCGGGGCCGGTTCGGCCGGTTGCGTCCTCGCCAACCGGCTTTCCGCCAATCCGCGCAATCGCGTGTTGCTTCTGGAGGGAGGCGGCAAGGACAACTGGATCTGGTTCCACATCCCGGTCGGCTATCTCTTCGCCATCGGCAATCCGCGCTCGGACTGGATGTTCAAGACGTCGGCCCAGGCCGGGCTGAACGGGCGGGCCCTCTCCTATCCGCGCGGCAAGACCCTTGGCGGATCGTCCGCGATCAACGCCATGATCTACATGCGCGGCCAGGCGGCAGACTACGACCATTGGCGCCAGCTCGGCCTCGAAGGCTGGGGTTGGGACGACGTCCTGCCGCTGTTCAAGGCGATCGAGGACCATGCCGACGGTCCGAGCGAGTATCACGGCGCGGGCGGCGAATGGCGGGTCGAGCATCCGCGCATTCGCTGGGATATCCTCGACCGGGTCCGGGACGCGGCGCATGCGGCCGGCGTGCCCAAGATCGATGACTTCAACACCGGCGACAACGAGGGCTCGGCCTATTTCCAGGTCAACCAGAAGGGCGGGCGACGCTGGAGCGCGGCGCGCGGCTTCCTCAAGCCGGTCCTGAAGCGGCCCAATCTGAAGATCGTGACCGGGATGATGATCGACCGGGTCACGGTCAAGGACGGGCGCGCCGTCTCGCTGCAATACCGCCGCGACGGCCAGACCTTCGAGGCGAAGGCGGCCGGCGAGATCGTGCTGTCGGCCGGCGCGGTCGGCACGCCGCTGATCCTCGAGCGGTCCGGCATCGGCGACACCGACCGCCTGCGGCCGCACGGCATCGCCCCGGTCCGGCATCTGCCCGGGGTCGGCGAGAATCTGCAGGACCATCTGCAGATCCGGCCGATCTACAAGGTCGACGGCATCAAGACGCTGAACAGCGAATACAAGAACCTCTTCCGCCGGGCGATGATGGGCGCGGACTACGCGCTGCGCCGCCGCGGGCCGATGACCATGGCGCCCAGCCAGGTCGGGGCCTTCGTCAAGTCGCGCCCGGACCGGGCCACCGCCGATCTGGAATTCCACTTCCAGCCGCTCTCCCTCGACGACTGGGGCAAGGGCCTGCACCCGTTCTCGGCCTTCACCGCCAGCGTCTGCAATCTGCGGCCGACGAGCCGCGGCAGCGTCCACCTGACAGGCTCTCTGGTCGAGGACACGCCGGACATCTCGCCCAACTATCTCTCCACGGACGAGGACAGGCAGGTCGCGGTGGACAGCCTGAAATGGGCACGCCGGATCGTCGCCCAGTCGCCGCTCGCGCCCTACAAGCCGGAAGAATACAAGCCGGGGGCCCATGTCGTGTCGGACGATGACATGCTGGTGGCGGCAGGCGACCTCGGCACGACCATCTTCCATCCGGTCGGGACCGCGAAGATGGGCCCGGACGGCGATACCGGCGCGGTGGTCGACGAACGGCTGCGGGTGCGCGGCATCGAAGGGCTGCGGGTCGCCGACGCCTCGGTGATGCCGACCATTACCTCCGGCAACACCAACTCGCCGACGATCATGATCGCCGAAAAGGCCGCCCGGATGATCGTCGAGGATTCCCGCAGCTGATTGCCGCAACACCGTCCGCTGGACCGCCCGTCATCTTCCTGTCACGGGTGGCGCTGTAGTCGCCCTGCCCGTGGGGCGCCGACCTTTCCGCGAACCCCGAACACGATCTGAGGAGACCGCCATGATCCGCAGCCTCGGCTTCGCCGCCGCCACTCTCGCCGCCATTCTCCTCTCCGGCACGGCCTTCGCCCAGTCCGGCAAGCTGGTGCTCTATACGAGCCAGCCGAACGAGGACGCCCAGGCGACCGTCGACGCCTTCAAGGCGAAGCATCCCGATGTGGACGTGGAATGGGTCCGCGACGGCACGACCAAGGTCATGGCCAAGCTGCAGGCCGAGTTTGCCGCCGGCAACCCGCAGCCGGACGTGCTGCTCATCGCCGACAGCGTGACCATGGAAGGCCTGAAGCGCGACGACCGGCTGATGCCCCATGCCGATGCCGACACGACCGGCTTCGCGGACGGCCTGTTCGACACCGACAAGACCTATTTCTCGACCAAGCTGATCACCACCGGCATCGTCAACAACACCCGCGCCGAGACCACGCCGTCCTCGTGGAAGGACCTGGCGGACCCGGCGCTTCAGGGCCAGACGACCATGCCGAGCCCGCTGACCTCGGGCGCTGCGCTGGTGCATCTGGCCACGCTCACCCAGAACCCCGATCTCGGCTGGGACTATGTCGCGGCGCTCGCCGAAAACGGCGCCACGGCGTCTGGCGGCAATGGCGGCGTCCTGAAGGCGGTGGCCGGCGGCGAGAAGCCCTATGGCGTGATCGTCGACTTCCTGCCGATCCGGGAAGCTGCGAACGGTTCGCCGGTCAACTTCGTCTTCCCCGAGGAAGGCGTTTCCGCCGTCACCGAACCGGTCGCGATCCTGAAGACCGCGCAGAACCCGGAGGCCGCCAAGGCCTTCGTCGATTTCGTCCTCAGCGAGGACGGCCAGAAGCTGGCGGCGAGCCAAGGCTACCTGCCGGCCCGCGACGGCGTCGAGGCGCCTGCCGGCTTCCCGGCCCGCGACGCGATCAAGCTGATGCCCTTCGATGCGGCCAAGGCGCTCGCCGACGAGGAGGCGAACAAGAAGCGCTTCGCCGAACTCTTCGGCGGCTGACCTCTGCCCGCCATCACTTCCATTGCCAGACGCTGGAACGGCGAGAGCATCACTCTCGCCGTTCTCGTCGTTTTCGTCGGCCTCGTCAGCGTCCTGCCGGTCACGCGGCTCGTCGTCGAGGCCTTCGCGCCCGGCGGCACGCCCGACCTTGCCAATATCCGTACCGTGCTCACCGCCGGTTCCACCTGGACGGCGGCCTGGCATTCGCTGGTCACGGCCACGCTCGGCACGGCGATTTCGCTCGTCCTCGGCACGCTCTTCGCGCTGATCGTCGCCCTCACAGATATCCGCGCCAAGGCGGCGCTGGTGTTCTGCTTCCTGCTGCCGCTGATGATCCCGCCGCAGGTGACGGCGCTGTCCTGGGCGCAATTGTTCGGGCCGGCGAGCCCGCTCCTGATCACGCTGGGCCTGGCGCCGCCGCTCGGCTCGCCAAACCCGATCTACAGCCCCGGCGGCATCGTCCTGCTACTCGGCATCCAGCATGCGCCACTGGTGTTTCTCGCCGTGCGCGCCGGCCTGCGCGGCCTGCCGCGCGAGATGATCGAGGCAGCACGCGCCTGCGGCGCCGGCCGGCTGCGGGTGATGGCGACCATCGTCCTGCCGATGATGACCCCGCCGCTGGTCGCCGGCGGCGCCCTCGCCTTCGTCTCGGCGGTCGGCAATTTCGG
Source organism: Aurantimonas sp. (assembly GCF_964217435.1). NCBI lineage: Bacteria > Pseudomonadati > Pseudomonadota > Alphaproteobacteria > Hyphomicrobiales > Aurantimonadaceae > Aurantimonas > Aurantimonas sp. The sequence continues at coordinate 62,944 of NZ_CAXPJM010000027.1, read as the reverse complement.
CATTCCGGCGCTGCTCGGCATTCCGGCCGGCTACACCGTTCTGCCGACCCTGATCTATCAGCGGCTGGCGAGCTTCGGCCCGTCGATCATCTCGCAGGTCGCGGTGCTGTCGATCGTCGTCGGCGCCCTCGCCTTCGTGGGCTTCGCGGTGCAGGCGCTGGTCATCGGCAAGCGCGACTATCGCACCGTCGGCGCGCCCGCGCAGGCCCTGCGCTATGCCCTCGGCCGCTGGCGCGGACCGACCGAGGCGCTCGCCTGGGCGATCATCGTCGCCATTCTGGTGGTGCCGCTGATCGCGCTCCTCGCGACCTCGCTGGTCACCGCCTATGGCGTGCCGCTGACCGGCCAGACGGTGACTTTGTCCAACTACGCCGAGGTGCTGTTCCGGCAGGATTCCACCGTGCGCGCCTTCCGCAACTCGTTCCTTCTGGCGGCCGGCACCTCGCTGTTCCTCGTCGCGGTCTGCGTGCCCTTCGCGGCCTTCGTCGTGTGGCGCAAGAGCCGGCTTCTGGATGCCCTGGCGATGATGGCGGAACTGCCCTACGCCCTGCCCGGCATCGTGCTCGGCATCGCCGCGATCCTGATCTTCATCATGCCGCTGCCGGTGCTCGGCATCAGCCTCTACAACACGATCTGGATCATCTTCTTCGCCTATCTGGCGCGCTTCCTGACCCTGTCGCTGCGCCCCGTCGTGGGGGCGGTGCAGCAGGTGGACCGGGCATTGGAGGAAGCTGCGCGCATGACCGGCGCACGCTATCTGTTCCGGCTGCGCACGGTGGTCTTCCCGCTGCTCGCGCCGGCCGCGGCGGCGGGCGCGATCCTCACCTTCATGACCAGCTTCAACGAACTGACCGTCTCGGCGCTGTTGTGGTCGGCGGGCAACGAGACGCTCGGCGTCGTGGTCTTCAATCTCGACGATTCCGGCGCAACGGTGCTGGCCTCGGCAGTGGCGGTGGTCACGGTGGTGGCCATTGTCGCGATCATGGGCGTGACGGCGCTGTTTGCGCGGCGCCTGCCGCGCGGCGTCCTGCCCTGGACCGACTGACCAGCCGACCGCCGGGTCAGGCCGCGCGTGCCGGCTTCACCGCAGACTTGTGACCGGACGGCAGCAGCCAGCCATCCTTCGCCCTGACCCGGATCGTGCTGCCGATGGCCGCCAGATGCGGAGCCCAGACCGGCAGCACGGTCTCGGGCGCTGCCTCCGGCGACACGTCGAGGATCACATGCGAGCCCTTGAAGGTTGCCTTGCGGACGGTCGCGGCAAAGCCGGCGCCCTCGGTCGGCTCCAGATGTTCGGGCCGCAGGCACAGACGTGCAGTGGTGCCGGTCGCCGGCATGGCGTCCGGCTGGCACCGCACCGCCACCTCGCTGCCGAACAGCTGGACGGCGATGCGGTCCGGCCCGAGCCCGCGCAGGATGCGGCCATCGACGATCTGGCCGTTGCCGACGAACCGGGCCACCTGCTGCGAGCCCGGCTCGGCATACAGCGTCACCGGGTCCGCGACCTGCAGGATCCTACCCGCCTCCATCACCGCCACACGGTCGGCCATGGCCATCGCCTCGGCCTGGTCGTGGGTGACATAGACCATGGTCGCGCCAGTGCGCTGGTGGAATTCGCGGAAAGTGTCTTCCATCGAGGCGCGCAGATTGACGTCGAGATTGGCCAGCGGCTCGTCGAGCAGCACCACTGCCGGGTCCATGGCAAGGCACCGCGCCAACGCCACACGCTGACGCTGCCCACCGGACAGATCGGCCGGACGCCGCGCCTCGAAACCGGTCAGGTCGACCGCCGCCAGAGCCTCGGCGACCTTTCCGGCCCGCGCCGTTCCCTTCAGGCCCCGCACCCGCAGCGGATAGCCGACATTCTCGGCCACGCTCATATGCGGCCAGAGCGCATAGGACTGGAAGACGATACCGACATTGCGGTCCTCCGGCGGCACATGCCGGCCGTCGCCCGCCACCAGCGCCCCATCGAAGCGGATCGCACCACCGGACAGCGTGTCGAAGCCGGCGATCAGGCGAAGCAGGGTCGTCTTGCCGCAGCCCGACGCACCGAGCAGCGCGACGAACTCGCCCGCCCGGATCTCGAGGGAGACGTCGTCGACGGCCGCGGTCTCGCCGAAACGTTTGGTGACGGCGGCGAGCGAGATGGCGGACATGCAAGGCTCATGGCTGGACTGCGGACGGCCGGAGAATAGTGCGGGCGTGCGCAAAGGGCGAGCCGCCTACGTTCCCACTCATGGGGCTACCGTCCTATGCGAAGGACGGCAACGCTGTCGTGACGGACGATCGCGAAACCGGCCGGTCCCTGTCGGCGATCAGAACAGCCCTTCGACCTCGCCGTCGGCATTCAGGCGGATCGTCTCGGCAGCCGGTTTCGAGGGCAGCCCGGGCATGGTCATGATCTCCCCGCAGATGGCGACGACGAAGCCGGCCCCGGCGGACAGGCGCACTTCGCGGATATGAACGGTGTGGCCGTCCGGGGCGCCGCGCAGGGTCGGGTCGGTGGAGAAGGAATATTGCGTCTTGGCCATGCAGACCGGCAGGTCGCCATAGCCGGCCTCCTCCCAGGCGGTGAGCTGGTCGCGGACGCTCTTGTCGGCAGTCGCCTCGGCGCCGCGATAGATGCGCTTGACCACGGTCTCGATCTTGTCGAACAGGCTCATCTTGTCGGGATAGAGTGGCGCGAATTGCGACGCACCGCTGTCGGCGAGCGCGACGACCCGGTGCGCCAGCTCCTCGATACCGGCCGAGCCGTCGGCCCAGTGGCGACAGACGATGGCCTCCTCCCCAAGTTCCGCGACATAGGCCTTGATGGCCTCGATCTCGGCATCCGTGTCGGTGACGAAATGATTGATCGCCACGGTGGCGGGCACGCCGAACTGACGGATGTTCTCGATATGCCGGCCGAGATTGGCGCAGCCGCGCATCACCGCTTCGACATCCTCGGTCCCGAGCGCGTCCTTGGCGACGCCGCCATTCATCTTCAGCGCCCGGACGGTGGCAACGATCACGGTCGCCGCCGGTTTCAGCCCGGCCTTGCGGCACTTGATGTCGAAGAACTTCTCGGCACCGAGATCGGCGCCGAAGCCGGCTTCGGTCACCACATAGTCGGCGAGTTTCAGCGCCGTCGTCGTGGCGACCACCGAATTGCAGCCATGGGCGATGTTGGCGAAAGGGCCGCCATGGACGAAGGCCGGGTTGTTCTCCAGCGTCTGGACGAGGTTGGGCTGCATGGCGTCCTTGAGGAGGACCGCCATGGCGCCGTCCGCCTTCAGGTCGCGCGCATAGACCGCGCTCTTGTCGCGGCGGTAGCCGACGATGATCGCGCCCAGGCGTTTTTCCAGATCGGCAAGGTCCTTGGACAGGCACAGGATCGCCATGACCTCCGAGGCGACGGTGATGTCGAAGCCGGTCTCGCGCGGGTACCCGTTGGCGACACCGCCGAGGGAGGCGACGATGCCGCGCAGCGCCCGGTCGTTCATGTCCATCACCCGGCGCCAGGTCACGCGGCGGGTGTCGATCTCCAGGGCGTTGCCCCAGTAGATGTGGTTGTCGATCATCGCAGACAGGAGATTGTGGGCGGTGGTGATGGCGTGGAAGTCGCCGGTGAAGTGGAGGTTCATGTCCTCCATCGGCACGATCTGCGCGTAGCCGCCGCCGGCCGCACCGCCTTTCATGCCGAAATTGGGGCCGAGGGAGGCTTCGCGGATGCAGATCGCAGCGCGTTTGCCGATCCGGTTGAGGCCGTCGCCAAGCCCGACCGTGGTGGTGGTCTTGCCCTCGCCGGCCGGCGTCGGATTGATCGCGGTGACGAGGATCAGCTTGCCGTCCGGCCGATCCTGCAGCGACTTGATGAACGGGGCGGAGATCTTCGCCTTGTCGTGGCCGTAGGGGACGATGTCCTCTTCCGCGATGCCCAGCTTGGCTGCGATCTCGCGGATCGGCTTCTTCGCCGCGGCACGCGCAATGGCGATGTCGGTTTTGATCTCGGCCAAGCCCGGTTCTCCCTGTCTGGTCTGCCTCGCAGGCGACCATAGGCAGCCCGACGCGCCAATGCCAATGCCTGTCCGCGTCAGGATTTCCTATCCCGCGATAAGCCGCACTTGATGCAGCGGCCGGACAGGAAGCCGGCTGGCCATGGCGGATGCCGGAAGGCTGAAACGGAAAGAGCCCGGGCGCAGGCGCACCGGGCTCTTCATTCCATGATCACGATGGGCGGCGTTGGGAGGAGGAACACCGCACTCGGATCGGTATCGCGGCTGTGGTGTCGAACGAGCCCGTCAACAGGGAGGATGAAGTCGGGCTCCCCGTCCGTCCAATACCGCAATATCCAGACTGTAACCCAAGTCGCCGCAAGACGCTGTCACTATTTTGCTACGGACCGTGCCAAATTCGCACAGTTGATGCTGCGAGGAGACATGCCCGCCATTGCGGAAAATGCCCGAACGGCGTGTGAAGGACGATCCCGCATCCAGACCCAAAAGCCCGGGATTCCCGGCTGTTCGGGGCCGCGCGAGGCGTCGCCCTGGTCGACAATAAGTCCTGCGAACTGTTGCGTTCACGGGCTACCGCGGCAATAACAATCGCCATCACATTCATGCAGCAGCGGGGCGTGCCCAGCGTCCCCGGCCTGCCGACCAGGAGACGATTCCCATGAAGCTTTCCCGAATGTTCGCAGCCGCCATGCTCGGCACCGCTTTCATCGGCACCCCGGCGCTCGCCCAGGAAGCGGAGTCCTGTTCGACGGTTCGCTTCTCCGATGTCGGCTGGACGGACATCACGGCGACGACCGCCGTCACGACGGAAATCCTCAAGGGCCTCGGCTATGACACCGACACCAAGGTCCTGTCGGTGCCGGTCACCTTCGCCTCCATGAAGAACGAGGACATCGACGTCTTCCTCGGCAACTGGATGCCCTCCATGCAGGCCGACATCGCACCCTATCTCGAGGACGGGTCGGTCGAGGACGTGAAGACCAACCTGACTGGCGCCAAGTACACGCTGGCGGTGCCGCAGTACCTGTTCGACGAGGGGCTCAAGAGCTTCGCCGACATCGCCAAGTTCTCCGACCAGCTGGACGGCAAGATCTACGGCATCGAGCCGGGCAATGACGGCAACCGCCTGATCCTCGACATGATCGAGAAGGACGCCTTCGATCTCGGCGACTTCGACATCGTGGAATCCTCCGAGCAGGGCATGCTCAGCCAGGTCGCCCGCGCCACCCGCTCCGAGGACCCGATCGTCTTCCTCGGCTGGGCGCCGCATCCGATGAACAAGAACTTCGACCTGCAGTATCTGGCCGGCGGCGACGATTTCTTCGGCCCCGACTTCGGCGGCGCCACGGTCCACACCACTGTGCGCAAGGGCTATCTCGAAGAGTGCCCGAATGTCGGGGCGCTGCTCTCCGACCTCACCTTCTCGCTGGAGATGGAGAATGCCGTGATGGGCGCGATCCTCGACGATGGCGAGAAGCCGGAAGCGGCGGCCCAGGAATGGCTGAAGGCCAATCCCGAGCAGATCGCAACCTGGCTCGGGGGCGTGAAGACCAAGGATGGCGAAGATGGCCTGCCGGCGGTCAAGGCCTATCTCGGCCTGTCGTAAGCCGCAGAACGCCTGACGAAGGCCGGCCGGCGCCGGCCTTCCCTGGCATTGGCAGGCCGGGCCGCTCGTGGTCCGGACTGCCTCCCGCATTAGGCGTCCGATCTGATCCCGGACGCCCGGCCGAAACGGCCAGTCTCGCGCCGACATCCTGCCGTCACGGCGCCTCATCCGCCGTGACGCGACCCTGAAGGACCCTATTGCCCGTGCAGTGGCTCGTAGATCACCCGCTCCCCATCGGCGATTACGCCGAAGCCTTCGTCGATTGGCTGACCGCCAATTTCACGTTCTTCTTCGACGCGATCCGCGACGGGCTGGGCGCCTTCATCGATGCCATCCTGTACATCCTGCAATGGCCGCATCCGCTGATCGTCGTCGCGGTCTTCGCCGCCATCGCCTATGCCGCACGGCGCTCGATCCCGATCGTCATCTTCACGGTGGCCGGCCTGCTGCTGATCATCAATCTCGGCTTCTGGGAGGAGACGACGGAGACGCTGGCGCTGGTGCTGGCCTCGACCGCCGTCTGCATGCTCATCGGCGTACCGGTGGGCGTGGCGGCGGCCCGGCGCGAATGGCTCTACGCCATCCTGCGGCCGATCCTCGACCTGATGCAGACGATCCCGACCTTCGTCTATCTGATCCCGGCGCTGATCCTGTTCGGCCTCGGCCTGGTGCCGGGCCTGGTGGCGACGGTGATCTTCGCCCTGCCCTCACCGATCCGGCTGACGCGCCTCGGCATCGCCTCGACGCCGCGCCAGCTTCTCGAAGCGGGTGACGCCTTCGGCGCCACGCCGATGCAGCGCCTGATGACCATCGAGATCCCCTATGCCCTGCCGCAGATCATGGCCGGGCTGACCCAGACCATCATGCTGTCCCTGTCGATGGTGGTGATCGCCGCCCTCGTCGGCGCACCGGGCCTCGGCGTGCCGGTGCTGCGGGCCCTGAACACGATCAATATCGGCCAGGGCTTCGAGGCCGGGCTGGCGATCGTGCTCCTGGCGATCATCCTCGATCGCTTTTTCCGCATCGACGAGGAAGGCCGTTCATGAGCCCGATCGTATCCTTCCAGAACGTCTCGATCGTCTTCGGTCGCAATCCCGAGCAGGCGCTGCCGCTGGTCGATGCCGGCAAGAGCCGGGCCGAGATCCGCGACGAGACCGGCGTGACCCTCGGCGTTGCCGATGCCTCCCTCGACATCCAGGAGGGCGAGATCGCCGTGCTGATGGGCCTGTCGGGATCCGGCAAGTCGACACTTCTGCGGGCGGTCAACGGCCTCGCCCCGATCACCCGCGGCAAGGTGCTGATCGATACGGGCAAGGGCATCGTCGACCCCAAGGATTGCGGCGCCAAGCGGCTACGGGATCTGCGCCGCCACGAAGTGGCGATGGTGTTCCAGCAATTCGCCCTGCTGCCCTGGCGCACGGTGGCCGACAATGTCGGCCTCGGGCTGGAGTTTTCCGGCGTGCCGCGCAGCCAGCGCCGCGAGCGCGTCGTCGAGCAGCTCGAGCTCGTCGGCCTCGGCGACTGGGTGGACAGCCGCGTTGGCGAACTGTCCGGCGGCATGCAGCAACGCGTCGGCCTTGCCCGCGCCTTCGCCACCAACGCGCCGATCCTCCTGATGGACGAGCCGTTCTCGGCCCTCGATCCGCTGATCCGTTCGCGGCTTCAGGACGAGCTTCTGGAAATCCAGCAGCGGTTGAAGAAGACCATCATCTTCGTCAGCCACGATCTCGACGAGGCGTTCAAGATCGGCAATCGGATCGCGATCATGGAAGGCGGCCGCATCGTCCAGGTCGGCACCGCGCAGGACATCGTGCTGCGCCCGGCCGACGACTATGTCGCCGACTTCGTCGCCCACATGAACCCGCTCAACGTCCTGACGGCGGCCGACGTGATGAAGCCCTACGACCGCACGGGCGAGGCCAGCCCCGCCAATGTCGCGCAGATGGCCGAACCCGGCACGCCGCTGCAGAAGGTCATGTCCGCCGTGAGCCAGGGCAAGGGCACCGTGGTGGTCGCGCGCAAGGGCGAAATCCTCGGCCAGATCGGCCCGCAGGACATCGTCGACGCGCTGGAGCGGCATCAGGCCGGCTGATCACCGGCCTGCTCAGCATCACGGAAACGGATCGGCAGGTTCCTGCCCCGCCCCGCCCGATCAGGGCGGCGGAAGCCGGCCTTCGTCGACCGCGAAACAGGCGACCTTGGTCTCGCCATGCTGGGTCAGCACCGGCAGCTCGGAGCGGCAGCGCTCGTTGGCATAGGGACAGCGCGGGTTGAACGAACAGCCCGGCGGCGGGTCGAAAGGCGACGGCAATTCGCCGGACAGGCGGATACGCTCACCGCGGTCGCTCGGCCGCGTCGCCGGCGTCGCCGACAGCAGCGCGCGCGTATAGGGGTGCAGCGGGTTGGCGTAGAGCGCGTCGACCGGCGCGATCTCGACCGGACGGCCGAGATACATGACCATCACCCGGTCGGCGACGTGCCGAACCACCGACAGATCGTGGCTGATGAAGATGTAGGTCAGGCCGAGCCGCTCCTGCAGATCGGCCAGGAGGTTCAGGATCTGCGCCTGGATCGACACGTCGAGGGCCGAGACCGGCTCGTCGAGGACGAGGATCTTCGGCTCCAGGATGATCGCCCGGGCGATCGCGATGCGCTGACGCTGGCCACCGGAGAACATGTGCGGATAGCGGGCGTAATGCTCCGGACGCAGCCCCACCTCGGCAAGGGCCGCCTCGGCCTTCCGGCGCCGCTCGGCCGACGACAAATTGGTGTTGATCTTCAGCGGCTCCTCGATGATCGTTCCGACCTTCTGGCGCGGATTGAGCGCGCCATAGGGGTTCTGGAAGACGATCTGCACGGTGGAGCGGAGCTTCTTGACGTCGCCCTTGTCCTTGCCGGACACGCGGACGCCGTCGATGTCGAGCACGCCCTCGGACGGGGTCTCGATCATCGTCAGCATGCGCGCGAGGGTGGACTTGCCGCAGCCGGATTCGCCGACGATGGCGAGGGTCTCCCCCTCCTCGACGACGAAATTGGCCTCCTTCACCGCCCGCAGGTCGAGCGGCTTCTGGAACATGCCGCGCCGGACCTCGTAGGACTGGCTGAGATCGGTCGCGGTGACGATTGCGGTCATCGTGCGTCTCCCCGCAGATCCGTTGCGATATCGGCGGGGCGGCCCGCCCCTTCCTGGAAGCCACCATCCGGGCCGAAGCCCGCCGGCACGTCGCCCGGCGCGCGCGGATCGGCGCCCAGCGGATAATGGCAGAGCGCCTCGCCCAGCACCGGCGGCTGGCGCGGCGGCACGACCGTGCGGCAGACGTCGTCGGCCTTCGGGCAGCGCGGATTGAACAGGCAGCCATCCGGCCGGTCGCCTTGCCCCGGCACCACGCCCGGAATGGTCGGCAGGCGCGTGCCCGTCGCCCGCTCGGGAATCGCCGAGAGAAGGGCCGCCGTATAGGGGTGATGCGGTTCGTCGAAGAGGGTCGCCACCGGCTGACGCTCGACCTGCTGGCCGGCATATTGCACCACCACCCGCTCGGCGGTTTCCGCGATGACGCCCATGTCATGGGTGATCAGGATCATCGCCATGCCGTGCTGCTTCTGCAGGTCGAGCAGGAGATCGAGGATCTGCGCCTGGATGGTGACGTCGAGCGCGGTGGTCGGCTCGTCGGCGATCAGCAGCTTGGGATTGCAGGCGGTGGCCATGGCGATCATCACGCGCTGACTCATGCCGCCCGACAGCTGGTGCGGGAAGGCCGTCAGCCGCCGCTCGGGTTCGGGAATGCCGACGAGCTGCAGCAGTTCGACGGCCCGCGCCTGCCGCGCCTTGCGGTCGAGATCGGTATGCGCCTTCAGCGCTTCCTTGATCTGGTAGCCGACATTGAAGCACGGATTGAGGCTGGCCACCGGCTCCTGGAAGATCATCGCGATGTCGCGGCCGATGATCTTGCGGCGCTCGCGGGCCGTCATCGCCTGCATGTCGCGCCCCTCGAAGGAGATCTCGTCGGCGGTCACGGTCGCCGACGGCGGCAGCAGGCCCATCAGGCCGAGCATGGCCACGGACTTGCCGGAACCGGACTCGCCGACGATGCCGAGCACTTCGCCGGAATCGATGACGAGGTCGATGCCATCGACCGCCTTGAATGGACCGGAGGCGGTGTCGAAGGTCACCGACAGATTTCGGATGGAAAGCAGGGGCATGGCTGTCAGCTTCGCTTCATCTTCGGGTCCAGCGCATCGCGCAGGCCGTCGCCGACGAGGTTGATCGCGAGCACCGTGATCAGGATGGCGAGGCCCGGGAAGGTCACGACCCACCAGGCGCGCAGGATGAACTCGCGTGCCTCCGCCAGCATGGTGCCCCATTCCGGCGTCGGCGGCTGCGCGCCCATGCCGAGGAAGCCCAGCGCCGCTGCGTCGAGGATGGCGTTGGAGAAGGACAAGGTCGCCTGGACGATCAGCGGTCCGAGACAATTGGGCAGGATCGTCACCAGCATCAGCCGCAGCGGTCCGGCGCCGACGACGCGGGCGGCAGTGACGTATTCGCGCTGCTTCTCGGCGAGGACCGAGGCGCGCGTCAGGCGGACGAAATGCGGCTGGAGGACGAGCGAGATGGCGATCATCGCATTGGTCAGGCCCGGCCCGAGCACCGCCACGAGAACCAGCGCCAGCAACAGCGAGGGAAAGGCGAGGATGATGTCCATCACCCGCATGATCACCGTGTCGACCCAGCCGCCGACATAGCCGGCGATCAGGCCGACGGCGATGCCGACACTCACCGCGATGACGACGACCACGACGCCGATGAACAGCGAATAGCGCGAGCCGTAGATCAGCCGCGAGAGGATATCGCGCCCGATGGCGTCGGTGCCGAGGAAATAGGCCCACTGGCCGCCCTCCTGCCAGGCCGGCGGCAGCAGCTGCGCGTTGGAGTTCGTCAGAACGGCCGAATGCGGCGCCAGCAGCGGCGCCGCCAGGGCGATGAAGACGATCGTCAGGAACACGACGAGGCCGACCACCGCGCCCTTGTTCTCGGAGAAATAGAACCAGAACTCGGCCAGCATCTGCCGGCGCACGCTCTTGGCCGGCTTGCGGTCCGGAATATCGGTGCCAACGCCTTCGGCGGCTTCCTGGGCTTCGATATGGCTCATCGCTCGCCTCCTACTTCGCCCGAACGCGGGGATTGATGACGCCGTACAGGAGATCGACGATCAGATTGACGAGCATGATCATCATGGCGATCAGCAACAGGCCGCCCTGGACGACCGGGTAGTCGCGCCGGAAGACGCTGTCGACCATCCACTTGCCGATGCCGGGCCACGAAAAGATCGTCTCGGTGAGGATCGCGCCGGCCATGAGCACGCCGACCTGCAGGCCGATGGTGGTGACGACCGGGATCAGGGCGTTGCGCAGTGCATGGACACCGACGACGCGCTTGCGGGCGAGGCCCTTGGCACGGGCGGTGCGGACATAGTCCTCGCCGAGAACCTCCAGCATGGCCGACCGGGTCTGCCGGGCGATGACCGCGAGCGGGATCGTCGCAAGGACGATCGACGGCAGGACGAGATGCGACAGCGCCGAGGTGAAGGCGCCCTTCTGACCCGACAGCAGCGAATCGATCAGCATGAAGCCGGTCTCGGCGGGGAAATAGTAGAGCAGCGAGATGCGGCCGGAGACCGGCGTCCACTGCAGGGTGCCGGAGAACAGGATGATCAGCAGCAGGCCCCACCAGAAGATCGGCATGGAATAGCCGACGAGCGCCGCGCCCATGACGCTCTGGTCGAACCAGGATCCCCGCTTCACCGCCGCGATCACGCCGGCCGGAATGCCGAGGCAGATGGCGATCACGATGGCGCAGAACGACAGTTCGAGCGTCGCCGGGAACAGCGTGAAGAACTCGCCGGCCACGCCGCGCTTGGTGACGATGGAGGTGCCGAAATCGCCCTGGAACAGGCCGAACAGATAGTCGAAATACTGGACGAAGAGCGGCCGATCGTAGCCGAGCTGCTGCATGATCGCCGCGTGGCGCTCCGGGTCCATGACCCGCTCGCCGGCCATCAGCGCCACGGGATCGCCCGGCAGAAGCCGGATGAAGGCGAAGGCGACGATCGAGACACCGATGAAGGTCGGGATCAGGACCAGTAGGCGGGAGAGAAGAAAGCGCTGCATATTGGCTTGTCGCATGTTTTGGGTGAGGCCGGTAGCGGTCTCGCGGCAGCGTCCTACACCATCGCGGCACCAAAGCGAACCCGGAAAAGGCAGGAGTTCTGCGTCTTTTCAACCGCTTAGCGTTTTGCCCCGGCATCGGCGACGGATGCCAGGCGCACAACGCAAACGGGGCGGCTCGATGCCGCCCCGTTCCATGCTCGCAATGTCGCGCCGAAGTTATTCGGCGATGTCGACGCCGTCGAAGCGGTGATAGCCGAGCGGGTCCTGGACGAAGTTCTGGACCGACTTCTGCATCGGCATGAACACCGTCGAATGGTCGATGGTCATCCAGGGCGCCTCTTCCTTGAAGACCTTCTGCGCCTGCTTGTAGAGCTCGACGCGTTCGGCCTGGTCCGAGGTTTCCTTGGCCTTGCTGACCAGCGAATCGAACTCCTCGTTGCACCACTGGGCGCGGTTGTTGCCGCCGACGGCATCGCAGCCGAGCAGCGTGTCGAGGAAGTTGTCCGGGTCGCCATTGTCACCGGTCCAGCCGAGCATCACGGCACCGTCGCGGTCCGCGGCCTTCGACTTGTCCAGATACTCGCCCCACTCGTAGGAGACGATCTCCGACGTCACGCCGACCTTCTGCAGATCGGCCTGCATCAGCTCGGCCGCGCGGCGCGCGTTGAGCATGTAGGGACGGCTCACCGGCATCGCCCAGAGCTTCATGGAGAGATCGGTGACGCCGGCCTCCTCAAGCATCTTCTTGGCGGCTTCCGGATCGTAGGTGTCGTCCTCAATGGTGTCGTCATAGGACCACATCGTCGGCGGGATCGGGTTCTTGGCGACGGTGGCGGCGCCCTGGAACACGGCGTCGACGATCGCCTGCTTGTTGACCGCCTTGTTCAGTGCCTTGCGGACCTCGACCTTGTCGAAGGGCGCCTGGGTGGTGTTGTAGGCGAGATAGGCGACGTTCAGGCCTTCCTGCTCGAGAACCGTCAGGTTCTCGTTTGCCTGCATCGACTCAACGTCGGCGGCGTTCGGATACGGCATGATGTGGCATTCGCCGGCCAGCAGCTTCTGGGCGCGGACCGAAGCGTCGGTGGTGATGGCGAAGACCAGGTCGTCGATCGGCTGCTTGCCGGCCCAGTAGTCCGGATGCGCGCCATAGCGGATCACTGCGTCAGGCTGATAGGCGACGAACTGGAACGGACCGGTGCCCAGCGGCTGCTGGTTCAGCATGGCCATGTTGCCGTCAGCTTCCAGCTTGTCGGCATATTCCTTCGACATGATCGAGGCGAAGTCCATTGCCAGATCGGCCAGGAACGGCGCTTCGGGCCGGGTCAGCGTGAACTTGACGGTCAGGTCATCGACCTTCTCGATCGACTCGATCAGGTCCGGGAAGCCCATGCCGTTGGCATATTCCCAGCTCGCGCCGGTCACATACTGGTTCCACGGATTGTCGGACTTCAGCTGACGCTCGAAGGAGTAGATCACGTCGTCGGCGTTGAGCGGCCGGGTCGGCGTGAAGAAGTCGGTGGTCTGGAACTGCGCGTCGGCGCGCAGCTTGAAGGTGTATTCCTTGCCGTCCTCGGAGACTTCCCAGGATTCGGCGAGGCCCGGCTCGATCTCGGTGGAGCCGTGCTTGAACTCGACGAGGCGGTTATAGACCGTGCGCGACGCCGCGTCGAAGGTGGTGCCGGCGGTGTAGAGCGCCGGATCGAAACCCTCGGGCGACCCTTCCGAGCAATAGACGAGCGTCTTGGCCGATGCGGCCGAGCCGAGCGCCATGGTCAACGCGGTCGCGGCCAGCAGCCGGGTTGCAAACTTCATGGATGACATCTCCCGAATAGCGATGCGGACGGAGAGTCCGCGGAGGCCGGCATCCCACAAGTTTTGCAAAAATCATGCAAGCGCAATTTTTGACCAGTTACTCAAAAACGATCTCGGGAGCCGGCGCCGCATGGGCGCCCAGTTCCAGGCGGGCCAGCGTGCGCGCGGCGATGTCCTTGTAGATGGCGGCATGCGGGCCGTCCGGATCCCCGGCGACGACCGGGTGGCCGCTGTCGGAGCTCTCGCGGATCGCCATCTCGATCGGCACCTCGCCGAGGAACGGCACGCCCAGCCGCTCGGCCTCGTCGCGGGCGCCGCCATGGCCGAAGATGTCGTAGCGGTGGCCGGTATCGGGTGCGATGAAATAGCTCATGTTCTCGACGATGCCGAGCACGGGAACATCGACCTTCTGGAACATGGCGAGCCCCTTGCGGGCGTCGATCAGGGCCAGGTCCTGCGGCGTCGAGACGATGACTGCCCCGGCCAAAGGCACGTTCTGCGCCATGGTGAGCTGGGCGTCGCCGGTGCCCGGCGGCATGTCGACGACCAGAATGTCCAGCTCGCCCCATTCCACTTCGCGCAGCATCTGGGTCAGCGCCGACATCACCATTGGCCCGCGCCAGATCATCGGCACTTCCTCGTCGACGAGGAAGCCCATGGACATCGCCTTCAGCCCGTAGGCCTCGAGCGGGATCATGGTGCGCCCACCGGAGGTGCGCGGCTTGCCTTTCAGATTGAGCAGACGCGGGATCGACGGGCCGTAGATGTCGGCGTCGAGAATGCCGACCTTCATGCCGACCGCGGCAAAGCCGAGCGCCAGGTTGACTGCGGTCGTCGACTTGCCGACGCCGCCCTTGCCCGACGCGACGGCAACGATGCGGGCAATGCCGGGAATGCCGGGCTTCTGCGACGGCTGACGCTGCGGGGCCGGCGACGAGGGCGCCTCGCCCTGCCGGATCGCCTGCCCCGGACGGGCGGACGGCGCCGTCCGCTCGGGCGTCGAGCCGGCGGGGCGTTCGGCGGTCAGCGCGACCAGTGCGCTGGTAATTCCGTCGACGCCCGCAACGGCGCTTTCGATGCTGCGGCAGAACGGCTCGAAGCGCTCCGCTTCCGTCGTGGGAACCGACAGCGAGAAGAACGCCTTGCCGTCGGCGATGAAGATGTCGGAGACCATGTCGCGCGAAACGACGTCGCCCTTGCCGTCCGGCGCGTCCATCGCTTTCAGGATGGTCAGGATGCGCGACTTCTGCGCTTCGCTCATTCTCGGCTCCTTCGGTCTGGCCGCGCCCGCCGATCCGCCGCTGCCTTGCCAGGCATTAAGCGGTCCATGCGGACGACGCCGGCGCGTTCGCCCCGGCTCGGCCCCGTGCTCGTGTGCTTGATGCTTCTGCGCTGATATCGTGCCTCGGCGGCGATATCCAACCGGGGTGCCCGGACTTAATGCAACGCCGCCCGTCCTGATGCGCATCGCCGCGCGCCGGGCTAGTCTGCCGGGATGACCGATCGCACCGCACCATCCGAGCCCCCCGCCGCCCCTGCAGAACGGGACGCCGCGCCCGCGCCGCGCGCCGGCGATTCCGCGCAATCCGTCCTGCAGCACGTGGATGATTCGGTCCGGCAGCTGGCACGTTCGCTGCTGCGCGGCGCGCGGGACGGGATGCTGGCGGTGCTGCGACCCGGGGACGGACATCCGTCCGCGAGCCTCGTTCTCGTCGCAACGGACTTCGAGGGACGCCCGCTCCTGCTCGTCTCCGCGCTGGCGCTGCATTCCGCGGCGCTCGACGCCGACCGGCGCTGCTCGCTGCTGGTGTCGCGCCCCGGCAAGGGCGATCCCCTCGCCCATCCCCGGCTCACGGTCTTCGCAACCGCCAGCGTCATTGCGGCGGAAGATCCCGAGCGGCAGGCGCTGCGGGACCGCTTCCTGGCGCGACACCCGAAGGCAGCACTCTACGCGGCCTTCGCAGATTTCCGGATGATCCGGCTGGAGCCGGAGACCGCTTCGCTCAATGGCGGCTTTGCCCGCGCCTTCGCCCTCGAACGGGCCGACCTCGTCGACCCGCCTGCGCCGGAACTTGCGGCGACGGCAATGCGCGCCCGCGACCACATGAACGACGACCACCGCGACGCCATCGACACGCTGGCCGCGTCGGCCGGGGTCCAGGGAGACGGATGGCGCATCGCGACCATGGATCGCTTCGGGTTCGAAATCATCCGCGGCGATCGCATGGCGCGGATCGAGTTCGGCTTCGATGCAGCCGCGCACGGCTATCGCGACGCGTTTGTTTCGCTCGTTCGTGGCCAAGCGGACTGAACCCGGTCGGCGCAGATCGCGAGCGTTAGAGCCTGTATCCGTCCGGGCAGGATGAACGGAACCGCAGATTGCTGTTGCCGCGCACATAGATGCACTGGCCGGCGGCATTGGCGGCCTGGCCGATGACCCGGTCGCCTGGCTCCGCGGCGACCTCCGGAAGGCGCCCGACGCGGTAGGGTGCATCCTCCGCGCCCTCCAGTCCGAACACCGCGCCGAAGACCGGCGGCAATCCCGTGCCCGAACATCCCGAGACGAGCAGCAGGCCGGCCATTGCGGCTCCGCGCGCAATGAGAGCCGGCGCGCGCCGCTTTCCCGGTGCCTGTCGGCAATCCTTCGTCATGTGAGCCAGATTCCCCTGATCCGCGAATAGCTGTCCGTGCACCCAAACGAAAAACGGCCGCCGAGCGCAAGCTCGACGACCGTCATTCTCGTCAGCGGGTCGCGAGACCCGATGAAATCAATAGCCGTCCGGGCAGCGGTAGATGTTACCGTCCGAATAGCGGCAGTAACCTTCGCGCTCCTGGGAGCGGCCAATCACGTTACCCGCGATGGCGCCACCGGCCGCGCCGATCGCGCCGCCAATCAGCGCGCCTTCGGCATTGCCGCTCACGCCCGCTCCGATCGCCGCGCCGCCGAGGCCGCCGAGCGCCGCACCGCCTGCGGTGTAGCGATCTTCGGTCGTGCAGCCTGCTGCCGCCAGGGTCAGTGCGGCGACAGCCGCGATCGAAAGCTTCTTGAACATATTTCCACCTCTCACAAACACAGTCGTCCCACCACGGAACGCTACGCTATCGTTTTGGTTCCATCACCCGTGCACGATCGTATCCCCCGGCCGATCCGGTCGAACGATCCTTAGCGCGAGGCGACCATCTGCGGCTCGGCGTCGAAGGTGATCAGCAACTGACCGTCCCGACTGACCGCCCAGTCGATGGACGCGGACTGCTCGAAGACCTCTTCGTCGACAGCCTTGCAGGCGCCGTAGACCTTGCGCTGTTCCGAACCGCTCAAGCGGATCTGCAGACCCAGATCCTGCTGGCATTCGGCAACGGTTTCGTATGCGGGGACGGGAACCGGAATTTCCTTGCAGACGGAAGCATCGCCTGAACATCCGACCAGCAGCATGAAAGCAGCAACGTGTTCCATCGAACCTCTCCTTTGGCTCTACAACGGGCCTTCGGCAGAGAGGTTCCACAGCGGTAGGTTCGGATCGCGATTTTTCCGGAACTACATGATCACGGGGCCGTGTCCCGAAGCTTACGTTACGACGGCCTTACGAAAACCGGCGTCAGGCGGAATCGCGCCGGCCGTTGGAGGTGATCTCGTATTGCGCCGCCGGGATGACCAGCGTGTAACGGATCCCGTCGGGGAGATATTCGAGCCTCGCTTCGCCGCCGACGGCGTTCGGAACGATGCGCTCGAGCGTCGAGGTACCGAAGCGCGGGTCGCGCTCCAGCCGCACCCGCGGCCCGTTGCGCTCCTGCCAGACGAAGACGATCACCTGATCGTCGCCGCGCCAGTCGAAGCTGGCACGGATCGAGACGGAGCCGCCAGGAACCGACAGCGATCCGTAGGAGGCCGCGTTCACCGCCAGTTCGTGCAGCGCCAGCCCGACATGGAGCGACGCCGTCGGCGACAGATAGACGTCGAGCGCGTCCACCGCGATCTGGTCCATTCCGTCCGGCGCATAACGCTCGACCTGCATCCGCACGAGGCTCATCAGGTCGGCGCCGCGCCAGTCGGCGTCGGTGACGATGTCCTGCGAGGAGGCCAGCGACTGGATACGGCCGCGGAAGCGGACGAGGAACTCGGGGACGGTGACGGAATGGCGCGCGGTCTGGCTCGCCAGGCTCTGGATGATGGCCAGGAGATTCTTCGACCGGTGCGACAGCTCGCGCAGCAGCGTCTTGAGCGTGTCTTCGCGGCGTTTCTGCTCGGTGATCTCCACCGAGGTGCCGATGATCCCGCAGACCTCGCCGGCTTCGTTCTCGTCGACGTCGATGCGGATGTCGAACCAGCGCACCGAGGCGCCCTTGATCGTCGACAGCTCGAACCGGGCCGGCTTGCGGGTGTCGATGACGTCCTGCTTGAGCTTTTCGGAGCGTTCGGCCGCGCCGGCCGGCAGGATGTCGCGATCGGCCATGCCTTCGACCGCCAGAGCAAGCCAGGACTCGCCGGCATTGTAGACCCACGCATAGCGCAGATCACAATCCTGGGCGAAGACGGACACCTCCGTATTCGCCAATGCCCGCAAGACCTTGTTCACCAACATCGTATGCTCAATCGACACGAATACAACGGAGCGCGTCCGCCACCATTCGGGTTGCCGCCTCGCCCTGCGAAACGACCGCCCGTCCTCGACGACGCCCTGCCCCGTCCGGACCGTGGCGACCGGCGCCCGGTGTCGGGCGATGCCACCGCGGCACCGCAAGCAAAGTGCTCCCGGCGGGTCGCGTCCGGCCCATCACGGGTCGACACGCTCCGCGCCGGGGACAACAGGCGACGTCCGTCAGGCCGCCGCCTTCTTGTCGGTCTCGAAGAACAGCGCCTGGCTGATCAGCGCCTTGACCATGTCGGGATTGAACGGCTTGGTCACCAGGAAGGTCGGCTCCGGGCGTTCACCCGTCAGCAGCCGCTCCGGGAAGGCGGTGATGAAGATCACCGGCACCGACACCTTGTTCAGGATGTCGTTGACCGCGTCGATGCCCGAGCTGCCGTCGGCAAGCTGGATGTCGGCCAGCACCATGCCGGGCCGCTGCTTGTCGAAGAGCTCGATCGCTTCCTTGTGGGTCCGGGCAATGCCCGTCACCGCATGACCGAGGCTCTCGACCATCTGCTCGATGTCCATCGCGATCAGCGGCTCGTCCTCGATGATCATGATCTCGGTCGAGACCTGGCGGCCGATATCGGTGCTGGCCTGATCGATCAGCTCGGAAAAGCGCGTCTCGTCGATGCTCAGGATCGTCGCGGCTTCCTCCGAGGTGAAGCCCTCGACGGCGACGAGCAGGAAGGCCTGCCGCGGCAGCGGCGAGATCGCCTTCAGATTATGCGACGCCTTCTCTTCCCAGGCCGAGGTCGGGGCATCCTCGCGGATGTTCACTTCGACGGACTGCCAAAGGGAGGAAAACAGCTTGTAGAGCGAAATGCGCGGCGTCTGGTCGTCCGAGAACAGGCTCGGATCGGCGATCAGCGCTTCCAGAACCGCAGCCACATAAGCGTCGCCGCTCGCCTGCGAGCCACTCAAAGCCCGGGAATAGCGCCGAAGATACGGAATATGCGGCGCTATGCGGGATGACATCGACATATAAAAACCCCTCGAGTCGATCGAGACAAACACGTTCACAATGCGCTCGGAAACGTCCTTGTCGAAATAAAGTTCCGTGACCGGGAACCGGATCCGCCTCCCAGCCCTTTCAGATGGGATGTTGAAGTCGGATGGAAACCTCGGCGCTTGGATTCCAGGGCAAAAATCGCCTTGGACTTGAGGCGCCGATGTCTGCGTCTATATTCCGACCTCGACTGGAAGCAATGCGAGCTACGAATGCACACCATGCCGAACGCCAGACACGCGAATTCGAACAGAGCGCCGCGCTCCGGGACTGCCGTAACCGTGCTTCGAGACGCGTGATGGACGACCGGAAGAGCAAGGACGAGAGCATGCAGACTTCCCACGCACAGCGATCGGAGCGCTCGTCGGACAACGGCGTCCAGTCCGCCATCGGCAAGCGTCTGAAGGCCTATTACGACGATGTCGCGAGCGAGCCGGTCCCCGACCGCTTCCTGTCGCTGCTGGATGCGCTGGATGCCGCCGAGTCGTCGTCCAAGGCGGGCAGCAAGTAGGCTCCCATGACAGAACAGACGGATTTCCGTAGCGATCTGATCGCCATCATCCCGAATCTGCGTGCATTCGCGGCCTCGCTCGCCGGGTCGTTCGACCGCGCCGACGACCTCGTGCAGGAGACCCTCGTCAAAGCGTGGGACAAGCAGCACACCTTCCAGCCCGGCACCAACCTCAAGGCCTGGCTGTTCACTATCCTGCGCAACGAGTTCTACACGCAGATGCGCAAGAAGGGCCGCGAGGTTCAGGATGTCGACGGGATCCACGCCATGCAGCTGGCGGGCCATCCCGAACAGCATGGCCATCTGGACCTGCAGGATTTCCGCAAGGCGCTCGACATGCTGCCCGACGATCAGCGCGAAGCCCTGATCCTGATCGGCGCGTCCGGCTTCTCCTATGAAGAAGCCGCCGACATCTGCAAATGCGCCGTCGGCACCATCAAGAGCCGCGTGTCGCGGGCCCGGACCCGCATCGGCGAACTTCTCGGCATCGAGGGTGACGGCGAATACGGGCCGGACTCGATCTCCTCCCAGATCATCGGCGTCGCGCCGGCCGCCTGAGGCCACGTCGGCAAACAGCGCGGCGCCGCGCTGCATCGCGAGAAAACCCTCGCCAAACCGGGAACCCCAAGCCCTCGAAACAGTTTCAGTCAGAACCGGATCGCTCACCTCCGAATGGAGGAGACAACCGGATCGTCAGTTTCATTTCGAATGAGGTTCAGCATGGTTTCCGATACCACCCCCCACAATTTCCAGTCCGGTGGCACTCCGGGGGGCGCTTCCACCGCTGAGGACAAGGCGGATTTGGAAACCCAGATCGATCATCTCCGCAAGGATCTCGCCGGCGTGACCGATGCGCTGAAGTCGCTGGCCTCCAACCAGGCCGACGATGCCCGTCGCAACGTGTTCGCCCTGCGTGACGACGTGCGCGAGCGCGGCGAGCGCTATATCCAGCAGGCTCAGGATGCAGCGTCCGACCTGGAAGAGCAGCTGAGCGAGCGCGTCCGTGCCGAGCCGATCAAGAGCGTCCTGATCGCCGCGGCCGCCGGCTATCTCTACGCGCGCATCTTCCGCCGCTGATCATGCTCTCTCAGCTAGTTACGAAGCTGATCACCGGCGAGGCGGGCGTCTTCCTCGCGCGGATGAAGCGGGTCGTCGCGCTCTATGTCGTGATGGCCGTCTTCGCCCTCGGGATGGCGATGTCGCTGCTTCTGGCGCTGTTCGTCTACCTCGCCCAGATCTTCGGCCCGCTTCCGGCCGCGCTCGGTTTCGCCGGCGTGTTCTTGGTGCTGGTGATCCTGACCTACATTGCGGTCATCATCGCCCGGCGTCCGCCGAAGAAACGGGCGGACGACCGGTTGCAGCGTGACATCGCGTCCATCGCCGGTGTCGCCGCCGTCTCCAACCTGCCGCTGATCCTCGGCACGGTGAAGCGCAAGAAGGGCCTGCTCATCCTGCCCATGGTCGCCGCCGGCGGCTGGGGCGTGTGGCGGGCGATCGCCGCCTACAAACGCGACGGCCGCTACCACTGAGACGTTCGGCGCGCCCGCGGCCCGGTCGCGCCGAGCCCCGTGCTCATCGCGGTCCCGAACGAAACGAGGTGTTCCCATGACAGCTCCGACCATCGACCACGACACATGGATTCTCGTCGCCGACGGGCAGAAGGCATTGTTCCTCTGCAACGAGGGCGACGACGAACTTCGCAACTTCGCGGTGCGCCGCGTCGAGGAACAGGACAATCCGCCGGATCGCGAGCAGGGTACCGATCGCCCCGGGCGGATGGGTGACCAGGGATCGGCGCATCGCTCGTCGGTGGCGGAGACCGACTGGCATCAGCTTGCCGAAGACCGGTTCGCCAAGGACCTCAGCGATATCCTCTATCGCATGGCTCACAAGAATCGCTTCGAGAAGCTCGTCCTCGTCGCTCCCCCGAGGGTCCTCGGCGAACTGCGCCAGGAACTGCACAAGGAAGTTCAGGACCGGATCGTCGGTGAAGTGCCCAAGACGCTGACCAATCACCCGATCGACCGGATCGAGACGCTTCTCGCCGACTGACAACAATCGACGCCACCGGCCGCCCAGACGCGGCGGGGTCGTCCGGAGGAACCCATATGTCCAATATCGATCCCAATCGCGCCCGTCAGGGCGAAAAGGGCACACCGGTGCTGATGATCCTCGTCGCCGGCCTCGCCCTGTGCGCCGTGGTCTTTGCCGGTCTCGGCATCTACGCCTGGACGATGCCCGACGAGGATGTCGCCGTCGAAGGCGAGGCTATCGAAAAGCCGGCCGAGGCGCCGACGACCGACGGCAGCGGACTTGCAACGCCGCAGGATTCCGACACGGCCGCGCCCGAAGCCGAGAGCGCCCAGTAATTTCGCATACCGGCGTCCGTCATGGACGCCCAACACAGGGAGAGGTGCCATGCCCGATCCGAACGAACATCCGCAGAGTGAAGTGATCGCGGTCGATCAGGAGCCGGGCGGCGACGCCGACCAGCCCGGCATTGCCCAGCCGATCTCGCAGGACGAGATCAGCGACCTGCTCAACAACACCCAGATGCCGATCGAGGAACGCGAAGCCCGCCTGCACGAGATCGCCCAGCGCCTCGGCACGCGCGAAAACATCGATCTCGCCGACGAGTTCGATCCGATGCGCGAGCAGGTCAACGAAGCGCTGAACATGCTGGCGAGCGGCGGCCACAGCTACGGCTCGCTCGATGCCGCAGGCTTCGATCCCGACGAGCGCTCGGATGCCCAGGCGCCGGACGATACAGGACCGTCCAAGGTCTGATACCGCGGATCGCCGCAGCCGCCGTGATACGACAGCAGATATGAGAAGGGGCGCAGCCGGGCTGCGCCCCTTCTTGCGTTGTCAGCGCAGATAGGTCGCGTCGCTCGGCGCGAGGACGTTCAACCCCTTCGGGGTCAGCGTCACGGTCATCTCCGGCTCGATATCGACCAGTTCGCCATCCCGGACCGCACGGTTGCGATGGTGGCGCCCGCGGTAGAAAATCCGGACCTCGTGCGCGGAGGTCACCTTCAGGCTCCGGTTCTGGCGCCAGGTTCCCAGCATGATGTCCACGGCGACCTTCAGGACCGAACGCAGGTCGCGGTCGATGCAGATATAGATGCCGAGCTCGCCGCCCCTCGGATCGTCGGCATAGGGAATATGGCCGTCACCGTAGAGATTGTTGGAGATGGCGATCGCCGGGCTGGCGATCCGCTGCATGACGCCGTCGATCTCCAGTTCCAGCTCGACCACCGGGAAGCGCCGCAGCGCCATGAAGACGGCGCGGGTCGTCGCCATCATCTTGCCGAGCCGCGAGGCGTAGGAGATCTTCTTGCGCATGCGCACCATGCGGGCGTGCAGGCCCACGGCATATTGGTGCACGAAGGGCGTGCCGTTGACCGAGGCGATGTCGACCGGCGTGATGACGCCCGAGGCGAGTGCGGCCACCGCCTGATCCAACGGCAGCGGAATCTGCAGCGTGCGGGCGAAGAGGTTCATCGTGCCGGCCGGCAGGATGCCGAGCGCAATGCGCCCGTTCGCCAGCGCCGTGGCCGCCGCCGAGACGGTGCCGTCGCCACCACCGACGAGGAGAACGTCGATATCCTCGCGCTCGGCCGCCTTTCCGATGGCAGCGACGATCTCGTCTCCCGAGCAGTCGTCCACGGTCAGCTCGTGGCCGTGCATCCGGAACTCGTCCTGCATCAATGTCGTGAGTTGTCCGAGATCGGTTGTCTTCAGACTGCCGCCGTCGCGGTTGAGGAGAGCGAGAATCTTCATGGGGGGTGATCCGGAACGCGTATTGCGGGAGCCTGGGCAGCGGACGACTAACTAGGCCGCCCCTGTAGCATCGCCACGTCCGCCAGACACGACCAATCGCATCCATCGATAGTTGCCGATCGGAACCACCGGGACGATGGGGCGTTCGCCCCCCATACAAACGCCAGGCGCCGGTTCCCCCGCGCCCTCACTAGGAGACTACCATGATCGAATGGATCGTCATTCTGCTCATCGTCGCCGCCGTCGCCAGCCTTCTGGGCTTTCGCGGCGTCGCCGGGGCCTCTGCCGGCATCGCGAAGATCCTGATCTTCATCGTGCTGGTGGGCCTGCTGCTCATGCTGCTGTTCGGCGTTCTGGTGTTTGCCTGAAGCAGGACACAAGCATGCATCCGGCGCAGCGCCGCTGCGCTGGATGGCAAAAAACAGGAAGAGAACCGGAACCTTACGGCCGCTCAGTTCTTCCTCTCCCAGATGCCGCGCGACACATGTTTTCCACGACACCATGCCGCGCGGCAGTCGCCTATCGGAAACAATAGACCAGGAGGTCTTATCATGATCCGCACGTTGCTTGCCACTACCGCTCTCGCATCCGTTATCGCAACGGGTGCCTATGCGCAGGACGCCGCCACGACCGCAGAGACCACGGCCCCGGCCAAGGTCGAAGCATCCGCCGATGCCAACGCGACCGCCACGGCCGCCCAGTCCGGCAATTATCTCCGCAATCTCTCCGCCGACCAGTATCTGGCGTCGGAGCTGAACGGCAAGACCATCTACGCGAGCGACGCCGAGGATGCAGAATCGATCGGTGAGATCGAGAACTTCCTGGTCGGCAGTGACGGCAAGGTCGTCGCAGCGGTCGTCGATGCGACCGTGAACGACGAATCGCGCCGTGTCGCCATTCCGTTCGACCAGATCTCCTGGTCCATGACCGATGAGGACGATGTCCGCGCCGTTCTGAGCGCCGGTGCCGATCAGCTGGCACAGGCTCCCGAGTTCACCATGCCGGACGAGCAACAGGCTGCTGCAACCGACGCCGGCATGAGCGGCGACGCCATGGGTACGGGGACTGCTTCCACGCCGCAGACCGAGACGGCCGCCGCACCGGCGGCTCCGGTCGCAGCGGATGATGCCGCCGAGACCAACACGATGGCTGCCGGTTCCGCGACCTCGGAGACGGCTTCCCAGCCGGTCGAGACCGCTGCCGCCGGTCAGGGCGAGTATCCGAGCACCGTCGGTGCCGACCAGTATCTTAGCGAGAACCTCATCGGCGCGTCGGTCTATTCCGGCCCGGGTGAGGATGCCGAAAGCCTCGGCGACATCGGTGACCTCGTCGTCTCGTCGTCCGGCCAGGTCGAAGCAGGCGTCGTGGGCGTCGGTGGCTTCCTCGGCATCGGCGAGAAGGACGTCGCCGTTCCGTTCGACCGTCTCGAGATGACCCGCGCCGACGGTGACGAGGTTCGCATCGTAGCCTCCGCTACCCGCGAGGAACTCGAGCAGGCCTCCTCCTTCGAGGACGAGCGTCCGTCCGAGATGGCGGCCGAGAACGAAGGCGAGATGACGCCGACGGCTGAAGCTCCGACCGATGAGCCGACCGAGCGCGTTGCCGATGCGGCCGAGACCACCGAGCAGCCGGCCGACAACATGGCCGCGACGGACGGTGTCGTGACGGCGACCGGTACGGCAGCCGGCACGGGCATGGCGGCGAACTCCACCGCCGAGAACGACACGACCGCTTCGGTCGGTGGTTCGTCCGAGCGTTCGCAGATGACCCCGGTCACCGACTCGGCTCAGCTGACCGCCGACAACCTGATGGGCACGACCGTCTACGGTCCCGATGACTCCACCGTTGGCGACATCGGTGACATCGCGCTCAACGCCGAAGGTTCGGTCGACGCCGTGATCGTCGATGTCGGTGGCTTCCTCGGCATTGGCGAGAAGCCGGTGGCCGTGGCCATGGACAACCTGCAGTTCATGCAGGACGCGAACGGCTCGATGTATCTCTACACGCAGTTCACCGAGGAGCAGCTCGAGAACGCGCCGGAGTACAACGCCGACACCTACGCCGACAACCGCGAGACCATGCGGATCCAGAACGGCGGCATGATGGGCAACGACGCATCGACGTCGGAGGCACCGGCCGTCGCAAACTAAGCGACATCCGACTGCACGCATCGAAGGGGCTCGCCGAAAGGCGGGCCCTTTTTCGTTGGGCGGTTCGGTGCGGGAATGGCCACCCGTGCCGAAGTGCCACGCTTGTGATCGCGTTGTTACGGCTGAATTACAGTTCGTAACAATTCCAGCCGCAAACCGCCGAAATCTCTCCTATACTGGCAGCATCGGCCAAGGCGGCCGGACCTCGCGCAATCCTTACGAGTACAAGCGATCCCATGGGTTTCCTGAAGCAGATCTTCGTCACGATCCTGGTGCTGGCCGTCGCGGGTGCGGCCTACATCAAGTTCGACCCGTCGGCGGGGCGTTCCCTGCTCGCAGCGGATCTGCCCCTGCCCGATCCGCTGCGCTCGGCCATTCTGTGGATCGCTCCGGAAGCCGGCGAACCCGCCCCGGAGATCGCCAGCGGCGAGGGTCAGCGCTCCGGCGGGCGTCGCCGCGGCGGTGGTGCGACGATGGTCGTTTCCGCCCCGGTGACGACGGGCTCCACGCGGACCCGCATGCGGTCCATCGGCACCGGCGAAGCCGCCCGTTCGGTGGTCGTCCATCCCGACAATACCGCCGGCATCATCGAGGAAGTCGTCGTCCAGTCTGCCGACATGGTGGAGGAAGGCACGGTCCTGGTCCGGCTGGAACGGGCCAGCGAGGAACTCGCGGTCGATCGCGCACGGCTCGCCCTCGAGGCCGCCGAGGACAAGGTCGCCCGCTTCGAGCGCCTGCAAAGGGCCAACACGCTCAGCGCCGTCGAGGTCACCGATGTGACCCGCGAGCGCGACAATGCCAGGCTCGACCTGCGGTCCGCCGAGATCGCGCTCGGCAAGCGCGACATCCGCGCGCCGATCTCCGGGCGGGTCGGCATCATCGCCGTCGATCGCGGCGATCTGGTCTCCACCGATACGGTGATCGCCACCGTGGACGACCGCGAGCATCTGAAGGTCATCTTCTATACGCCGGAAAGCTTCGTGCAGCAGCTGGCCATCGGCACGCCGGTCGAAGCGGTGTCCACCGCGCGGCCCGACACGGTCTATGAGGGCGAGATTACCGCCATCGACAGCCGTCTCGACGAGGCAAGCCGCACCCTGCGCACCGAGGCCCGCATCGAGAACGGCTCCGACGATCTGCGTCCGGGCATGTCGTTCAGCGTGTCGCTGTCGCTGGAAGGCGAGACCTTCCTGTCGGTCGACCCCATTTCTGTCGTCTGGGAGCGTACCGGTCCGATCGTCTGGAAGATCGTCGACGGCAAGGCACAGAAGGCATCCGTGCGGATCGTCGAGCGGACGATCGACCGTGTGCTGGTCGCCTCGGACGATCTCGCCGCCGGCGACTCCGTCGTCGTCGAAGGGCTGCAGTCGGTCCGCGAAGGCGGCGCCGTCGAAAGCATCAATCACGCCCCCGCGCCGGACGGCGCCGCGCCTGCCGCGCCGGTCCCCTCCGCCAGCACCGCGCCGAAGCCCGGCAGCGACGACCGCGCAACGGCGCAGGGCCTCGTCGGCATTGCGCAGGCCAATGCGGCCGAGCAGCCGCAGGTCGGCGGTCAGGCTTCCGCGGGAGCCGCCCGCTGATGAGCACGCCGGCCAAGCCCGACGGCATCACTGCCTTCACCAGCCTGTTCATCCGCCGGCCGGTGCTGACCATCGTGGTCAACCTGCTGATCGTGGTGGCGGGCCTCGCCGCCTTCGGCGCCATCGAAGTGCGCGAACTGCCGAATGTCGACCGCCCGGTCATCAGTGTGTCCATCGACTTTCCCGGGGCGTCTCCCGAAACCGTCGACCGGCAGATCACCAGCGAGATCGAAAGCGCCGTGGCGCGCGTTTCGGGCATCGCCTCGGTGTCGTCGAAGTCGGAATTCGGCGACAGCCGGGTGACGATCGAATTCACCGACACTACCGATCTCAACGTCGCCGCCAGCGACGTGCGCAACGCCGTCAGCCGCATCGCCAACAGCCTGCCGGAAGGCGCGGAGGAGCCGCGCATCGTCAAGGCCGACGCCGACGCCTCGGCGATCATGCGCCTGGCGGTCACCGCCCCCGGCCTGTCGATCGAGGACCTGACGACGCTGGTCGAGGACCGGATCGCCGATCAGCTCGCCGCCGTCGAGGGCGTTGCCGACCTGCAGATCTACGGCGAGCGCGAGAAGGTCATCTATGTCGACGTCGACCCGGACAAGCTGGCGACGCGCGGCCTGACCCTCGGCACCGTCTCGACGGCGCTGCAGAACGCCGCGCTCGACGTACCGGCCGGCTCGCTCGGATCGCCCTCGCAGGACCTGATCGTGCGGGCCGACGCCAACGTGACCTCGCCGGAAGAGTTCGAGACCATCTTCCTCGACGACCGCACCCGGCTCGGCGATGTCGCCAGCGTGCGCTTCGGCCCCGATGATGCCGCGTCCCAGCTGCGCCGCAACGGCGAGACCGGCGTCGGCATGGGCGTCGTGCGCCAGGCCGGGTCGAGTACGCTCGACATTTCCGACGGCATCCGCGCAGAGGTCGCCAATCTCAACGAGACCCTGCCCGACGGCGTCACCGTGCGCGTGACCAGCGACGACGCCACCTTCATCAACGGCGCCATCCACGAGGTCGAGATCGCCCTCGGCATCTCGGTCGCCGTGGTGATCTTCGTGATCTTCCTGTTCCTGCTGAATGTCCGCGCGACGATCATTCCGGCGGTCACGATGCCGATCGCGCTGATCGGCGTCGTCGCCTTCATCTATCTCGTCGGCTTCTCGATCAACATCCTGACGCTCCTGGCGCTGGTTCTGGCCACCGGCATGGTCGTCGACGACGCGATCATCGTTCTGGAAAACATCGTGCGCCAGCGCGACATGGGCGCGCGTCCGCAGGCGGCTGCCGTCCTGGGCACGCGCGAAGTGTTCTTCGCGGTCATCTCCACCACTGCGACGCTGGCGGCCGTCTTCGTGCCGATCTCCTTCCTGCCGGGCCAGGCCGGCGGCCTGTTCCGCGAATTCGGCTTCGTTCTGGCGATGGCGGTGGTGATCTCCTCCTTCATCGCCCTCACCCTCTGCCCGATGCTGGCGGCGTATTTCCTCAAGGCGCGGGAAGCCGAGCGTCAGCCCGGCCCGTTCCAGCGATCGGTGCGCTGGTTCGGAGCGCGCCTCGCGGGCATGTACGCCGTCTCGCTGCGCTTCAGCCTCGCCTTCCCGCTGCTGATCGTCGTCGGCGCCGGCATCTTTTCCTTCGCGGCCTATCTCACCTTCCTGCAGATGCCGCAGGAGCTGACGCCGACCGAAGATCGCGGCGTCGTCCTGATGAGCATCAGCGCCCCGCAGGGCGCCAGCCTCGAATACACCAACGCCCAGCTTCGCCGGGTCGAGGACGTGGTCATTCCCTATGTGGAGAACGGCGAGGCCGACAACGTCTTCGCGATCTCCGGCCGCGGCTCGGCCAATTCGGCCTTCCTCGTTGTGTCGCTGAAGGACTGGGCGGTGCGGGCACGCAGCCAGCAGGAGATCGTCGCCGAGATCAACGGCAAGCTGCGCCGCATCACCGGCGTGCGGGCTTTTGCCATCCAGCCCAACTCGCTCGGCATTCGCGGCGGTGGCCGCGGCCTGCAGTTCGCCATCGCCGGCCAGAATTTCGAAGAGCTCGCCGAGAGCGCTGACGAACTGCTGGCGGCGATGCAGGCGGACGGCCGCTGGGGCGACGTGCGACTGTCCGAGGATGCCACCCAGCCGCAGCTTTCGGTGGTGATCGACCGCGCCCGGGCCTCCGACCTTGGCATCGACATCGACGGGCTGGCGACCGCCATGCAGGCGCTGCTCGACGGCCGCGAGATCGGCCAGACCTATGTCGAGGACAAGCAGATCCCGATCAGGCTGATCGCCAGCTCCGATCCGGTCAACGACCCCGACGACATGCGCAACATCTTCCTGAAGGCGAGCGACGGGCGGATCGTGCCCATGTCGACGGTGGCAAGCGTCGAGGAAAAGCCGATTGCCCCGGCGCTGACCCGTGAGAACCGCTCGCGGGCCGTCTCGCTGTCGGCGCAGATTCCCGACAGCTACTCGATCCAGGAAGGCTGGACGGATCTGCAGGTCTTCGCCGAGGAGATCCTGCCGGCCGACCAGCGCCTTGTGCCGCTGGCCGAGGCCGCAACGCTGAACGAGACCAATAGCGGCCTTGCCCTCGTCTTCGGCTTCGCCATCGTCATCATCATCCTGGTGCTGGCGGCACAGTTCGAGAGCTTCGTCTCGGCCTTCATCATCATCGCGACGGTGCCGCTGGGCATCGCCTGCGCGATCTTCGCGCTCGACTTCTTCGGCACGAGCCTCAATCTCTACAGCCAGATCGGCCTCGTGCTGCTGGTCGGGATCATGGCCAAGAACGGTATCCTGATCGTCGAGTTCGCCAATCAGCTGCGCGAGGAAGGCCTATCGGTCCGCGAGGCCGTGGAGCAGGCAGCGCTGATCCGGCTGCGGCCGGTGATGATGACCATGATCGCCACCGTCGTCGGCGGCGTGCCGCTGGTGCTGGCCTCGGGCGCCGGCGCCGAAGCGCGCGTGGCGCTCGGCTATGTCATCGTCGGCGGGCTCGGCCTTGCCACCTTCTCGACGCTCTATGTCACGCCGGTCGCCTATCTCATTCTCGGCCGGTTCTCGACGCCGAACGCCGAGAAGTCGGCCCGGCTGCAGCGCGACATCGCCGAGGCGGAAGCGGCGCAACGCGAGCGGGGCAGAGACCGGGATGCGGGAACGGTGGCGCCGGCCGAATAGGCCGGCGGATGCCGCGCACAGGCAGACGCCGAACAGGCGAAAGGCCACTTCCCCCACTCGCCCATCCCCGCTAGAACGCGGCCATGGCACCCCCTCCCCTATTGCGCCTTGATGGCGTCCGCCTCACCTTCGGCGGCACGCCGCTCCTGACCGGCGTCGAGCTGAACGTCCTGCCCGGCGAGCGCATCGCGCTGGTCGGTCGCAACGGCTCGGGCAAGTCGACCCTGATGAAGATCGCCGCCGGACAGGTCGAGCCCGACGGCGGCGAAGTCTTCCTGAAGCCCGGCACCACCCTGCGCTACCTGCCGCAGGAGCCGGATTTCGGCGACTTCAAGACGGTCGGCGCCTATGTCGCCTCGGGCCTCGGGCCCGCCGACGATCCCTACCGGGTCACCATGTGCCTCGACGCGCTGGGCCTGACCGAGGACATGGAGCCGCATCACCTGTCGGGCGGCGAGGCTCGCCGCGCCGCTCTGGCGCGCACGCTGGCGCCCGAGCCGGACATCGTGCTGCTCGACGAGCCGACCAACCATCTCGACCTGCCGACCATCGAATGGCTGGAAGACGAGGTGCGCCAGATGAAGAGCGCCGTCGTCGTGATCAGCCATGACCGCCGCTTCCTGGAACGCGTCACCCGCTCCACGGTCTGGATCGACCGCGGCGCGGCCAAGCGCCTCGACCAGGGTTTCGGTTCCTTCGAGGCTTGGCGCGACAAGGTGCTGGAAGAAGAAGAGCGCGACCTGCAGAAGCTCGACCGCAAGATCGTGCGCGAGGAGCACTGGCTGCGCTATGGCGTGAGCGCGCGGCGCACCCGCAACATGCGCCGGCTCGGCGCCCTCCACGATCTGCGCCAGCAGCGCCGCGACACCCGCCGCGCCATCGGCCAGGTGTCGATGGAGGCCAGCGCCACGCGCGAGAGCGGCAAGCTGGTCATCGAGGCCTTTAACGTGTCGAAGGCCTATGACGGCCGCACGCTGGTCGACGATTTCTCCACCCGCATCGCCCGGGGCGACCGCGTCGGCTTCGTCGGCCCGAACGGCGTCGGCAAGACGACGCTCCTGAAGATGCTGATCGGCGAGCTGAAGCCGGATTCCGGCCGTGTGAAGCTCGGCACCAATCTCGACCTCGCCTTCCTCGACCAGAAGCGCGCGGCCTTGGCCGACGATCTGTCGGTGCAGGACGCGATCACCGACGGCCGTGGCGACCAGGTGATGGTCAATGGCGAGCCGCGCCATGTGGTCGGCTATCTGCGCGACTTCCTGTTCACGCCCGAGCAGATCCGTACTCCGGCCGGCAAGCTGTCGGGCGGCGAGCGGGCGCGCCTGCTCTTGGCCAAGACGCTGGCGACGCCGGCGAACTTCCTCGTCCTCGACGAGCCGACCAACGACCTCGACATGGAGACGCTGGATCTGCTCGAGGAGCTGATCGCCAATTATCCCGGCACCGTGCTTCTCGTCAGCCACGACCGCGACTTCCTCGACCGCACCGTGACCAGCGTCATCTCGCCCGACGGCAACGGCCACTGGCTGGAATATGCCGGCGGCTACAGCGACATGGTCGCCCAGCGCCGGGACGCCGCCAAGGCCGCGGCCTCCGCCGGCAAGCCGTCCGACAAGGGCGGCGCGAAGAACGGTGCCGGCAAGAGCGGCGGCGGCACGCCGGGCGCCTCCGGGGGCGGCGCCGGCAAGGGCGGATCGTCCAAGCTGTCCTTCAAGCAGAAATTCGCGCTCGAGAACCTGCCCAAGGAGATCGCCAAGCTGGAAGCGGCGATCGCCAAGGCCGAAGCCGAGATCGCCGATCCCGCCCTGTTCACCAAGAACCCGGACCGCTTCGCCAAGCTGGCCGCCGGGATCGACAGGGACCGTGCGGCCCTCGCCAAGGCCGAGGACGACTGGCTGGAGCTGGAAATGGTCCGCGCCGAAGCGGAAGACTAGGTTGGTGGCGCCTGCGGGCGCGCCTTCCGACCCGAAGGGGTCAGCCCGGTGCAACCTTCGTCTGCGACGAACAAGCGCCGGATGATATGGCGCAATGGGCAATGAAGCCCGTCTGAGCTTTGGGGTCTGGCGGAACGCAATGCCGCAGAAGGGCCCCCTATGGCCGTCGACACGCTGAATCCCATCGCCTCCGTCGAATCCAAGGGTGGGCGCGACATCGGCTTTGCCGTTGCCGTGGTCTTCGTCCTCACCGTCCTGTTCGTTCCGATCCCGGCCTTTCTCATCGACATGGGGCTGGCGCTGTCCATCGCCCTGTCGGTGCTGATCCTCATGGTCTCCCTGTGGATCCAGAAGCCGCTGGATTTCTCCGCCTTCCCGACCGTTCTCCTGCTCGCGACCATGCTGCGGCTGTCGCTGAACATCGCCACGACGCGCGTGATCCTGTCCGAGGGCCACCAGGGCGTGAACGCCGCCGGTCACGTCATCGGCGGCTTCTCGCAATTCGTCATGAGCGGCGACTTCTTCATCGGCATCGTGGTCTTCGTGATCCTGATCGTCGTGAACTTCATGGTCATCACCAAGGGCGCCACGCGTATCGCGGAAGTCGGCGCCCGCTTCACCCTCGACGCCATCCCCGGCAAGCAGATGGCCATCGACGCCGACATGTCGTCGGGCCTGATCGACGAGAAGCAGGCCCAGGCCCGCCGCAAGGAGCTGGAAGAGGAAAGCGCCTTCTTCGGCTCGATGGACGGTGCCTCGAAATTCGTGCGCGGCGACGCCATCGCCGGCCTGATCATCACCGCCGTCAACGTCTTCGGCGGCATCATTATCGGCATCACCCGCCACGACATGGATGCCGCCGGCGCCGCCGAGGTGTTCACCAAGCTGTCGGTCGGCGACGGCCTCGTCTCGCAGATCCCGGCGCTGATCGTCTCGCTGGCCGCCGGCCTTCTGGTGTCGAAGGGCGGCACCCGCGGCGCGGCCCAGACCGCCGTTCTCGGCCAGCTCGGCTTCTACCCGCGCGCCCTCGCCGTCGCCGCCGGCCTGATGGCGCTGCTGGCGCTGCTGCCGGGCCTGCCCTTCATTCCCTTCATGCTGCTGGCCGGGATCATGGCGTCGATCGCCTATCTCGTTCCCAAGCGCCGCAACGAGGAACTGCGCCAGGCTGCGGCGACCGTCGCCGAGGAAAAGCAGGTCGCCCAGAACGCCGAGCGCAACTCGGTCAAGGAATCGCTGAAGATCGTCGAGATCGAGCTGGTCTTCGGCAAGCAGACCTCGGCGCATCTCCTCCTGCAGCGCGACGAGATGGCCCACCGCGTCCAGAAGATGCGCCGCCGCTTCGCCGCTCGCTACGGCTTCGTGGTGCCCGAGATCAAGCTGTCCGACGATCTGGCGCTCGATCCGAAATCCTACGCCATCAAGATCCATGGCACGACCATCGCCACCCAGCCGCTGCGGCTCGGCGAGTCGATGATCGTCCTGGGCGACGCCGGCGCGCCCGACGTGCCGCATGACCTGACCAAGGAGCCGGCCTTCGGCATGCGCGCCGCCTGGGTGTCGGAGACCTTCGCCACGGAAGTGCGCCGCCAGGGCTTCGAGCCGATCGACACGCTGTCGATCGTCCTCACCCATCTGTCGGAGACGATCCGCAACAATCTGGCGCAGCTCCTGTCCTACAAGGACATGCGCACCCTGCTCGATCGCCTGGAGCCGGAATACAAGCGTCTGATCGACGAGATCATCCCGGCCAACATGTCCTATTCGGGCCTGCAGGCGGTGCTCAAGCTGCTGCTCGCCGAGCGCGTCTCGGTCCGCAACCTGAACCTCATCCTGGAGGCCATCGCCGAGATCGCGCCGCATGTGCGCCGGTCCGAGCAGATCGTCGAGCATGTGCGCATGCGCATGGCCCAGCAGATCTGCGGCGATCTCCTGCACAACGGCCAGCTCGGCGTCCTGCGCCTCGGCAACCAGTGGGACCTCGCCTTCCACCAGGCGCTGAAGCGCGACGCCAAGGGCGAGGTCGTCGAGTTCGACATCGACCCGCGCCTCGTCGAGCAGTTCGCCACCGAAGCCACCAAGGTCATCCGCGAGAAGATGGACCAGGGCGAGATGTTCGTGCTGGTCGCGGCGCCCGACGCCCGCCCGTATGTGCGCATGATGATCGAGCGCATCTTCGTCACCCTGCCGGTGCTCTCGCATCTCGAGATCGCACGCGGCGTCGATATCCGGGCGCTCGGTTCGATCTCATGAGCGTGGAACTGTCGGAACTCGTCTTTTCGCTGTTCCTGATCTTCTGCCGCTTCGGCTCCTGCCTCCTGTTGATGCCGGGCTTCTCGTCGTCGCGCGTGCCGCTGCAGGTGCGCCTGTTCCTGTCCCTCGCCGTCTCGGTGGCCCTGTCGCCGGCCCTCCTGCCGACATTGCAGCCGCTGGTCGCGGCGGCCGACGACAACGGCAAGGTGGCACTGATGATCTCCGAGATCCTCAACGGGCTGTTCATCGGCCTGCTCGGCCGCAGCTTCATGATCGCCCTGCAGTTCGCCGGCCACGTCATCGCCAACTCGATCGGCATGGGCATGCAGATGGGCGTGCCGATCGACGAGAGCGATCCGATGCCGGCCGTCGCCTCGCTGATCACGCTGACCGCGACGACGCTGATCTTCGTGCTCAACCTGCATGCCGAGATCGCCCGGGCGCTGGTCGCGTCCTACTCAGCCATGCCGGCCGCCGCCGGCTTCTCGATCCGCGGCAGCCTCGTCAACATCACCGACAATCTCGACGAGGCCTTCCTGCTCTGCCTGCGCATTTCCAGCCCGTTCGTGCTCTACGGCGTCGTCGTCAATTTCGCGATCGGCCTCGCCAACAAGCTGACGCCGACCATCCCGATCTACTTCATCTCGCTACCCTTCGTTCTCGCCGGCGGCCTCGTGCTGCTCGGCTACACGATCAGCGATTTCCTCATCCTGTTCATGCAGGATTTCGAACGCTGGGTGCTGGTGGGATGAGCGACGACAGATCGCGTGTGCGCCGGCTCGACCGCATCCTCAAGGTCCAGGGCCAGAAGCGGCTCCTGGAGGAATGGCGCCTGTCGAACCTGCGCCAGGAGCGCGAGACCATCGACAAGGACGACGTCGCCCTGCTCGACAGTCTCGGTACCGAGTCGCAGCTGCACGGCCTGTTCATCGAGGCCAAGGTCCGCAATCTGCGCCGCAACGAGGTGAAGCGCAGCGCCAATCTGGCCGACCAGAGCGCCACCGAACAGCGCATCACAACGACGCGCCGCGCCGAAAAGGGCGTCGAGAAGGTGCGCGACGACGCCCGGCGCAACCGCGATGCCGACGAGGAAACGCGCAGCCTCGAAAGCAGCGTCGAGGGGCATCTGGCCCGCCGTCACCCCAGCTTCGAATAAGCCTGCGCCGGTAGAAGCGGTTCGAACCTTCCCGTGTTTGAACCGCGAACCCGCCGATGACCAGCACCGCCAGCCTCCATGCCCTCCTGCCCGCCGCCCAGATGGCGAGCGCCAGGACAGCACCTGCCCGCAAGAGCCCCGATGGCGGCAGCGAGACCTTCGTGGCGGCCCTCGACGCGGTCAAGACCAACAAGCCCGATGGTGGCAGCGCCCCCGCCGCCCCCATCGTTCCGCTCGTCAAGCACCGCTCCCGGGAGATCTCGCCGCTCGAACAGTTCGAGGGCTTCGTCCTGCGCAACTTCGTCGAATCCATGCTGCCGACCGAAGCCTCGAACTATTTCGGCGAAGGCACGGCCGGTGAAGTCTGGCGCTCGATGATGGCCGAGGAAATCGGCAACGAGCTGGCCAAGAACGGCGGCATCGGCATCGCCGATTCGATCCGCAGCCGCGAAACCACCAGCCTCGCCTCGGACAACGGCGCCGTGTCGGCGACCAGCGGCCTCGAGCGCATGCTGCGCCAGGCGGATCTCGCCCGCGCCGGCGCCATGCGCGACAACATCGCAGAATAGGAGTTGCACATCGTGGACCTCGCCCTCAGCAAAGCCGTCGACCGCCTCGAAGCGGTCCTCACCGCCGAAACCGGCGCCCTGGCCAGCGGCACGCCGATCGATCTCGGCGAGATCGCGGCCCGCAAGAACCAGAGCCTTCTGGAGTTCAGCCGCCTCAGCCGCCGCATGCCGGCACGCGACGATGTCGAGCCGGAATTCGGCGACCGCCTGAAGCGTCTGGCCGGACTTCTCGAGCAGAACCGCCGGACGCTGGAGTTGCACGTCACGGCCAGCCACGAAGTCTCGGAGATGATTTCGCGCTCCATGACCGAAGCAGAATCCGACGGCACCTATAGCGCCCAGATGGGCCGCCGGGCAGCCGCACGGTGATCAAGCTCCTCGCGGTCGGTCTATGGGTTTGTGCCGTGACGCTCGGATCGAGCTACGTCATGGCGTCGATCAACTCCGCCCCGAGCGAGGTGGCGGAGCCGGACTATTTCGAAGGGCTCGACTACCGCAAGACCGAGAACATCACGATCCCGATGATCAAGGATTCAGCGATCCGGGGCTATATCCTGGCGCGCTTCGTCTACACGATCGACGGCAAGACGGTGGCCCAGCTCAAGGTGCCGCCGGACCCGTTCATCCTCGACGAGGCCTTCCGCCGGCTCTACACGACCGACGGTTTCGACTTCGACGAGCCGACGCGGTTCGACCTGAGTTCGCTGACCGACGGGATTCGCGACGCCGTGAATGCCCGCTACAGCGAGGAACTCGTCAAGGAGATCCTGGTCGACCAGTTCGACTACATCGCCAAGGACGACATCCGCAACGGACGGCCGGGGTAAGCACCCCGCGCCGTCATCCGGTGACGGCGTAGAAGCGTCCGGTGAGGCGGTGGACGTCGGCCCGCGTGCCGGCGCGCGGCGTGCCGACGAAGCGCACGCCGATCTCCGGTCCCCGCGACCAGATCACCAGCGCCAGGCGGAAGCTGTTGTCCGCCTCGTCATAGACCGCCAGCCGCGCGGGAACCCGGCCGGTGCCGAACCGCCGGATGCGGCAGCCAGTCTCCGACACGTCGATGGCCGTTCCGTCCTCGATGAAACGCCCGGCAACCGTGACGAGCTTGACCGGGCGCAGGCGCGTGCGGCGGCGCGACGCCATCCGGCTTTCGTGACTGTCGGGATTCGGGGTTCCGGCCATGCCCGATGATAACCCGCACAAGCCGAACAAATCCTGAAGGCACTGTCTGAGCCCGCCGCACCGGCGGCGCAGAAAGCATTAACCGTTCGATGCGATGTTGGATGGGCAATCCAGCTCCGGACCAGTTCCGGCGGCTGGCTCCCCGAAATCCAGCCTTCGTCGAGGTCGCCTTGTCCGCGTCAGCTTCCCCATCTTCCGACGCCGGTCGCAGGAAAGCTGCAGACGAATCCAGTTCCGACCGGATCGGGTTCCTCGGCGGCACGCTCTTTGCGCTGTCCATCCTCTTCTTCGGTGGCGTCAACGCCATCTCGTCGTTGGACCCGGGCTATTTCGACCGGCTGCTCTTGTCGGCGATGCGCGACGACGCGATCGACCCGATCGAGACCGGATCGACCGACAAGGGTGATGCACCCGGCGTCGATGCCATGCCGGTGTCGACCGTGGTGCGGGCGGTGCCGCTGAAGCCCGAGGATTTCCAGATCATCATGGTCTTCCAGGCCGAGGCACATCTGGCCTCGCCGGGCGAACTCTGGCGCGTACGCGTCGGCTCGCAGGTGCCCGGTCTCGGCCGCATCCTCGCCATCGAATCGGGCCGCAACGGCGGCACGGTGAAGACCGAGAAGGCGACCCTGACGGGCGTCCTGAAATAGGCTTCGGAAGAACCGGCCCCTACTTCTTTTCGAGCAGGACCTGGCCTTCCTTGCGCAGGCGGCCCTTCAGCTTCTCGGCGATGGCGGCGAGGAAGCTCGGCAGGTCGATCTCCAGATGCACCGACTCGTCGAGCACATCGAGGCGGCCGGTGACGCGCTGGCCCATGACCCGCGCGGTGAAATCCAGATGGTCGCCCGTCCAGGTGTCCTCGAACTTGACCATGCCCCCCAGCATGTCCTGACGTACGCGGTCGAACCCGTCGTCGATGCGCTGGCGCGCGGTCTCGCGGGTCAGCTTGTGCGGGATGTCCACCTTGATGGTCTCGGCCATGAATAGCTCCTCGTCTCGTTGCGCCTCATATGGCCACACCGCCCTCGCCAGACAACGGTCACGCCCGTCACTGGCTCCGGCGCCGTTCACGGGGAACCCGTGGCGGGATGCCTAGAAACGCAAAAGGGGCGGCCCGTAAGGCCACCCCCCTGTCGATGTCGTCTGCTGTGTCGGCCCGCTCTTTCGAGCGGGCAGCGGGCCGTGTCAGGCGTAGGTCGCCGAACGGTTCGAGGTACCGCTGCGCCGCGGACGGCTGCTGCGACCACCGGGCTTGCCGCCCTCGGTGCGCTGGCCACGGCCCTCGCCCGAACGCTGGCCTCCTGCACCCTGGCCACCGCCACCACGGCGACCGGCGCCCTGGGGCTTGTTGCCGAAGCGCTTCGGCGCGCCGCGCGGCGGACGCTTCTCTTCCGGCGCGTTCAGGTCGACATGCGCCGAATAATCGGTCTGCTGCAGGTCGAAGTTCAGGCCGGTCAGACGCTCGATCTGGCGCAGCTTGGAGCGCTCCGACGGATCGACCAGCGCGACCGCGATACCGGACTTGCCGGCGCGGGCCGTGCGGCCGATGCGGTGCACGTAGCTTTCCGGCTCTTCCGGCAGGTCGAAGTTCACGACATGGGAGATGTCGTCGACATGGATGCCGCGGGCCACGATGTCGGTGGCGACGAGGACGCTGACCGTGCCGGTCTGGAACTCGCCCAGCGCCTTCTGACGGGCGCCCTGGCTCTTGTTGCCGTGGATCGCGCGGGCGTCGATGCCGGCCTTCTCCAGATCGGCGGCGAGCTTGTTGGCGCCGTGCTTGGTGCGGGTGAAGATCACCGTCTTCTCGAAGTCGGGCTTGGCCAGATGCTCGATGAGCCAGAGCTTCTTGGCCTTCTGGGGGACCAGATAGACGCTCTGGTTGATCTTCTCGACGGTGACGACTTCCGGCGTCACTTCGACCCGGACCGGATTGGTCAGGATCTTGGCGGCCAGCTCTTCCATCGCACGCGGCATGGTGGCCGAGAACAGCAGCGACTGGCGGTCGGCCGGAAGCTGCGCGACGATGCGCATGACGTCCTTGACGAAGCCCATGTCGAGCATCCGGTCGGCCTCGTCGAGAACGACGTGGTGGACTTCGGACAGCGTCAGGGCACGCTGGTTCAACAGGTCGAGCAGACGGCCCGGCGTCGCGATGACGATGTCGACGCCGCGGCGCATCGCCTCGATCTGCGGACGGATCGAGACACCGCCGAAGATCACGTGATGGGTCAGCTTGGTGCCGGCGGTGTAGGACTTGACGTTGCCGGCGATCTGCGAGGCGAGCTCGCGGGTCGGGGTCAGGACGAGGACCTTCGGCGTCTTCGGAGCCGGGCGACCGCCCTTGGCGATCAGCGCGTCGATGACGGGCAGCGAGAAGGCCGCGGTCTTGCCGGTGCCGGTCTGGGCGATACCCAGAACGTCGCGGCCCTTCATGACCGCCGGAATCGCCTGGGCCTGGATCGGCGTCGGCTGGGTGATGTCGAGACGCGCAAGCGCGGAAAGAAGCGTGTCGGCGAGGCCGAACGCCTTGAAATCGGTATGGGTCAAGATATGCCTTGCGGAAGGCGGACACTGTCGGTCCGCTTGAGATGCCGATCGTCTTCGCGCTGGCGGACGGTTCGGCGGGCCGTGTCGGAACGCGGGACCCCGCAAGCTTCAGAAGCTGCGGGCCGGTCCGATGGCGCTGGCTAAGAATTCCGTCAGGTGTCGGGAAACAAGCAGGCGCTGCGCGATCACGGCGTGCAGGCTCCATATCGGCGTTTAGGTGCGCCGCGTCAAGGCGTTTGTGCGCCGCCCCATGTCAGGTGCCTGGCCAAGGTGTCGGCGATCCGCTGAAACAGCCCCGCCTCCTCGACCGCCGTTTCGGCCACGAGCGGCACCTGCCGCAGGCTCTCGTCGCCCCGGCCGAACCGCACCCATCCGAGCCGCTGGCCCTTGGCGACGGGCGCCACGAAGGGGCCATTCTCCACCACCTCGCGCTCGACGTCGGCCAAGCTACCGCGCGGCACCAGCATCCGCAGGTCCTCGGCCGCGGCCATGCCGACGGTCTCGGCGACGCCGCCCCGCACCTGCACGTTGCCGAGGGTTTCGCCCGCGGTCACCAGCACCACTTCCTCGAAATCCTGCAAGCCGAAATTCATCAGCCGGCGGGCTTCGCTTGCCCGCTCGGCAGTGGAGCTCATGCCGCTCATGGCGAGGACGATGCGCCGGCCGTCGCGTTCGGCCGAGGCGACCAGACCGTAGCCCGCAGCCGACGTATGGCCGGTCTTCAGGCCGTCGGCGCCCAGATCCAGGAGCGGATTGCGGTTCTGCTGCTTGATGCCGTTATAGGTGAAGCTCTCCTCGGCGAAGATCGGGTAATCCTCGGGAAATTCGCGGATGAGATAAGTGGCGAGGCGGGCGAGATCGCGCACGCTGACATGCTGCTCGGGGTCCGGCAGGCCATGCGGATTGGTGAAGTGGGAATGGGTCAGGCCGATCTTCTCGGCCTCGGCGTTCATGCGCGCTGCAAAGGCTTCGACCGAGCCGGACAGGCCTTCGGCGACGACGATCGTCGCGTCGTTGCCCGACTGCACGATGATGCCGCGGATCAGATCCTCGACGGCGACCTCGGAATTCAGCGGCAGGAACATGGTCGAGCCGCCGGAGGATGCGCCGCCGGTGCGCCAGGCATGTTCGGAGACGACAAAGCGGTCGTCGCGCTGCACTCTGCCCTGTTTCAGATCGTCGAACAGGACCGCGATGGTCATCAGCTTGGCGAGACTGGCGGGGGGAATCTCGGTATCGGCGTCCTTTTCGTAGAGGACGCGGCCGGTGCCATAATCCACCAGGATGGCGGTCGGTGCGGTGGTTTCGAAGGCGGCGG
The DNA here is from genome assembly GCF_964217435.1 of Aurantimonas sp. Classification (NCBI taxonomy): domain Bacteria; kingdom Pseudomonadati; phylum Pseudomonadota; class Alphaproteobacteria; order Hyphomicrobiales; family Aurantimonadaceae; genus Aurantimonas; species Aurantimonas sp. The sequence goes on along the minus strand of NZ_CAXPJM010000027.1, from coordinate 21,576 downwards.
CGGGCAGAGCGAACAGCGCGGCGAGCATTGCCAGCACGGCAAAGCCGCGACGCAGGCCGGCGCGAAGGGCGCAGCCAAGACGGCGCGGCATTTTATACGATGTCTGGTTTCGACTGGTCCTGAACGCCACCTGCCTGCCCTCTTTCCGTCCGCGACGCGGCCTACCGGCCGAGCATCGCTCCTGTCACGCTGGGTCAACCTACAGGGTTTGACCGGTCTGCGTGAACAGGAAACGGTGAGTTGCGGCGCCAGTGCGCTCAGCGGAAGCCGTTCTCGATGCGCGAGTAGGATTCCTGGGTGAAGGCGTAGACCTGCGCACCGGTGAAGGATGCGGTCAGCGCGATCACCACGAAGATCGCCAGGATCTTCGGCACGAAGGTCAGCGTGACCTCCTGGATCTGGGTGAGTGCCTGAAACAGTGCGATCAGGACACCCACGAACATGGCGGCGCCGACGGCCGGCCCGCAGGCGGCGACGATGGTCCAGACCGCGGACTGGACGATATCGAGTGCGTCGGCTTCGTTCATGTCTTCTACCCCACGGTGGTGCCGGAGATCAGCGGCAGGCTGTCGCCGCTCTCCAGGATGGCCTCGACGACACCATTGACCGCGCGTACCGCAGCAACCTTGCCGGACAGCGAGCCGTCCGCCGAGGTCGCCGTCTGACCGATCAGCGAGTTCGCCTGGGTCAGCGCGGAGACCGTCATCATGGAGTCCAGCTTCTTATTGGTCTGGATGGCTTGCTCGACGCTGGAGAAGGACGCGAACTGGGCGACATATTCGGTGGAATCCGTCGGGTTGAGCGGATCCTGGTTGGACATCTCGGCGACCAGCAGCTTCAGGAAGGCGTCGTAATCCATCCCGGTCTGCTGGGTCGCGGCGCTGATGCCGTTCTGGGCCGCGGTGGCGCTGGTAGCGCCGACACCGGTCACGTTCATCGCATTCCTCCGGCGGCAAGCCGCAGTTCGGGTGTATGGGGGACGACCGGCGCGCGCGCCTCGCCCTGCCCCTGGATGACGCCGTCCTCGATCGGGATCAGCGTCCGCAGTCCCTTCAGCGCCTCGAAATTGCGCTCGCGACCAACCAGTTCCTTGATCTCGAGGAGGCCCTCGATGATGTCGCGATTGCGGTAGGTGCCGATCATCGCCGCGTGGGTGGTGCCGAAGAGCTCGCGTGCGGCCTCGGCACTGCCCGGCTCGATCAGCATCATCTGCACGATGAAGTAGAGCTGGCGCAGCGGGGTCGTGGCATCCTCGGCCTGCATCACATGGCTTTCGAGGAGGAAGGTCACGTCGTTGAGGAATTCCAGCGTGGTCTTGCGGTCGACCTTCAGGACGGCCCCGTTGACGAAGATCCGTTCGCCTGCCCGCAGGGTGATGCGCAAACTTGCCATGGTTATTTCAAGCCTTCGCGGATGAGGGTCGTGATCTCGATGATGCCCTTGAAGTTCTCGGACTTGCCGAGACGGATGGCTTCGGCCTCGCGCATGATCCACAGGCCGATGGAGATCAGCTCGGCGCGCAGCGCCTCCGGCAGGCCGTTGTCGGCGCTGGCCAGGTCTTCGATCACCAGCGCCCAGAGGCTGCGGGTGGTGTAGATCGCTTCGATCGCCGCACGCGAACGTGGCCCCTCGGCATCGGCTTTCTTCAGCTGCTCGATCGAATGATCGAGCGCCTGCCGCTCGCGCTCACGGGCATCGACTTCGATGTCCTGCGCCACTTCCGCGTATGAGAACTGATACATTCCATCCCCTTGTGATCGTCAGATCGGTTTGGCAGCGCCCCGGACCGACCCTTGCGACCTGTCGTTTTCATGTGCCCGGCCGACAGTCCCCGACGCCGGCCGATCGCTCGGTTGCCGGAGGATTTCGGGTCCGGCGCCCGCTGAAACTACAGGTAGTTCATGATGCTGAGCCGCGAGATGCGGGCGGTCAGCGCGTAGGAAGCCTCAAGCAGATTGGTCAGTGTGGTCACCCGCGTGGATGCCTCGTAGGCGTCGACATCCTCGAAGGAGGAGATCGACATGGTCAGGACGTTCTTGCGGGTTCCCAGCGTCTCGTTGGTGATCTCCAGCCGGCTCTGCTTGCCGCCGATCTCCGCCCGGATTTCGGTCAGCTGCGACAGGCCCAGGCTCAGAGTTTCCACTGCCCGGCTTGTGAGAAGCTGACGTTGCTCCTCGTCCATGGTCTTCGCGCCAAGATCGCTGATCATGACGTAGGCCTTGACGATGTTGCGGAACGCTTCGTCGCTGGCCGGATAGGACACATCGAGGGTTTCGCTATCGCTGATCCGGTTGACCACCGGCGAAGGATCCGCCTTCGACCACATGTCCCAGCCGGTGCCGTCGCTGGGCTGCGGGACCTTGAAGAGGTCGTTGAACGCGCCGTCGAGGAAGGCTTCCAGATCCGCCGCGCTCGCCGGAGCCGCCGCGGTCAACGCGTCGTTCACGGCCTTCTTGGCGGTCGAATTGTCCTCGTAGCTGGAAGCGACACCGCCGCCGACCTTGGTGAAGGCGAGCGCCGGCTGGTCGGTCGCGGCACCCGAGAACAGGAAGCGCGAGCCAGAGGCGGCGTTGATCGCGCCCATGAACTGCTGCAACCCGGCCTTGGCCTGCTGCACGCTGGCCGAGATGCCGGCATCGGCAGGGCCGTTCGAGATCAGCGACGCCAGAAGGTTCTCGCCGGTCTTGGCGATCGATTCCAGTGCCGTCTGCATGGTGTCGAAGCGCTGCCCGATGAGGGTGTTGGCTTCCTGGATCCGGATGGCGCTCTCGCGTTCGACGCGCAGCGACACGGTCTGGTTGGTGCGCGATCCGAGGGTGAGGCCGACATCGGCGAAGCGGCCGGTCGTGACCTCCTTCTGCGCGTTGCGCAGCTCATCCTGGATGCGGAAGACGGCGGAGCGCGGCGCCGACGAGAGCGAGAAGCTGGAGACGAGGAAGTTGCTCATCGATGGTCCGTTCAGGCGATCGCAAGGAGGGAGTCGATCATCTGACCGACCGTGGAAATCAGCTTGCTGGACGCCTGGTAGGAGCGCTCCAGGTCGAGCAGGCGCGTCATCTCGTCGTCGATGTTGATGCCGGTCGCGTCGGAGAGCGTCTCCTGGGTCCGCGACAGCAGCACCGTCTGGTAGGACGAGGCGTCGTTCGCCGTGGCGCGGCGGCCCTCGAACCAGCCGATCGACGAGGCGGTGTATTCGGTCAGCGTCGCCGAACTGCCGGCGCCGAAGGCCGCATCGAAGCTGCGCGGCGTGGAGAAGCCGGCGATCAGGTCGTTCAGGCGGCCGGTGAAGCCGCTCGAGCCGTTGGCGTTGTAGCTGAAATACTGCTCGTTCGCGGTACCGGCGAAGGCGATGCCGCCATCGCGCAGACGGGCCGGTTCGCCGCCGGGCTTGGTCGGATCGACCCCGGCCGCGATCTGGATGGTGCCGGCAAGCCCCTTGGCGCCGGCCATGCTGGCCGGGATGGCATTGCTGCCGCCATCGGTGAACAGGCCGGCATAGCTGCCGGGCAGGTAGCCGGGATCGCCGGCGGCCCGCTGATCGGTCTCGGCGAAGGCCTGGACCAGCGCATAGGCGATGCCGTCGAGCTGGCCCTGGAAGGTCGCGGCGGTCTCGTCGCGCAGGGTGATCAGGCCGTAGACGCTGCCACCCTTGATCGGCATGGGCGAAGAGGCGCCGGCGACGACCACGCCGTCGATCTTGAAGCTGTTGCCCGCCACGGTGGCGTCGTAGGCCGGCTGCGGCGTGAACTCGACCGACCGCGCGGTCTTGTCGAACATCGTGATGCCGGAGTCGGTGTAGAGGGCCATGTCGTTGCCGGCCCGCACCTGCACGTTCAGGCCGACATAGCCCGACAGGGTGCGCACGATCTGGTCGCGCCGGTCGACGGCGTCGGTGACGTCCGAGCCGCTCGCGCTGCCGGCCATGATCTTGGCGTTCAGGGTACCGAACTCGCCGAGCAGGCGGTTCATGTCCTTGGCGGCGAGATCGAGCTGGTCGTCCGCATCCTTGCGGGCGGACTGCACCGCGCGGGTGGCGCTGTTGAGGCTGAGGGCCATGTCACGGGCCGCGTTCACCGCCGCCTCGGCGGTCTGGCCGTTCTCCGGGGAGACCGCGAACTGCGACAGGGCCGCCTTCAGGGACGACAGGGTCGCCGCCGGCGAGGTCGGGGAGTCGACGTCGCCGATGACTTCGCGGATGCGGTTCAGCGACTCGGCGCTGACGCTGGCCGAGCCGAGCGCGGAGTTGGTCGTGATCAGCGAGCGGAACAGCGCCTGGTCGCCCGACTGGGCGATCGACATGATCCGCACGCCGCCGGTCTGGCCGACGGTGAGGCCGGCATATTTCCGGGTCGCGTAGGGACTGTCCGCATTCGCGATGTTGCGCGACACGAGCGCCGACTGGCTGGCGACGCTCGAAAGCGACGCCGTTGCGTTGGAGAAGGCTGACAGAAGTGACATGATGAGGGCTTATCCGGTGCGCAGCAAAGAGCGGCTCGCGCCTATCGCTTCAGGTTCACGAGGACGTCGAGGATCTCGGCGCCGGTCTGGAAGACTTTCGAGTTCGCGCTGTAGCTGCGCTGGGACTCGATCATGCTGGTCAGTTCCGAGGCGAGGTCGACATTCGACTGCTCCAGACCGCTGGAGACCAGCGAGCCGTAGCCGTTGGTGCCCGGTCCGCCGAGGGCGGCGACGCCCGAAGAGGCGGTGGCGCTGTAGACATTGCCGGCGGAGGCCTGGAGCTGGTCCGGGCTGGCGAAGCGCGCGAGGCTCATCTCGTAGAGCGGGATCAACTGGCCGGTGTTCATCACGCCGCTCAGCGTGCCGTCGTCGGCAAAGGCAAAGCCCGTGAAGCTGCCGGGAGGGTTGCCGTTGGTGACGAGCTTGGCCGAAAAGTCGGTGGCATACTCGGTCAACGAACCGAACTCGATATTGGCGGTGTCGCCGTTGACATGGGTGTAGACCATGTCGGCCGGAGCGGCCGTCGGCCGGCCGGTATTGGGATCGAAGACGATGGTCGTGGTCTGCGGCCCGACGGAATCCGTGTAGCTGACCGTCCAGGTGTTGGCGGCGGTCTTCTCCATGTCGACCGGCACTTCGATCGCCTTGCCGATGCTGTCATAGACGACCATGGACGACTTCTTGGTGTCGCCAACCGCGGCCGATTCCGGGAACTGGATGGTGAAGGCGCCTGCGTCGGTGGCCTGCGGGGCGACGATCGCGCCGACGGGCAGCTCGATGGGCGCGGCCGCGCCGCCGCCGACGGGCGAGCCGGTCAGGCGGTAGCCGGCGGTATTGACCAGGAAGGTGGTCTCCTTGCCGCCGATCGTCTCGGTGCGCTGCACGAAGGAACCGGCGCGGGTATAGAATTCGCGGCCGGCCGTATCCTGCACGACGAAGAACCCGTCGCCCTGAATGGCGAGGTCCGAACCCGACGAAGTGGCGGCGATGCTGCCCTGCTGGCTGATCGACTGGCGAACCTGGGTCTTCACCGACCCCGGATTGTACTCGCCGCCGCCTTGGGCGAGGACGAGGGAGGCGAATTCGGTGGAATTGCGCTTGTAGCCGTTCGTGCTGGAGTTCGCGATGTTCTCCGACACGGTAGACAGCCGGTTGGCCTGTGCATTCATGCCGGACACGCTGGTCCTGAAGACACCGTTGATGCTCATTGCCTGGTACTCCGTGGCGTAGATCTCTCTTCCGCAATACGGAGTGAAGCTTGCGCCGAACTGTCAGGAACCAGCTTTCGCAGTATACCGGCGAAATAAAAAGACCCCGCCGAACTAACGGCGAGGCCTCTATTCTTAAGAACTTGTTAACCAGTTTGTGTCAGTCGACGCCGATGCCGTAGCCGAGATAGCGCTTCGAGGACACCGGATCGTAGCCGAGGCGCATCTTCAGCTTCTTGCGCAGCTTCGAGATGTGGCTCTCGATGACGTTCTCCTCGACGTTCTCGTCGAAGATGCCGTAGATCGCGCTGAACAGCTGCTGCTTGGAGACGCGGCGGCCGCGGTTGGCAACCAGATATTCCAGGATACGGCGCTCGCGGCGCGGCAGGGCCATCGGCTTGCCGGCGACTTCGGCGTCGCGGCCGTCCTGATAGACGGAGATCTCGCCGACGACGGTGCGGGCGTCCTCGGTCTCGTTGCGGCGGCGGATGGCGCCGACCCGGGCGAGGATTTCCTTGACGTGGACCGGCTTGGCGACGACGTCATCGACGCCGGCGGCGAACAGGTCGAGCGTGCCATCCAGGTTGCGGCCTTCCGACAGCGCGATCATCGGCGCCTTGGAACGGGCCCGGATCAGTCGCGGGCAGATCGTGCGGTCATCGAAATCACCGAGCAGGAAAGCCTCGACGGCCGAGAGATCGGACTCCGGTGCGGTCTCGACCCAGTCGCGGAATTCGTCGGCCTTGAAGCCTGCTGCCGACACGCCTTCACGACCGAACATGGACTCGTAGCCGTCCGTCACGAGTTCCCGGTTGTCCACTACAACGATCATTTCCGTCACCCTCGGTCCGCCGTTTGTCTGTGAACAGAGAGTTAAACTGACCCCGAACTTGCGCCTATCCTGAAATTTAGTGATCCGTTAACCATGCCGTTCATTTTCGGACTAAGTCACGAATCCGACTCACGAATTTTTTTCGTTAACGAAGTCTTAACGGCCCGATCGCCGCCATGAATGCGCCATGGTCGGTCCATCGCGTCGCCGCGATCGCGTCCTGTCGGACTGTGATGTCTCAGAGATAGACGGAGGGATCGAGTTCGCGGCGGCGTGCGCCGGTCTCTTCGGCGGGCGATGCCGCCATCGGCTGCTCCGGTCGCCCACTCCCCTGGCGCGCGGAACCCTCGCCGCCGAAGCTTGCGGCGCCGTCACGGGCCGCGCCGTTCTGCGACTGGCCCGTCGACGCCTGGCCATCGGCCTGGCCCTGCGCATTGGCGATGCCGCCGCGTGGCGCGCCGGCGTCACGGACACCGATGCTGATCGCCGCTTCGTCGACCGAGAAGCCGGCCTTGGTCAGGAGCTTGTTCAGGCCCTCGGCATCGTCCTTGATGCGCAGCGCCGTATCGGCCTCGCTGGCCACGATGTGGATCGCGAGCTTGCCGTCGATCAGACGCATGGTGACGTCGAGCTTACCGAGCTGCTCGGGCTGAAGCTGGATCTGGATGGTCTTGAGCGCTGCGCCGCCGGCGCGCATCTGCACCCGGGCGGCTTCGGCGGTGTCGCCCGTCGGCAGCGGTGCCCCGGTCAGCGAGGTGGTCACGGCATCGGCGACCTGCCGGCCAATGGTCGGCGTCGCGCCCGCAGCGGCCATGCCGGTCGCCGCGGTCTCGGCCACCTTCGGGCTCACGCCGGCCGCGGCGTTCCTGTTGCCGTCATTGTCGACCCGCGGGTTGCGGTCGAAGGCGGCGCGCTCGCCCCGCGGCTCGCTGCGGCCGCGACGTGTCTCGTTGCCCTCGCCGGCCGCGAAGACGTCGCCGGTCTCGCCGTCGACCGCCGGTCCGCCCTCGGCATCCGGCGTCGCGCCGTTGCCGGCGCGCATGTCGACGGATGCCAGCAACTGGCGGATGTTCGTGGTGGCGGCGCCGCCCGGCTTGCCTGCGGCAACGGCGGATGCGCCGGCGGCGGTGGTCGCCGGTTCGAAATCGGTGCGCTGCGAAACCAGATCGACCCGCGCACGCGCCTGTTCACCGGCCGTTTGCGCCGGGGCGGCATTCGCCGTCTTGTTGGCGCCGAGCGCCTCGCCCGCTGCCGCGGCGATCCGCGACACGGTCTCGTCAGCATCGTTTGCGGCAAACCGCGCGAGCGGATTGGCGACCTTCTCGTCCTTGCCCATGGCCGTCCTGGCCAGAGCCGCATCGGCGGCCGCCCCCGCCTTGCCATCGGTGGTGGTCCCCGCCTCACCATCAGCCGCGTTGGCCAAGGTCGCGGCGGTCGCAGTTCCCGAGCGCAGCAGCCGGTCCATGTCGGCAAGGATTGCGGCGAGGCCATTGTCGCGCGGCCGCCCGGCCGGTGCGGCGTCGGCATCGCGGCCGCTGGCCTGCGTCGTCTCGGCGGCGTCCTCGGAGCCCGCGGCCTTCGTCTCGTCGGTCTCGGTTTCGCGGGTGTCCCGGCTCTCGCTGTCGGAACGCGTCGCCTTCGGAGCCTGCTCGGCGTCCTTGACGAAGCTGTCGAAGGCATCCCGCGCCTCGGTGGCGCTTTCCGCGCCACGACCGGCCGGCGAGCGGGTTGCCGGAGCGCGCATTTCGACGGAGGTGCTGACGGATGCGGTCACGGCATGGCTCTCTTCAGGTCGCCGCGAACGGCGTCGAGGAGCGCGGCTCCCCTGGTCAGGACGGCGGATTGCTCGACTGGCGGCTGCGGACCGTAGCGCTCGGCGGGGTCGATATTGGCGGCCATCAGCGGCTTGCGCATCTCGCTGAGCACCTCGTAGGCGGCCTCGTGCAGCTTGCGATCGGCGGGATGGAGCGTCGCGACGTCGATCGCTTCCAGGGCGACACGCGCCTCGACGGGATCGCCCGTCGTCAGCGTGGCGGCGGTCTTGTAGAGCAGCGCGCGCTGGCTGTCGGCGGGAGCGGCATTGCCGCTTTCCAGCGCTTCGGTCGCCATTGCGGCCGCGAGCGGCAGATTGCCGCCGACGAGCGCCCGGCGTGACACGGCGAGGAAGATCGCCAGCCGCTGGTCGTCCGGGATGCGGGCAGTCGCATTGTCGATCGTGGCGACCGTCTCGTCCTTGGTCTCCGGCGGCCGTGCCGCGTAGACCGCCGAGAAGCGGGCCCGGAAATTGCCGGCATAGGCGGAATCGGCGAAGCGGTCGAAATATTGCCGCGCATAGCGATCAGCGGCCTTGTGGGAGCCGATGCCCTCGGCGAGCAGCACGCCCATTCGCAGCGCCGCCTCTTCCAGAAGCGTGCCGGGCGCCGCCAGCATCACCTGCTCCAGCCGATGCAGCGCATCGGCCGGGGCGTCCTTCTGCTGGAGCTGCGCGACCGCCAGGTTCAGCTGGGCCGCAAGGGCGGTGTCCATTTCCGACACATCGATCGGCACCAGGGCCGCGCGGGCGTCCCGCGCACGGTTTTCGACATAGGCCAGGGCGCCGTCGAGCAGGGCCCGCTCGTCGCCATCGATGGTGGCGGTCGACAGGATGCCGCGCAGGACCGCGGGCGGCCCTCCGCTCAGGACGAACAGGGCGGCGGCGCGCAGATTGCGCGGGTCGGTCCACACTTCGGGCGGCTGTTCGAGGAAGGTCGGGCCGTAGCGGCGTAGAAGCTGCGCCTGCACGCGGATCGCCGCGCCGTTGCCGCGGGCCACCTGGTCCTGCAGGAACTGCACCGAGCGCACGATCTCGTAGGGCATCGGGGCCCGTTCGCGCGGCCAGGGCCCGGTGCCGTCGCCGTTCTCGTCCTCATGCGCGTCGGGTTCGCCCGCAGGACCGCCTTCGGAGCGGATCGCATCCTCGCCGGCCCGGCGCACCCGCTCGGCGACACTGGCCGGCTCCGACGCGCTCTCTCCGGCCGCCCATGCCACCGGCATGGCGGTCGTCAGCATCAGGGCGCAGGCGATCACGCCCAGCCCCAGCCGGCGTTCGGTGGACAAGCAACCCATTCTCATTGCGCCGGCTCGGTCAGCAGGATCTCGATCCGGCGGTTCGCCGCCGCTTCCGGATCATCGGCAATCTTCGGCGCGCGGTCGGCGACACCCTCGATCGCCTTGACGCGGTCCTCTTCCAGGCCGCCGCGGGCCAGCATGTAATAGGCCATGTGGGCGCGGGCGGTGGACAGGCGCCAGTTGTCGTACTGGGCGCTGCGGAACGGCCGGGAGTCGGTATGGCCGCGGATGGAGACGTTGCCGGGCTGCTTCGACAGGACGGAGGCAATGCGCTCCATCATGGCGACGACCTGCGGCGTCGGCCGGGCCGATCCGACCTCGAACATGCCCGACATCATGTCGTCGGCGATCGAGATGGTCACGCCGCCTTCGCCTGGCGCGACCTCGAAATTGGTCGGCAGGGGCTCGCCCTGACGGGCAAATTCGGCGGCGATCTCGGCCTTGAGCTCGTCCGCCCGGTCGGCCTGCGCAACGGCTTCGCCATCCGCCGGCTCGGCGTCCGCATCGGCCTCGGCCAGCTCGGCCTCTCCGGCATCGTCGGTCTCGGCTTCGGCCTCAGCCTTGGCTTCGGCGACCGCCTCGGCCTGCGTCTCCGCATCCACCGGCACCGGCTCGTCCGACATGTCGTTCGGCAGCACCGCGGTCTTGAACTCGCTCGGCGGCGCCTCGTCGATGACGGCTGCGCTTTCGGTGGCGTTCGGGGCGAGCTGCCAGGAGGCGGGATCGAACGGATCGCGATAGGCGTCGCCGCCATTCAGGCCCGGCAGGCCCGTGCCATCCGGCTTGCCCTGTAATTCGCCCGTGGTCTCGGACGCCCCCTCGGCGGCGATCTCGGCGAGCACCGCATAGGGATCGCGGAACAGCGCCTCTTCCTCGCCGCCTTCCTGGTCGCCGGCCAGCGGCTTGCCGTGGGGATCGCCGTTGGTGTCGGCCTTGCTGATGCCGTTCTCGTTCTCGTCGCGCGAGGCGCCGTCGTCGGACTGCTCGACGCCGCGCGTCGCGGGCGACGCGTCGTTGAGACGGATCGGATTGAAATACTGGGCGACCTGCTTGCGCGTCGCCATGTCGGAGGCCTGGGTCAGCCACATCACCAGGAAGAAGGCCATCATTGCCGTCATGAAGTCGGCGAAGGCGATCTTCCAGACGCCGCCGTGATGGGCTTCCTCGCCGTTGCCGCCGCGGCGGCGCACGATAATGATTTCCTGACGGTCCAGATGCCCCGCCCCGGACTGATCGGTCACGCGAGCGCCTCTTCCAATGCCGTGCGCCAACCCATCAGTCTCGTCTCGACGACGGTCTGGTCGCATTCAATTTTCACCTCGACCATGTCCGGGTCGGGTTCACAAACGATGAAGGCCTTGCGCTTGCCGAGCGCCTGTTCCAGCGCTTCGAGCAGATCGGCCGGGCCGGTGACGCGAATATTCAGGGCCTTGCCGTCGCCGATCAGCATGTGGACCGCGTCGGCCAGCTCCAGAACGGTCTGGCGCCGGCGCGCATCGAGCGCGATCGGCTTCAGGACACTCGACAGCGAGGCCCGCACGATGGTCTCGATCCGGTCGAGCCGATCGGTCAGGAGCGCGCCCATCTGCTCGCCCTCCTCGCCGGCCCATTCGCCGCGTGCCGCCTCGACGGCTGCTGCCTTCGCCGCTTCCGCCGTTTCGCGCGCCTCGTTCAGCGCCGCCGCGGCCTCGGCCTCGGCTTCCGCCCTGCCCTGCTGGATGCCGGCCTCACGGGCGGCTTCCAGCGGATCGAGTTCGCCCAAAGGCGCCGCGGCGAGGTCCGGCAGACCGGCCTCCGGCTCGTCGCCGAAGCCATTCATCGCCGCATCGGGATCGAAGTCCGGTGCATCGAAGCCGCCAAGATCCGGCAAACCGCCGGCGGCGCCATCGGCATCGTCGTCATCGAGGTCGAGCGCCGAGAAATCCGGCAGCATGCCGGCCGGTGCCGGGGTCTCGCCATCGTCCTCGCCGGCGAACTGCGCGGCAAAGTCGATATCGGCTGCGCCGGTCTCGGCCTCGTCCTCTTCCTCGATCTCCATCTCGGGGATCGGCGACGATTTGGTCTGGGCCGCGGGGCGCGCCTGGTTGGCGGCCACGAGCGCCAGCGGTTCGAAGACTGTCGCCTCGCGGGCCGACGCCCCGGGGCGCTCCGGCATGTCGGTATCGGCGTCCAGCTCGGGCAGGTACTGAGCGAGAGAGATCATGGCTTAGGCCGCCTCTTTCTGGTTGAGCCACTGCTTCATGACGGTGGCGGCATGCTCTTCGTTGTGGTCCAGGAGCCGCTCGAGGCGGGCCCTCGGCGAATTGCCCACATTGAAGTTGAGGTCGTCGAGGAAGCCGATCTCGTTGCCCGAGCCGCCGGCCGGATCGGAATCGTAGTTCAGGTTCTCCAGGAGGCTTTCCGACAGGGCGCGGGCATCGTCGTCCAGCTCCGGCATCTCGTCGTCGTCCAACGCGGCCAGGGTGGTCCCTTCGGCGGCCGGCATGGCGGCGATGGCGCGGACGGCCGGCTTGAGGCCGAACCAGATCAGCATGATCGCCACGGCAAGGATGGTGATGGCGTTGATGAGCGTGCCGGACTGGCGCATGAACATCTCGCCGAGGCTCGGGGCCGGGATCGGCTCGAGGGCGTCGTCGGAGGCGATGAAGTCGACGGCGGTCACCTCGATCTGGTCGCCGCGATCGGCCGAGAAGCCAGACGCCGAGGCGACCAGAGCCTTGATCTCGCCGATCCGCGCGTCGATCTGGGCGTCGGTCGGATTCTCGCCGATGGCTTCGAGCACGCGCTTGCGGTCGACGACCACGGCCACCGACAGGCGCTCGACCTGGTAGCCGTCGCTGGTCGTGGAGATCGTCTTCTCGTTGATCTCGTAGTTGGTGAGTTCCTCGCGACGCTCGGTCTCTTCCGACGACTGCTCGCCGCCACCGCCGCCCGCCGGGGGCGCATCGATTTCGCGGACATCCTGCTCGACGCCCACCGGGGTCTCGCTGGCGCGGTTGGCCGACTGGTTGTTCTCGCGGATGGTGCGGGTCGAGCGCTCGACCCGGCTCTCGGGATCGAAGATGCGCTCGCTGATCTGCTTGCGGTCGGTGTCGAGCCGGGCAACGACGCTGGTCTGGAAGTTGCCGATCCCGAGATAGGGCGCGAGGGTGCGGCGGATCGACTGCTCGATATCCTTGGAGACGACGCTTTCGATGCCGAAGAGCTTGGTGGGCGCGGCCGAAACACCTTCGTCGCCGGACGCCAGCAGCGTGCCGTCGGCATTGAGGATGGTCACCTCTTCCGGCGTCATGGACGGGATCGCCGAGGCGACCAGCGAGCGGATCGCCTGGGCCGAACCGAAATCATTGCCGTTCTCGGTACGCACGACGACGCTGGCCGAGGGCTTCTGCTGTTCGCGGCGGAATGAGCCCTTGTCGGGCAGGACGATGTGGACGCGGGCGGCGCGCACGTTGCGCAGGGTCTGGATGGTGCGGGCGATTTCGCCTTCCAGGGCGCGAACCCGGGTGATCTCCTGCATGAAGGAGGTCAGGCCGATCGAGCCGAGATTGTCGAAGAGTTCGTAGCCGGCGTTCTCGGAACGCGGCAGGCCCTTTTCGGCGAGCAGCATGCGCGCCGGGGCGGTCTGCGAGAAGGGCGTCAGGATCGCGTCGCCCTTGGAATCGACGTCGAAGGGGATGCCCGCTTCGGTCAGGGCCGCGCCGATGCGCGTCACGTCGGTGCGGTCGAGCCCCGAATAGAGCGTCTCCATGTCGGGACGCGACAGGTAGTAGCTGCCGAGTCCGACCAGGGCGACGACGAGCAGTCCGACCAGGCCCAGTGCTCCGAGCCTGCGTGGACCGAGCGCGGTCAGATTCGTCAAAAGCTGCTGAGCTTTTCCGCCAACGGCAAGCGCCATGGATCTCTCTACCCTGCCTTAACTGTAACTGCGAAGTACGAGCGGACCATGCCGGTCGAAGCTTGCGCGAGACCACGGTTAATGAAGGGTTAACGCGAGAAACCTGTCAGGGAATGCAATCTGGGCGAGTGTCCGGCGCCGTGGAACGGAACGCCGGAGATGTCCGGGCCGGTCAGGACGCCTGGGAGAACAGTTCCATTTCGCCGTCGGAATCGTCCGACATTGCCGCGGCCATGCTGTGCGCGGAGGGGACGAGACGCAGCTTGAGATCGTTCAGGCGGACGGTCTCAAGCGCCGATTTCAGCGCGACTTCGTAGCTCTCCGGCAGTTCGTCCCGGGCCGCTTCGAGAAAGGTGGAGAGATTGCAGAGCGTCTGCTGGGTGCGGTCGATGCGCTGCACGGCGCGCACATAGGCGGCGTCCTGCTTGGCATGGTCCGGGCAGACGAGATCATGCATCGCCTCGGCATCCTTGGCGAGTTCCCGCAGCTCGAGGGAGAGGGTCCTGAAAAGGTCGGACAGGGAACTCATCGACATGGCGCTTCGCTTCGATCGCTAGAATTGAACGAGACAGTGGTTCGAGACGGCTCGCCAGAGTACGTCGCGATCCTTTCAGAAAAGTTCCACGTCGCCGATGGCATCGGGCTTGCGGACGGGACGGGCCACCGGAATCTGCGGCATCGCCGTCGGCGCGAACAGGATTTGCCGGGCTCGGCCGGAATGCGGCCAGTACTCGATGCGGCGTCCCGATTCCCCGCCCAGGCTGCCGCCCAGATAGGTGATCTTCTCCGTGCGCAGAAAGCGCTCGGCGAAAACGGCATTCTTGGAGCCGACATTCGACAGGCGATCGACGGTCTGGGCGCCGCCGAACAGCTTCGCCTCAAGATTCTCGCGGCGCGCGCCCTGCTGCAGCAGCCCGTTGATCAGCAGTTCCATCAGATAGAGGCCGAAGCTCTCCGTCCGGCCGCTTTCCGAATCGCCGGCGCCCGGCAACAGGAAGTGGTTCATGCCGCCGACCCCCGCCACCCGATCGTGGATGCAGGCCGCAACGCAGGAACCCAGCAGGGTCGTCAGGACCGTATCCGGTCCCGTCGCCACCCGGGCTTCACCTTGCATGACATGGATGCGCTGCATTCCCGACCGGTTCAGCATCACTGAAGACGACCGACCACCGCTTCCATGGTCTTCTTGAGGACGGGGACCGTGATCGGCTTGGCGAGGAAGTTGTTGACGCCGAACTGGGCGGCGCGCTGCACCAGCTCGCGGTCGCCCTGCCCCGTCAGGATGATGAAGGGCGTCTTCTTCGTCGGCGCATAGGAGCGTACGGCCTTCAGAAGCTGGATGCCGTCCAACTTGGGCATGTTGAAATCCGAGATGATGATGTGGCACGGCGCCGTCATCATCGTCTGCAGCGCCTCTTCACCATCGACGGCAAAGATGATCTGCTTTATTCCAAGTTGTTCCAACGCATCTCGTATCAGCATCCGGCTGGTACGATGATCGTCGACGATGAGAACTCTGATCCGGTCTGCGATGCTCATGGGGTCTATCCTTGTCGGATCCCTATTAAAGGGGAATTTTATGAAGAGATTCTCTCATCCGGATCGAATTTTGCGCTGACTTGAAACAATGTCGGATGAACATCAGTCAGTCAGGCAAATATTTGCCGTGTCACTCTGGCAAGAGGGACTCTCTTCTCCGCGGCGCCGATCTCGTAGGCCACGCGCGGCATGCCGTAGACGAGCGAACTCGCCTCATCCTGCGCCAGGGTGCGCGAGCCACCCTTGCGCATCTCCAGGAGCCCCTGCGCACCGTCGCGGCCCATGCCGGTCAGGATCACGCCGCTGGAGCGGCCCTTGAAGTTCTTGGCGATGGACGCGAACAGGACGTCCACCGAAGGTCGGTGCCCGGAAACCGGATCGTCGGCGACCAGCGAGATGTAGGGCTGCATCGACTTGCGCAGGACCATGTGCCGGCCGCCACCCGGGGCGAGATAAACATGGCCGGGCCGCAGGACGTCGCCATCCTTGGCTTCGCTCACATGGGCCGGGCACAGGCGATCGAGCCGGGCGGCGAAGGAACCGGTGAAGGCGGCGGGCAGATGCTGCACGATCAGCGTCGGCGGACAGTCGGCCGGGAACTCGGCCAGGACCTGGGTCAGCGCCTCGACGCCGCCGGTCGACGACCCGATGCCGATCAGCTCGGGCCCGGTCGGCGAGCAGGTGATCTCGTGCGGCGCACGCGCCGACGGTGCGGTGCGGGTCGCCGGCGCCGCCACCCTGCCCCGACGCTTGACCAGACGGCCCTTGGCCTGCGCGGCTTCCTTGATCAGGCCCGGCAGGGTCTCGAAGGTGTTGGCGCCGGCGCCGGGCTTGGCGATGCAGTCGAAGGCGCCGATCTCCAGCGCTTCGAGGGTCGCCGACGCGCCGGGCGCGGTGAGGTTCGACACCATGATCACCGGGGTCGGTCGCAGCTGCATGATCTTCTGCAGGAAATCGATGCCGTTCATGTTGGGCATCTCGACGTCGAGCGTGACGACGTCGGGATCGAGCGCCTTCATCTTCTCGCGCGCCTCGAAGGGATTGGCGGCCTCGCCGACCACCTCGATGCCCGGATCGTTGCGCAGCACGTTGCGGATCAGCGCCCGCATGGTCATCGAATCGTCGACGATGAGAACGGTTGCGGGTGCCGTCATCGGTGCTCTGCTCCGTCCGGAATCACGCGGGTCGGATCCAGTGGACGAATCCGCAATCTGGTTCGGGTCGATGCGGTCCATCACGATCAGCCACCAGCCTTGCGATAGGAGGTGTTGGATTCGTAGCTAAGCGTATTGGATGCCGGTCCGGTGACCCGCTCGGAATGGCCGACATAGAGAAAGCCGTCCGGCAGGATGCGCTCGGCGAAGCGGTTCCATACCTTTTCGCGCGTCGTCTGGTCGAAATAGATGGTCACGTTCCTGCAGAAGATCGCGTCGAACATGCCCTTCATCGGCCACTGGCCGATCAGGTTCAGTTCGCGGAAGGCGACGAGATCGCGCATCGTGTCGGCGACCTCGAAGGCCATCTCGTCGGTCGCGCCGCGCTTGCCGCCGGAGGCCCCGTGCACCGGCCGGAACCACCGCCGGCGCAGATCGGCCGGCACGTTCTGCAGGTCGCTCGACAGATAGATACCGGCCCGGCCCGTCGCGACGACGTTCGGGTCGATGTCGGAGGCCAGGATGCGCACGTCGTGATCGGCCGCATCCGGCATCATCGACAGCACGGTCATGGCGATCGAATAGGGTTCATGGCCGTTGGAGCAGCCTGCCGACCAGATACGCACCCGCCCGCCCCGCTTGGCGCTCGCCAGGAGCGGTGGCAGCAAGTTGTTGCGCAGATGGTCGAAGTGATGCTGCTCGCGGAAGAAATGCGTGACGTTGGTGGTCAGCGAGGCGAGCATCTTCATCCGCTCGTCGGCGCCACCCGCACCGGCGACATGCTCGCAATAGTCGCGGAAGCTTTCCATGCCGAGGCTGCGCAGCCGCTTGGACAGCCGCGAATAGACCAGTGTCGCCTTGGACGGCGACAGATGGATGCCCGCGTCATCGTAGAGGATGCGCGCGATATTGGTGAAATCCGCCTCGGTCATCGGGAACTCGCCCGCCCCGATCGACGCGGAATCGGCCCGCCGCCTGCCTACCGGCTTTTCCTGCTGATGTCCGGCCGCCAAACGCCCCACTCCACTTCGGGCACGGGAACCGGGCATCCCATGCCCGGCTCCATCGCACCATTTCTGTCATCTTGTCTGCTGTTGCGTACCGTGCTGCGCCCGGCTCAGGCCGCGTCGCGCAGCTGCGGCAGCACGTTGTCGGTGGCGATCAGGGAGACCATGCGGCCTTCCAGTGCCATGACGCCGCGCACGAACTGCTTGGCGAATTCCGTCGCCATGTCCGGCGGCGGCTGCAGGGCGTCGTCGGTCACCGTCAGTATATCGGAGACCGCGTCCACCAGCAGGCCGAAGAGCTGCTGCTGCGAACGGGCCACGATGATGACGCTGCGCGCCGTCGGCTGCGTCTTCGGGAAGCCGAGACGGGCCGCCAGGTCGACGATCGGAAGAACCGCGCCGCGCAGGTTGATGACGCCGTTGACGTAGGACGGAGCGTGCGGGATCGGGGTCGCCGGGGTCCAGCCACGGATTTCGCGCACCGACATGATGTCGACGCAGAATTCCTGCTCGCCGATGCGGAAGGCGACGAGCTCGCGGCCATTGCCTTCACCGCGATTGTCGTTCTGGGCGGGCTTGCCGATCTGATTGTGAGAAGTCGTCATCTATCCTACTCCGCGGCCTGTTGCATGGCGTTGCTGGCGAAGGCGATATCGCCCCGCGATGTCGCGACGACGGTATCGACGTCGAGAATGAGGGCGACACGACCGTCGCCGAGAATGGTGGCCGCGGCGATGCCGGGCACGTTGCCGTAATTGGTCTCGAGGCTCTTGATCACGACCTGGCGCTGCCCCTGGATGGCATCGACGAGGAGCGCCGAACGCAGGCCCTTCTCCGCCTCGACCAGGATCGCGACGCCGCCGGTGGCGTCCGTCGGCTGATCGGTGAAGCCAAGCTCCCGCCCGACATCGACCAGCGGCAGGAAGCTGTCGCGCACCTTCACCAGCCGCGCGTCGCCGCCGAAGCTCTTCACCTCTTCGGGCTTGGGCTGCAGCGTCTCGATGATCGCGGTCAGCGGCACGACGACGGTCTGGTCGCCGACCGAGACGATCATGCCGTCCAGGACGGCCAGCGTCAGCGGCAAGCTCATCGTGAAGATCGAGCCCTTGCCGGGTTCGGAGGTGATCGACACGCGGCCGCCGAGGGCCTGGATCGAACGCTTGACGACATCCATGCCGACGCCGCGGCCCGAAAGCTCGGACACCGAGGAAGCGGTCGAGAAGCCTGGCGCGAAGATCAGGTTGTCGATCTCCTCGTTGGTCAGGTTCGCATCGGCCGGGACGAGGCCCTTGCTGACGGCGATCTCCTGGACCTTCGGACGGTTGATGCCGGCGCCGTCATCGGTGATCTCGATGACAATGCGGCCCGAGCGGTGCATCGCCGCCACCTTCACCACGCCTTCGGCGGGCTTGCCGGCCGCCAGTCGTACGTCGGGCTTCTCCAGCCCGTGGTCGATGGCGTTGCGCAGCATGTGGGTCAGCGGATCGGCGAGGCGCTCGATGACCGTCTTGTCGACTTCGGTCCACTCGCCTTCCGTGACGAGGCGCACGGTCTTGCCGGAGATCTCGGCGACTTCGCGGGCCAGCCGCGGCAGCCGCTGGAAGACCGACTTCACCGGCTGGGCGCGGATCGCCATGACGCTGTCCTGGATGCCGCGGGTGAGCTGCTCCAGCTCGTCGAGACCGACTGCCAGCTCCGAGGTGCGGGCAAGGCCCGCCTGATAGGCGCGCTGGGACAGCATGACCTGATGGATGACCAGCTCGCCGACGAGGTCGATCAGCCGGTCGACGCGCTCCAGATCGACACGGATGGTCTGGGCGGCCGCGGTGGTCGCCGTGGCCGGCTTGCTGTCGGATTCGGGAGCCGCCTTGGCCTCGGAGGGCATCGCCTTCGGCACGGCGTTGGCAGTCGGAGCCGGTGCTGCGGCCGGAACGCTCGCCGGCTCGGGCGCGGCGGCCGCTGCCGGAGCGGCGGGCGTCTCGTCCTCGGCGACGGGTTCGACGTCGGGCGCGGCTGCTTCCGGCGCGTCGGCGATCTCCTCAGGAGCCTCCGCCGGCACATCCCCGCGGATGCGGGCGAGGATCTCGGCCAGATCGGAATCGAAGCCGCCGGCGTCGCCTTCCGGCTTGTCGGCCTCGATCGTCAGGTCGCAATCCCACTCGACGAATTCGAAGATCTCGCGCACGGCCTCTTCGGTCGCGGAGGTGCGCAGCTCGATGTTCCAGGTGAGATAGGCGCTCTCGGGATCGAGATCCTGAAGCTGCGGCAGCTCGCTGGTGTCGCAGGTTACCTCGGCCTCGCCGAGCTTGCAGAGATCGCGCAGGACGACCGCCGCCTCGTTGGCCTTGGAATAGAGGCCCTCATGCGGCTTGAAGGAGATCTGGAAAACCGTCTCGCCGTCATCGTCCGCATCGTCGCCGCCGCCGAGAAGATCGTCGAGATCCACGGCGATCGGGACGAAGTCGAGATCGCCCATGCCCTGGTTGTCGTCCTCGCCGGCCGAATCCTCGGTCTCGACCGCGCCGCCCCCGACCAGTGCCTTGAGTTCGGCGGCCAGGCCGTCGTTGCGGGCCGCGTCGGCCACGCCGCCGTCGCGGGCGACGGTGACGAGGTCGGCTAGGGCGTCGCCGGAACGCAGCATCACCTTGATGACCGTGTCCGTCGCTTCCAGCCGGTTGGAGCGCAGCTCGTCGAGCGTCGTCTCGAAGATGTGGGCGAAGCGCACCAGATCGTCGAGGCTGAAGGCGCCGGCGCCGCCCTTGATCGAATGGACAGCCCGGAAGACGGCGTTGACCGTATCGGAATCGGCCTCGCCATTCTCGATCGCCAGCAGCCCGGCTTCCAGCTCTGCAAGCTGCTCGGCACATTCCTCGAAGAATGTCTGCCGGATTTCGGCCATCGCGTCCATGTCGCTACCTTCTTGTTCCTGCTCGGACTGCTGTCTGCGTCGCGGTCACCCCGGCCTGCTCGGGCCGCGCGACCGCCGACAGGGCGCTCTGCCTAGGCGGCGACGCGGTTGATCGCGTCGACCAGCTTGACCGGGTCGAACGGCTTGACGATCCAGCCGGTCGCGCCCGCGGTGCGGGCCCGCTGCTTCTTCTCGGCGTCGCTCTCGGTGGTCAGCACCAGGATCGGGATGGCGCGACGCCGGGGATCGACCCGCACTTCCTCGATGAACTGGAAGCCGTCCTTGCGGGGCATGTTGATGTCCGTGATGATGACATCCGGCTCGACTTCCATGCCTTCCAGGACCTCGATCCCGTGGGCGCCGTCTTCGGCCTGCACCACGATGAAGCCCTGCGACGACAGCGTCGCCCGCAGCATCTCGCGCATGGTGCGCGAGTCGTCGATCGTCAGAACTGTCCTGCTCATGCGAGGCTTCCCTTGTCGCTGATGTGCTCGGGCGACAGCCCGAGAAGTTCGAGGCCGCTCAAAAAGGCGTCCGAAGGTGTATCGAGGTCGAACGGCGTGTCATCGACCTTCCAGGTCGCGGCTGCCGAGAGCAGGACCTGAACGCACTGGCCGCCGAGCCGGGTGACCTTGGAGGCGTCGACCTTGACCGGTCCGCCACGCAGGGCCAGGAGCTGTTCCGCCAGTGGCGCGGCTGCCTTGATGTCGAGAACTTCCGGCAGGCCGACGGATGTCGCCTTGCGGGTTGCGGGCTTCCGGGCCATCAGAACTCCTCCCAGCTATCTTCTTGAATCTGCGTGGCGCGGGCGGCGCCGCCCGAACCGGTGGTGCGCATCTGCGTCACGCCGCGGGACGGGGCATGGCGCTGCGGCTGCGCGCGGCCTTCGCTGCGCCGGGCACCGGCATTGCCGGCACTGGTGCTGAACTTCGCCATGGCATGGGCCAGTTCGTCGGTCTCGTTGGCCAGCGTCTGGCTGGCTGCGGTGGCTTCCTCGACCATGGCGGCGTTCTGCTGGGTGACCTTGTCCATCTGGTCGGCCGCACCCGAGACTTCCCGCAGGCTCGTCGCCTGTTCACGGGCGCTCGAAGCAATGGTCGAGATGACCTCCGCCATGGCGCTGACTTCGGTGACGATCTCTTCCAGCGACTTGCCGGAGGCGGTGACCAGCTCGACGCCGGTGCCGACCTGCTCGCGGGACGTGGCGATCAGGGTCTTGATCTCCTTGGCCGCTTCCGCCGAGCGCTGGGCGAGCCCGCGCACTTCCTGGGCGACGACAGCAAAGCCCTTGCCTGCCTCGCCGGCCCGTGCTGCCTCGACGCCGGCATTCAGCGCCAGGAGGTTGGTCTGGAAGGCGATCTCGTCGATGACCGAGATGATCGAGTTGATCTTCTCGGAGGACTGCTCGATCTGGCCCATGGCCGCGACCGCCTTGCCGACGACCTCGCCGCCCTTCTGGGCCTT
>NZ_CAXPJM010000026.1:0-2552 GCF_964217435.1 Aurantimonas sp. | reverse complement strand
TTTTTAATGATACGGCGACCACCGAGATCTACACAGTCTGTGACACTCTTTCCCTACACGACGCTCTTCCGATCTCGCCCCGGGAGACCGGCGGCGCGTCGTCACCGATGCTTCTCCCGATGGGCGGGAGGGGGATTGCGGTGATCAAGCTTGGGGAGATGATGATGATCCTGGATCTGCATCGGCAGGGCCTTACGGTATCGGCGATCGCCAGGGCGACGGGCGCCGACCGCAAGACGGTGCGCAAATATCGAGCGCGGGCTGGAGGCCCCGGCATACGGGCCTCGCAAACCGCGACAGGCGGTCATCGATCCCTTCACCGCCTATCTGCGCGAGCGCCTCACCCGCTATCCGGGACTGACCGGCAGCCGTCTCTTTCGGGAGCTGAAGGATCACGGCTATGGCGGCGGCTACACGGCCGTCACCGATTTCCTGCGCGACATCCGGCCCGCGGCCGGGGAACAGGGCTTCGAGGTCCGTTTCGAGACGCCGCCTGGTGAGCAGGCGCAGGTTGACTTCGCACAATTCCAGGTCGTCTTTACCGATGAGCCGACAACACCGCGGATCGTCTGGCTGTTCTCCATGGTGCTCGGCTTCAGCCGGTTCATCTGGGCGCGCTTCGTCGTCCATCAGGATCTGCCGACGGTCCTGCGCTGTCACGCCGCCGCCTTCGACGCCTTGGGCGGCGCTCCGCGTGAGGTGCTCTACGATAGGATTAAGACAGCGGTGATCGGCGAGGCCGAGACCGGCGGGATCGTTTACAATCGGGCCCTCGTCGACCTCGCCCGCACTACGGCTTCCATCCCAAGGCCTGCAAGCCCTACGGGGCCAAAAATCAAGGGCAAGGTCGAGCGGCCGTTCCGCTACATCCGCGAGGACTTCTTCCTCGCCCGATCCTTCCGCAATCTGGAGGATCTGAACGGGCAACTCCGACATTGGCTCGACACCGTCGCAAACCCCAGAAGGCAGGCCACCACGCGGCGTATCGCCAGCGAGGCTTTTGCCGAAGTGCGGGCATCGTTGCGGTCGTTGCCCCTGGCACCGTTCCGCTCGGTCCTGAAGCTCGAGCGGCGCATCAGCCGCGAGGGCATGGTCAGCGTCGGCGGTAACTTTTATTCCGTCCCCGACGCCACCAAGCGCCGCACCGTCGAGGTCCACACCCTGGCCGACGAGGTCCGTATCTTCGAAGATGGAACCCTGATCGCCGCCCATCCCGTTCTCGAAGAGCGGCATCAACGCCGCGTCGAGCCAGGCCATCGTCGCTTCCACCCGGGGCGGCGCCATAATGGCCAGCACGAGATCAGCGCCGTCCTTCACGGCGCCGGCGACAATGTTCCCCAGCGCCCGCTCGCCTTCTACGACGCTGTCGGTCGGGCCCTGGCACAGGAGCAGCGAGCATGACGAACTCGTTGGACGTCACACCTTCGACGATCGACCGGATCCGCCACGACCTCGTCGGCCTCACAATGCCAAGAGCTCTGGAGGCACTCGATCACGTCGTGCGCCGGCTTGAGCAGGGCGAGATCGCCGCACTCGAAGCCATCGACATTCTCCTCTCCGAAGAGCTGACCCTTCGTGAGAACAGCCGGATCAAGACCGCGTTGCGCATGGGGCGGCTCGCCACTATCAAGACGCTCGCCGGCTTCGACTTCGCGTTCCAACCCTCGCTCGACCGAGATCGTATCCTCACGCTCGCCGAGCTCGGCTTCGTCGCCCGCGGCGAGGTCGTCCATTTCCTCGGACCGCCCGGCACCGGCAAGAGCCACCTCGCCATCGCTCTCGGCGTCGAAGCCGTCAAAGCCGGAAAGAGCGTCTACTTCTGCGCACTCGCAGAACTCATCGCGAGTCTCGCCCAGGCCGAACGAGAAGGGCGCCTTCGCGAGCGACTGCGCTTCTTCTGCCGTCCGGCACTCCTGGTCGTCGACGAGACCGCCTATCTCCCCGTCGTGCATGGCGGCGGCAATCTCTTCTTCCAGCTCGTCAACGCCCAATACGAGAAGGGCGCGATGATCCTCACCTCCAACCGCGGCTTCGCCGAATGGGGAGATGTCTTCGGCGATCCCGTGGAAGCCACCGCGCTCCTCGATCGCCTCCTACACCACGCCATCGTCATCCAGATCGAGGGCTCCAGCTACCGGCTTCGCCAGCATGCTGCACTGATGCCCGAGCATCTCCGTTCTAAAGCCGCCATCTCGCCGCCGACGGCCCCAACTCCTTCTCGCCCTCGGGGACGTCCTCCAAAAAAGCGCACACCTCGCCGCGACAGCCTGATCGGCCGAACTGGGGAATTTTACTTCGGCGCTTTTGGGGAAAATTCAGTCGGCATTGACGGATGGCGGCGAGTTTGGGCACCTTTGGCCCGATCTGGTCGGCGACGGAACGCCATTGCAGGCTGGCGCCGGTCATG
Source organism: Aurantimonas sp. (assembly GCF_964217435.1). Classification (NCBI taxonomy): domain Bacteria; kingdom Pseudomonadati; phylum Pseudomonadota; class Alphaproteobacteria; order Hyphomicrobiales; family Aurantimonadaceae; genus Aurantimonas; species Aurantimonas sp. Next base: position 145 of record NZ_CAXPJM010000026.1, on the reverse strand, counting down.
CCCATCGCCTTGACCAGGTCGTCGACCTAGCGCGTCGAGATGTCCTGGACATAGGCCTCTTGAATGACAGCCGTCAGGGCCTTCTCGGCCATGCACGGTGGCTCGAGAAAGCCGGGAAAGTAGCTGCCCCTGCGCAGCTTCGGAA
>NZ_CAXPJM010000025.1:0-3871 GCF_964217435.1 Aurantimonas sp. | reverse complement strand
CACCACCCCCCAGACCGGAGACCTGCCATGATCCATGCCTTGTCGCATGGCGCACGCCGCGCCATGCTCGCCGCCACCGCCAGCGTCATCGCGCTCACCATCTCGGCGCCCGCCCACGCGGGCGGGTCGTCGATGCCGTGGGAAGCCCCGCTGCAATCCATCCTCGAAAGCATCGAGGGGCCGGTCGCGAAGATCATCGCGGTCATCATCATCATCGTGACCGGCCTCACCTTGGCCTTCGGCGACACCTCGGGCGGCTTTCGCCGGCTGATCCAGATCGTCTTCGGCCTGTCGATCGCCTTCGCCGCGTCGAGCTTCTTTTTGTCGTTCTTCTCGTTCGGCGGCGGGGCGCTGATCGCATGACGGGCGCGGCCGATCCCGTCGAGCCGATCGCCGGCTTCTATGCGCCGGTCCATCGGGCGCTGACCGAGCCGATCCTGCTCGGCGGCGCCCCGCGCTCGCTCGCCATCGTCAACGGCACGCTCGCCGGCGCGATCGGCCTCGGCCTTCGCCTCTGGATCGCCGGGCTGGCGATTTGGGCAATCGGTCATGCGTTGTCGGTTTGGGCCGCGCGCCGTGATCCGCAGTTCGTGGACGTGGCCCGGCGGCACCTCCGCTATCCGGCGTGGATGCGGCCATGATGGGCCTGCGCGAATACAGGAATCGCGCCGCCCACCTGGCCGACTTCCTGCCCTGGGCCGCGCTGGTCGGCGAGGGCGTCGTTCTCAACAAGGACGGCAGCTTTCAGCGCACGGCGCGTTTCCGTGGCCCCGATCTCGACAGCGCCACACCCGCCGAGCTGGTCGCCACCACCGCGCGGCTCAACAACGCGCTCCGGCGTCTCGGCTCGGGCTGGGCGATCTTTGTCGAGGCGCAGCGCAGTCCCGCGCTCGACTACCCCGATTCCGATTTTCCCGATTCGGTCTCGGCGCTCGTGGACATGGAGCGCCGCGAACAGTTCCGCGAGGAAGGCGCGCATTTCGAGAGCGCCTATTATCTCACCCTGCTGTGGATGCCGCCGGCCGAGGAAGCGGCGCGCGCGGAAGGGTGGCTCTACGAGGGCCGGTCCACCAGCGGCGTCGATCCGTGGGAACTGCTCAAGGGCTTCGCCGACCGCAGCGACCGCGTTCTCAATCTGGTCGAGGGCTTCGTGCCCGAGGTCCGCTGGCTCGATGACGGCGAGACGCTGACCTACCTGCACAGCACCATCTCAACCCGCCGCCAGCGCGTGCGCGTGCCGGAAACTCCGATGCACCTCGACGCGCTACTCGCCGACGAGCCGCTGACCGGCGGGCTCGAACCGAAGCTCGGCGAGCACCATCTGCGCACGCTCACCATCGTCGGCTTCCCGAGCGTGACCTTCCCCGGCCTGCTCGACGAGCTGAACCGGCTCGCCTTCGAGTATCGCTGGTCCACCCGCGCGCTGATGCTCGACAAGACCGACGCGACCAAGCTGCTGACCAGGATCAGGCGGCAATGGTTCGCCAAGCGCAAATCGGTCGCGGCCATCCTCAAGGAAGTCATGACCAACGAGGCGTCCACGCTGCTCGACAGCGACGCCTCGAACAAGGCCGCCGACGCCGACACCGCCTTGCAAGAGCTGGGCTCCGACTATGCCGGCATGGCCTATGTCACCGCGACGGTGACGGTGTGGGACGGCGATCCCGCCATTGCGGCCGAGAAGCTGCGGCTGGTCGAGAAGGTCATCCAGGGCCGCGACTTCACCGTGATCCCCGAGGGGATGAACGCGATCGAGGCATGGCTGGGGAGCCTGCCCGGCCACACCTACGCCAACGTCCGGCAACCGCCGATCTCCACCATCAATCTCGCCCATCTGATCCCCCTGTCAGCAGTATGGGCGGGGCCGGAACGGGACGAGCACTTCGGACAACCCCCCTTGCTCTATGGCAGGACCGAAGGCTCGACCCCGTTCCGGTTTTCCCTTCACCCCGATGGCAGCGATGTCGGCCACACGCTGATCGTCGGCCCGACCGGCGCGGGCAAGTCGGTGCTGCTCGCGCTAATGGCGATGCAGTTCCGCCGCTACGAGAACGCCCAGGTCTTCGCGTTCGACTTCGGTGGCTCGATCCGCGCCGCCACGCTGGCGGCGGGCGGAGACTGGCAGGATCTCGGGCTGTCCGACGACGGCGACGGCAGCGTCCAGCTACAGCCGCTCGCCCGTATCGACGATCCGGCCGAGCGCGCATGGGCGGCCGAATGGCTGGCGGCGATCCTCGCCAGCGAAGGCGTCCCCGTCGATCCGCAGGCCAAGGAGCATCTGTGGTCGGCGCTCGGCTCCCTTGCCAGTGCGCCCGTGCCGGAACGCACGCTGACCGGGCTCGCGGTTCTGCTCCAGAGCCAGCAGCTCAAGCAGGCGCTCGCCCCCTATTGCCTTGGTGGACCGTGGGGCCGGCTGCTCGATGCCGAGGTCGAACGGCTCGGCGAAGCGTCGGTGCAGGCGTTCGAGACGGAGGGCCTGGTTGGCGGCGGATCAGCCGCCTCCGTCCTGTCCTACCTGTTCCACCGGATCGAAGGCCGGCTGGACGGCTCGCCGACGCTCATCATCATCGACGAGGGCTGGCTGGTTCTCGACACCCCCGACTTCGCAGCCCAGCTCCGCGAATGGCTTAAGACCTTGCGGAAGAAGAACGCCAGCGTCGTTTTCGCCACGCAGAGCCTGGCCGACATCGAAACCTCTAACATCGCGCCGGCCATCATCGAGAGCTGCCCGACGCGCATCTTCCTGCCGAACGAGCGCGCCGCCGAGCCGCAGATCGCCGCCATCTACGAACGGTTCGGCCTCAACGCTCGCCAGATCGAAATCCTCAGCCGGGCCACGCCCAAGCGCGACTATTACTGCCAGTCGCGGCGCGGCAACCGGCTGTTCGAGCTGGGGCTAGGCGAGGTCGCGTTGGCCTTCGCCGCCGCGTCTTCCAAGACCGATCAGCTCCGCATCGCCGAACTGGTCGAGACCCACGGCCGCGAGCGCTTCGCCGCCGAATGGCTGCGCCATCGCGGCCTGGCCTGGGCGGTCGATCTTCTTCCCGAACCCCAACTCGATCCGCTGGCCGGTCGCCGGGAAGATGCCGGCCAGCTCCCCCTTGCCTTGAAGGACACGACCCCATGAAACCCAATATCCTGCGCCGCGCCATGCTGGCCGGCGCCATCGCCACATCGAGCATGATCGGCATCACCGCCGCCACGCCGGCGCACGCTCAGTTCGGCGGGATCGTCTATGACCCGACCAATTATGCGCAGAACGTGCTGACGGCCGCGCGGTCGCTCCAGCAGGTCAACAACCAGATTCAGCAAATCCAGCAGCAGGCGACCAGTCTCGTCAACGAGGCGCGCAACCTGGCTTCGCTGCCGTTCAGCTCGCTCCAGCAGTTGCAGCAGCAGGTGCAGCGCACCCAGCAGCTTCTCGGCGAGGCGCAGCGCATCGCTTATGACGTGCAGAACGTCCAGCAGGTGTTCAACGGCCGCTACAAGGGCGCGGCGCTCACCGGCACCCACGCGCAGATGGTCGCCAACGCCAATGCCCGCTGGGAGGATAGCGTCGGCGCCTTTCAGGATGCCTTGCAGGTGCAGGCCGGCGTCGTCGGCAACATCGAAGGCGCCCGCACGACGATGTACAGCCTGGTCTCGGCCAGCCAGTCGGCGACCGGCGCGCTCCAGGCGACGCAGGCGGGCAACGAGCTCCTCGCGCTGCAATCGCAGCAGCTCGCCGACCTCACCGCCGCGGTCGCGGCGCAGGGCCGGGCGCAGGCGCTGCAATCCGCCCGCCAGGCGGCCGAGGAGGCCGAAGGGCGCGAGCGGTTCCGCCGCTTCATGGGCAACTGAGACGCCCGATGTCGCGCACGGCGAAGATCGC
>NZ_CAXPJM010000024.1:0-36006 GCF_964217435.1 Aurantimonas sp. | reverse complement strand
CGACCCGGTAGCCCTCATTCTCCAGCGCGATCGAGACCGACGCGAGAATGTTCCTGTCGTCGTCGACAAGGGCGATGGTTGGCATTGCGATCTTCTCCAGTTTCCGTCCCTCGCCGCGACGTGCGTGTCGCGAGAGGGGCTCGGCCGCGCCCGGCAGGATCACTGGTCGCGGCCGTCGAGGCAGATGTCCCTTCTGCTGATGCGTTCCGCAACAGGGAACGCGCCATCGGCAGCGCCAATCAGCGATAAATGTGGCGGGATTGGAAAATTACAAAGACGTAGCGGAAGTTTTCGGCCGGCTAGCGTTCCGCGCGGCGGCTTCGTCCTGTGTCCGGCACCGCCCCGCGGACCTGCCGGTCGCAGGGTGGCGGGTCGGCTTGTCTAGAGATCGACCTTGCGCTGCTCGCCGATCTGCGGCCGCTCCTTGCCGCCGACATAGGCCCTGGCGAACTCCCAGGCCTGGGTGATCTTGCTGGCTTTCACGTCCCAGATTTCCGCCGAGTCCGGATCGACGACGAGAACGACCACGTCGGGATCGTTCTTGCCCTCCGGCAGCCACGCTTCGGCGGAGGCATCCCACAGATCGGCGACGAGCGACCGGTCGCCCACCACTTCGGCGCGTCCCGATAGCGACATGTACTGCCCGTGCTTGGAGAACGTGCAGGCGACGTCGTCGTCGAGAGCGATCTCCTCGACCTTGTGGGTCATACGCTCGGTCAAAAAATAGAGCTTCCGGTCGTCGCCGCGCAGGCGGAGCGCCATGGGGCGTGCCCGCATCCGGCCGCCGTCGCGCGTCACCACCATGCAGGTGTCGAAATTGCCGATCGTCTCCCAGAACTTGTCGATGTCGCTGGTGGTCATGGGGTCTCCTGTCGCATTCTTCCTGCACCGGAACCGGTGCTCTCGAATGGGACAATGCAGCGGACCGGGAAAGGTGCCAGCGCGATCGCGGTCGCCGCGCTGGTCATGCGAGCCCGGAAGAGGCGTCCGGGCGGACAGGTCCGCCATGCCGCGGCGACCACGCCATGTCGCCGCTCTCCCGCCGCGATTTAAATCGATCATATCGGGAGGCGTCCGGATTTAATCGATTAAGTGACTGTTCTGATTGTCGATTTTCCGCCCGGAGGGCTTGCTTGTTGGAAGTCGCTGGGTAGTTAGTGGACGCGCGGCAAACATGGTGGGCGCTGGCCTGGCAGACGCGGGCTTCCGGCAAGGAGACGACAGTGGACGAGATCGGCACGAGAAATCCTGATTGCGGAATCGAGACGACCGGCCTCGATGGCCTGTCCTCCGTGCGCTGGAACCTCGGCGAAGCGGAACTGATCGAAACCGCCATCCGCCGTGGCGAAGGCCGCCTTACGGCGCATGGCGCCTTCGTGGCGACCACCGGCAAGCACACGGGCCGCTCGGCCAAGGACAAGTTCATTGTCCGCGACGAGATGACCGACCCGGCCGTCTGGTGGGACAACAATGCAGCCATGGAGCCCGAGGCCTTCGAACGGCTGCGCGAGGATTTTCAGGCCGCGGCCGCCGGCCGTGATCTCTTCGTGCAGGATCTGATCGGCGGTGCGGACCCTGAGAACGCCATCCGGGTGCGCGTCGTCACGGAATATGCCTGGCACTCGCTGTTCATCCGCAATCTCCTGATCCGTCCGTCGCAGGACGAGCTGCGCGACTTCGTGCCGGAGATGACCATCATCGACCTGCCGTCTTTCCGCGCCGATCCCGAGCGCCACGGCTGCCGCACCGAGACCGTCATCGGCGTCGACCTGTCCCGCAAGATCGTGTTGATCGGCGGCACCTCCTATGCCGGCGAGATGAAGAAGTCGGTGTTCACCGCGCTGAACTTCATCCTGCCGGAGAAGGGCGTGATGCCGATGCACTGCTCGGCCAATGTCGGGCCGGACGGCGATGGCGCCGTGTTCTTCGGCCTGTCGGGCACGGGCAAGACCACGCTCTCCGCCGACCCGCGTCGCACGCTGATCGGCGACGACGAGCATGGCTGGGGCGAAAACGGCATCTTCAACTTCGAGGGCGGCTGCTACGCCAAGACCATCCGCCTGTCGCCCGAAGCCGAGCCGGAAATCTTCGCGACCACCCGCCGCTTCGGCACCGTCCTGGAGAACGTCGTTCTCGACGAGAACCGCGTGCCCGATTTCGACGACGGATCGCTGACCGAGAACACCCGCGCCGCCTATCCGCTGCACTTCATCCCCAATGCCAGCGACACCGGCGTCGACGGCCATCCGCGCAACATCATCATGCTGACGGCCGATGCCTTCGGCGTGCTACCGCCGATCGCCCGGCTGACCCCGGCCGAGGCCATGTACCACTTCCTGTCGGGCTACACCGCCAAGGTGGCGGGCACCGAAAAGGGCGTGACCGAGCCGGAGGCGACCTTCTCGACCTGCTTCGGTGCGCCGTTCATGCCGCGCCATCCCGCCGAATACGGCAATCTCCTGCGCGATCTCATCGCCCAGCATCAGGTCGATTGCTGGCTGGTCAACACCGGCTGGACCGGCGGCGCCTACGGCACCGGCCACCGCATGCCGATCAAGGTGACCCGGGCACTGCTCTCGGCTGCGCTCGACGGCAGCCTGAAGGATGCCGAGTTCCGCGCTGATCCGAATTTCGGCTTCCAGGTGCCGGTCGCGGTGGAGGGGGTCGACACGACCATTCTCGACCCGCGCGCCACCTGGACGGACAAGGCCGCCTACGATGCGCAGGCAGCACGGCTGGTGTCGATGTTCCGTTCGAACTTCGCCAAGTTCGAGGATCACGTCGATGTCGAGGTGATGCAGGCGGCCCCGGCCCAGGCGCTCGCCGCCGAATAGCACCGTCATTTCCGCGGGCGCCGCCAGATTGTGCGGCGCCGGTGGGCTCTCCAGCGACCTTCCGGAACCCATTCGCGCGCCGCCGCATTGCCGCCCGGAGCCGGCAGCGCTATCGATGCCCATCGGGACGCGGCCGCCGGTCGCAGACGGGGCAGGGCATGGCCGGCGATCACGATCTGATCATCAACGAGCGCGTGACAATCTCCGGCGGGGATCTGCAGGAGCAGTTCATCCGCGCCGGCGGACCGGGCGGACAGAACGTCAACAAGGTCTCGACCGCAGTCCAGCTGCGCTTTGCCGCCGCCCAGTCGGCCGCGCTCTATCCCGATACGTTGCGTCGATTGCTGCGGCTTGCCGGACAACGGGCGACCAAGGACGGGGACGTCCTGATCGAGGCGTCACGCTTCCGCAGCCAGGAGCGCAACCGCGAGGATGCGCGCGAGCGTCTGGCCGCCCTCATTCGCGAAGCGCTGAAGCCGCCCCTGCCGCCGCGGCGCAAGACCCGCCCGACCAAGGGCTCGGTCGAGCGGCGCCTGAAGGCCAAGAAGGGCCGCTCCCAGATCAAGAACCTGCGCGGACGGGTCGACGACTGAACCGGCGAAACCTGGGGCGGACCGGCTGTTTGCCGGTCAAGTTCGACTGACGCAGCCGTGATCGCATCTTTCGAAGCCGCGCGGCCCGACCCTTCGTATCTCCCGTATCCTCCTGACCGGGAGGAACCGAGATTTCCACGGAAATCCAAGTTTCACTGGGAGACTATTGATATGATCAAGACCCTTATCCGTTCGGCCGCCATCGCCTCGCTCGTTGCAGCAGGCACCGTCGGCTTCAGCGCCGGCAGCTTCGCGCAGGACATGCCGATGGTCGGCGGCGCCGAGATGAGCCCGGAAAAGACCATCGTCGAGAACGCTTCCGCCGCCTCCAACCTGACGACGCTGGTCGCCGCCGTGAAGGCCGCCGGTCTGGCCGAGACGCTCTCCGGCGAAGGCCCGTTCACCGTCTTTGCGCCGACCAACGAGGCTTTCGAGAAGCTTCCCGACGGCACCGTCGATGATCTCCTGAAGCCGGAGAACAAGGAAAAGCTGGCCAAGATCCTGACCTATCACGTGGTCCCGGCCAAGGCATCGTCGGAAGCGGCGATGAAGATGATCGAGGATGATGGCGGCAAGCACCCGGCACCGACCGTCGCCGGCGAGAACATCACGCTCGGCATGGACGGCGACAACATCGTCGTCATGGACGCCGCCGGCAACACCGCAACGGTGATCCAGGCCGACGTCATGCAGTCGAACGGTGTCGTGCACGTCATCGACACGGTCCTGATGCCGTCCATGTAATCGGCTCCGGCGGGCCGCCGACCTTCCCCCGATTGCGGCGGTCCCGCCACCCGATCTCCCGCGCCGTCACCGGCGCGGGATATGTCGTTTGTCACTTCTGCGTAACAAGCTGGCATGCGGCAGCGAAGCAAGCCATATCCGGTGAATGGCGGCGATCGGCAAGGGATCGCTGCGGCGCGCCCGCCGCGCGGATCACATCAGCCGGCCCCACAGAAGGAGATGTCCCATGCGCAGACGAAACTTCCTGGCAAGCACGGCCGCCCTGGCAGTGACGGCGATCGGCGGAAGCCTGTTCTTTCGCGCCGGCGCCCACGCCAAGGACGAAATCTTTCCCGTTACCAGGACCGAGGAGGAGTGGCGCAAGCTCCTGACCCCGGACCAGTTCGCGGTGCTGCGCGAGGAGGCGACCGAGCGGCCCTTCTCCAGCCAGCTCAACGACAACAAGAAATCCGGTCTCTACGCCTGCGCCGGCTGCAACACGCCGGCCTATTCGTCCGAGACCAAATTCGATTCCGGCACCGGCTGGCCGAGTTTCTGGGCCCCGCTGTCGGACGACGTGATCGGCACCCGCGAGGATTTCCGGCTGATCTACACGCGGACCGAAGTCCATTGCGCCACCTGCGGCGGCCATTTCGGCCATATCTTCGACGATGGCCCCGCACCGACCGGCAAGCGCCATTGCCTGAACGGCGTGGCGCTGAACTTCCGACCCGGTCCGACCACGGCCTCCTGACCGGCTCGTGGCGGATTGACGGAACGGCGGTTCGCGCGAGCGGGCCGCCGTTTTTCGTTTGGCAAGGAAGCGGTGCGACGATGCGGATCAACCGGCGAACCGGATGCGGAACGGCGAACGATTGAATGGAGCGGGGGGCGACGCCATATGGAGTGCATTGGCCGGAGCGGTGCCTGTCAGGGCCGCTGCCACCGAAAGTCGCTTTCCGAAGGACTTCACGACCGATGAGCCGAATGACGCCGTTTTCCAGCCCGTTGCTGCTTGGCTTCGACAGTGTCGAAAAGACGCTGGAGAGGATCGCCAAGGGCGGCGACGGATATCCGCCCTACAACATCGAACGCATCCGTCCGAAGCCGTCCGACGCCAAGAGCGAGGACCTGATCCGCATCACCCTGGCGGTGGCGGGGTTCAGTCCCGAGGATCTGGAGGTCACGACGGAAGAGAACCAGTTGATGATCCGTGGTCGCCAGACCGACGATGCGGAGCGCGAATATCTGCATCGCGGCATCGCGGCGCGACAGTTCCAGAAATGCTTCCTGCTCGCGGACGGCATGCGGATCACCGGCGCAACCCTGAAGAACGGCCTTCTGCTCGTGGACCTGGCCAAGCCGGAACCCGAGCGAGTCGTCAAGAAGATCCAGATCGCGGTCGCCGACTGACCCGAACTGCCTACGTTTGCCTAGAAAGGAGACGTCCCATGACCCATGACATCGCTTCGACCATGAGCGAGACCGACCTCGCGGCCGTTGGCGAGGGACACCTCGCCTATCTGCGCCGCATGTCCTCCGACGACATGCGCGCCCGTTTCCCGGCCGCCAAGTCGATCGAGCCGGGCCTGAACCTGTGGGCGCTGTTCTCCGCCGACGGCACGCCGCTGGCAGTCTCCGACGACCGCGGCAGCATCCTGGCGAGCGCCGACGAGAACGAGCTGCAGACCGTCAGCACCCACTGACAGCAGCGCGTCACGCTGAAAACCAAAAAGGCGGGTCTGCATGTGCAGGCCCGCCTTTTTGTTGTCGAGGATGAAAGCCGGGATTGCCCGGTTCAGGCGGCGTTCTGGGTGGCCGCCGCCGTCATCAACGAATAGATCGAGCCGGCGTCCCGCGAGCCGCGGATATTGGCCACGGTGTCCGGATTGCGCAGCAGCCGGGCCACCTTGGACAGGGCCTTCAGATGGTCGGCGCCCGAACCTTCGGGCGCCAGAAGCAGGAAGACGAGGTCCACCGGCTGATCGTCGAGAGCGTCGAACTCCACCGGACGGCTGAGGCGCGCGAACACCCCCACGATCCGGTCGAGCGTCGGCAGCTTGCCATGCGGGATGGCGATGCCGTTGCCGACGCCCGTCGAGCCCAGCTTCTCGCGCTGCAGGATCGTCTCGAAGATCTCGCGCTCGGTGAGTCCGGTGATCTCCGCGGCCTTCTCGGCCAATTCCTGAAGCACCTGCTTCTTGGAATTGGCTCGCAAGCCGGGCAGAATCGCCGCCGGTTCGATGAGCGTTTCGAAGTCCATCGCTGCGATGCCTTATCCTGCGTAGCGCGTGAATGTGAGCGCCGAACCTTGTGTGGCGCTCACGCCCGCTCTGCGTAGGTCGACGGATCAACCCAGCCGTAATTGCCGTCCGCGCGCCTGAACACGAGATTCAGATCGCCGGACTTGGCATTGCGGAACACCACCACCGGGCTGTCCTGGCGGTCGAGTTCCATCACCGCGCCGGCGACCGACAGGGTGCCGACCTTCAGCGTGGTTTCGGCGATGATCGCCGGGGAGAAATCCTCGGGAAGTTCCTCTTCCTCTTCCGGGATCGCCGCCATGACCGAATAGGCCATGTCGCGATGCTCGGTCGAGGACGCCTTGTGGTCCTTCAGGCGCCGCTTGTAGCGGCGCAGCCGCTTCTCGATCCGCTCGGCGGCCTCGGCGAAGCTCACATCCGGCTCGTGGGCCTGGCCCGCCGCCTGGAAGACGACACCGGTATCGAGATGCACCACGCAGTCGGTCGAGAAACGCGAACCGTTCTTCGACACGACGACCGTGCCGGAAAAATTTCCGTCGAAATATTTGTCGACCGCTTCGTTCAGACGATCACCGATCCGCGTGCGGAACGCGTCGCCGATGTCCATGTGCTTTCCCGAAATACGCAGTGTCATGGCTGGAAACTCCCTTGCAATGACAGTTGACCCGGTTTCGTGAACCGGTCGACAGAAACGCGCCGGGCCGGAGTTGGATGCCGTCCGGTCGTCGCAATTGCGGGATGAGCGGGCATCTTGCCCTCCGGGCTCGAGAAGTGGCGCCTTCTAGGGAGGATCGCCTGGAGTGTCAACGCAGCCCCGACGGACCCGTCGCAGGCACCTGCGCAGGGGTCTCGTCGAGCCGGTGAGTCCGGGGGGCGAACCGCCATCAGGAGGCCAGCCGCCGGGCGTTCATCTCGCGACGACGCTGGATCGAAGAGGGAATGCCGAGCGCCTCGCGATACTTGGCCACGGTGCGGCGGGCCAGATCGATGCCTTCTTTCTTCAAGATGGCGGCGATGTCGTCGTCGGACATCACCTTGCCCTGGCTCTCGGCATCGATCAGCAGCTTGATGCGGTGCTTCACGCTTTCGGCCGAATGGGCGTCGCCGCCATTGGCCGAGGCGATCGCCACAGTGAAGAAGAAGCGCATCTCGAAGGTCCCGCGGGGCGTGGCGATGAACTTGGTCGCCGTCACCCGGCTGACGGTCGATTCGTGCATGCCGATCGCCTCTGCGACGGCCATCAGCGTCATCGGCTTCAATCCGCCGATGCCGTGGGTCAGGAAGCCGTCCTGCCGCCGCACGATCTCGCTGGCGACCTTGACGATGGTCTTGGCCCGCTGGTCGAGCGCCCGCACCAGCCAGTTGGCCGATTGCTGGCATTCGCCGATGAAGGCGCGGTCGTCGTCGGACAAACCGCCGCTGCGCACGGTGCGCAGATAATTGTTGTCGACGAGCACCCGGGGCAGGGCGTCGGGATTGAGCTCCACCTGCCAGCCACCGTCCGGCGCTTCGGTGACGAGGACGTCGGGCACGATCGACTCGAAGCCCTCGTGGTCGAAGGCGTGGCCGGGCTTGGGGTCGAGGCCCCGGATTTCGGCCAGGATGTCCATGAGGCCGGATTCGTCCTCGCCGGTCAGCCGTCTGAGCGCGGCGAAGTCCCGCCGCGCGAGAAGGTCGAGATTGTCGATCACGGCGGCGATGATCGGGTCGAAACGGTTGCGGCGGCGCAGCTGGATGGCGAGGCATTCGGCAAGGTCGCGGGCGAAGAGGCCGGCCGGCGTCGCCTCGCTCTGGATTGTCGTCAGCACCGCCTCGACCTCGGCGACCGTCACGCCGAGATCGGTGGCAAGCTGGTCACAGGACAGGCGCAGATAGCCGCTCTCGTCGAGATGCTCGACCATCGCTTTGCCGATCTTCTGGGCGGGGCCGGCCGACACCGCGTCGCGCACCTCCGAAAGGGCATGGGCGTTGAGCGACGGCCGCCGCTCGGCCAGATCCTCGACGCTGAAATCATGATCGGAGGCCCCGATGCGGCCTTCGCCGCGGGCAACCGGGGCGGTTCGCTCCGGCCGGTCGCCGGCGTCCTCGCGCCCGGCGAAGCCGCTCTCGAAGGCCGCGCTGTCGCTTTCCGATCCGGTGATCTGCGTGCCGGCGGCCGCTTCCTCGCGAGGCTGGAGCGGCACGGGCGAATCGGCCGGTGTGTCCATCTCCGCCGCCGGGCGCCCGGAGGCCTCCGAAGTCCCTGCGGCAAGCAGCGGATTTCGCTCCATTTCGCCGTCGACATAGGCCGCCAGTTCGACATTGGAGTACTGCAGCAGCCGAATCGATTGCAGCAGCTGGGGCGTCATCACCAGCGATTGCGATTGCCGCATCTGCAGTTTGGCGGAAAGAGCCATGGACGCCGAGACACTCCCCAGTGCGGACTGCTGGTGGGGACGATTGCCATCCCCAGTCGGGACCGCATCGATCACGCGGCCCGTTACCGGCCATCAAAGCGGCTTGCCGCATTCGTTGTCAATGTGAGTTCGATCGCGCCATGGCGTCGCGCGGCGCGGTTGCGGCGTGCGATTGCGCGGGTCCCGGTGGTTCCGGAATCGACGGCCCGCCGACCGGCGCAATCGCCGGGAGGCGGTTGCGCAGAGATTGTGCAGGGACCGGCTAGAAGCTGAATTCGTCGCCGAGATAGAACCGGCGTACATCCGGATTGTCGACGATTTCCTGCGGCTTGCCGTGGGTCAGCACCGCGCCGGCATGCATGATGTAGGCCCGGTCGATCAGGCCCAGCGTCTCGCGCACATTGTGGTCGGTGACGAGCACGCCGATGCCGCGTTTGGTCAGATGCCGGACCAGTTGCTGGATGTCGGAGACGGCGATCGGATCGACGCCGGCGAAAGGCTCGTCCAGCAGCATGAAGGTGGGTTTCGAGGCGAGGGCCCGGGCGATCTCGCAGCGCCGCCGCTCGCCGCCCGACAGCGAGGTCGAGGCCTGCTTGCGCAGATGGTCGATGTGGAACTCGCTGAGCAGCGCCGTCAGTTCCTCTTCGCGCACGTCACGGTCCGGCTCCACCACCTCGAGCACGGCGCGGATGTTGTCCTCGACCGACAGGCCCCGAAAGATCGATGCTTCCTGGGGCAGATAGCCGATGCCGAGACGCGAGCGCCGATACATCGGCACGGTCGTGATGTCGTGGCCGTCGAGCATGATGCGGCCCTGATCGACGGGGACGAGCCCGGTGATCATGTAGAAGCAGGTGGTCTTGCCGGCGCCGTTCGGGCCGAGCAGGCCGACCGCTTCGCCCCGCCGGACCAGCAGGCCGACATCGTCGACGACCCGCCGGCCGCGATAGCTCTTGGTCAGGCCGGCGGCCGCCAGCGTCCCCTCGGCCGCATCCGGGTGGAGACCTTCGAGATCGCCCATCCCGTGCGGCAGGCCGTAGGTCGGCGCGGCCGGGTGCGGGCCCGGCTCGACATTGGCCATGGCCGCGGCGGCGGGCTGCCGTTTCAACGCCAGCCTCAATTCGGTGCCTGCCCGGCGCCGGGCGTCAGCATCAGCCGCACGCGGCCGCCGGTCTCGGCACCGCCGTCGCAGGCGCTTTCCAGCCGGGCGAGCCCGGTGTCCATCTGGATGGTGAGCCGGCAACCCTCGGCGACGTTCTGGCCCTGGGTGAGGACGACATTGCCGCGCATCACCACGATCTGGGTTCCCATGTCGAAATCGGCCTGGTCGGCCGTGGCGACCTGATCGGCCGACTTCACATAGACCTTCTCGCTGGCTTCCAGGCGCTCGATCTGGTTCGAGCCGCCCGGCAGGCCGCCGCCGCCGGCGGGCTGGCTGCCGCCGGTCTCGTCCTTCTTGTAGGTGACGACGAGGCGGCCGGTGCGCAGCTCCGTCTCGCCCTGTTCGACCTGGACGTTGCCGGTGAAGGTCGCGACCGCCTTCGCGTCGTCGACGACCAGCTGGTTGGATTCGATGGAGATCGGCTGGTCGCCATCGACCTGCAAGCCGCCGAAACTCTTGCCGAGGCCGGGCTCTGTCTGCTGCGCCTGGGCGGGCGCCAGCGCACCGAGCGCAAGCCCGACGAGGAGGACGGCGCCGGCGATGTTCGCGCTGCGGGGAATGATGCTTGGCATGAACTACTCGCTGGTTGACGCTTGTTGCAGGGCTTGCGACGACTTGTCCGGGCGCAGCAACATCTTCACCCGTCCGCCGAAGGTAATGACGTCGCCGCCATTTGTCAGGTTCAGGGAGCTCGCCTCGATGGTCTGTTCCGGGGTTTCGATCCGGACCGGGCCCCTGCCTTGCAAGGCGCCGCTGGCAATGTCGATGTCGGCCGCCGCCAGGCTGATGGTGATCCCGTTGGTGGTCTCGACCCGCACGCCGCCGTCGAGGGCGAGGGTTTCCGCGTTCGGATCGTATTTGCCGGAGGCGGCCTCGATATTGGCCGATGTCTCGTCGTCGATGGCGATCTTGGCGGCGATCGTCTCCAGATCGACGCCGCCGCCACCCAGTGCCTGGATCGCCCGTTCCGCGACCAGCTCATAGGGGCGGTTCTTGCCGTCGATTCCCGACATCCGCGGATCCTGCATCACGATGCGACCGTCCTCGATGGAGGTGCCGGTGACGGAGAAATCCTCCGGCAGGCTGCGCGCCACCCAGGTCACGGCAATGCCGCCGACGACGATGATCGCGGCGAGGGCCGGCAAACCGATCTTCAGAATGCGCACGAGCCGCGAATGCCGCCGGGCCCGCGCGAATTCGTGCGAGGCCCGTGACGCGGGAGGTGTGCGGGCGCGATCCCCGAGCTGGGCCGCACGCAACTGGGGATGGTCGCTGTCTACCATCGATTTCGTCCTCTGCGTGCCATCGCTCCCTGCCTGCCGTTGCGGCGCCGCGAGGGCGGTTCGCGCATCCTGCACAGCAATACGGGGTTTTTGCGTCCGGCCGAGATACGCGTCCAGCAGTATCCGTAAAATGTGAATTGTTCGTATGCCGGGACGCCGGTCGCCGCCATATGGGGACGGTCCGGCGGGCCGTCGAGGCATACCGGCCGCCGGATCGCGGCGTTGCGCCCGGAAAACCGATTCCATCTTCACAAGTGATGCTGTAACCCTCGCGGCGCGGGCGACTGGGCGTCCGCTCGCACGGAGAGCACCATGTCCGCGATCGAGGATCTGATCGACCGTCGCCGGCTGCGCCGCAAGCTCAGTTTCTGGCGCGTCGCCGCCATCGTGATCGTCGCCATTGCCATCGCTGCGGGCGCCTACGCCCTGTCGGCCGACCGCATGGCGACTTCCAAGGACCAGATTGCCCGCGTCTCGATCGAGGGGATGATCCTCGAGGACCAGAAGCTGCTCGACCTTCTCGATCGGCTGAAGGACGAGGACGCCGTGAAGGCGGTGGTCCTGCGCATCGATTCCCCGGGCGGCACGACGGTCGGCGGCGAATCCATCTACGAGGCGGTGCGGGCTATCGCCGAAGTGAAGCCCGTGGCGGCCGAAGTCGGCACGCTGGCGGCCTCGGCCGGCTACATGATCGCCTCGGGCGCCGATCACATCGTGGCCCGTCGCACCTCCATCGTCGGCTCGATCGGCGTCATCTTCCAGTATGTCGATGCCTCGCAGCTTCTCGAGACGGTCGGGGTCGAGGTCAATGCCATCAAGTCGGCGCCGCTGAAGGCGGAGCCGTCGCCCTTCGCACCCGCCCCGGAGGCGGCCAAGGAGATGATCAACCGGCTGGTGATGGACACCTACGAATGGTTCGTCGCGCTGGTCGCCGAGCGTCGCGACATGAGCATGGCGGAGGCAAAAGCCCTTGCCGACGGTTCGATCTTCAGCGGCCAGCAGGGCCTGAAGAACCGGCTGGTCGACGCACTGGGCGGCGAGAACGAGGTGCGCCGCTGGTTCGAAGAGGACCGCGGCATTGCCAGGGATCTGGTCATCGTCGACCGCGAGCCCAAGGATGACGGCTTCGACTTCTCGATGTTCGCCAGTGCCCGGGCGGCGATCTACGGCGTTTTCGGCCTCGATCCCCGGTCGGGCTCGCTGACCACCGCCGTGCTTCGCAAGGCCGGTCACCTTGACGGTCTCGTGTCGCTCTGGCAGCCTTTGGGCCGTGCGTCCTCGCTGCGTTAAGTGGCGGAAACAACTGGATTGTCGCGCACTGCCCACCGTTCCGATTGGGGTCGAGCGGAGACGGGCATCTCAAATCGTGCTCAGGGGGAGCAGTCGCTTGATCAAGTCGGAACTCGTGCAGGCCATCGCCACGCGTAATCCACATCTCTACCAGCGCGACGTGGAAACGATCGTCAACGCGATCTTCGACGAGATCACCGGCGCGCTGTGCGAATCCAACCGGGTCGAGCTGCGCGGCTTCGGTGCCTTCTCGGTCAAGCATCGCCCGCCGCGCTCGGGCCGCAATCCGCGCACCGGCGAGGCGGTCGCCGTCGAGGAGAAATGGGTGCCGTTCTTCAAGGCCGGCAAGGAACTGCGCGAGCGCCTCAACGCCGACTGATGCGGCGTTCGGCCGGCGGAACCTCGTGGGGGCGAGGTCGATCCGGCGGGCCGAAACCGTTGAGGGTCAGACCAGGCGATCCGTGTCTCGCGGCCGCGACGGGTCTGGCGAGGCCTCTCTCGGCATGGGGCGAGCCTCTTCGGTGATTGACGCGACCGGGCGGTGGCCCATCTTCAGTCACTGGCAATGGCCTGCGTCGGACGGGAGATCGATTCCGTTCGATCCGGGCGCACGACAAAACAGCATCTGGGGCGACGTCTGATGATCTCGAAAATCCTGTCCTTCATCATTCTCGTGCCGATCGCGATCGTGCTGATCGTCTTCTGCGTGGCCAACCGGCAGGCGGTTCCGGTGTCGCTTGACCCCATCGGCACGCTGCCGCAGCTCGCCTTCTCGGCGCCGCTCTTCATCCTGCTTCTGGGCGCGGTGATCCTCGGCGTGGTGCTCGGCGGCATTGGCACCTGGCTGACCCAGTCCCATTACCGGCGCAAATCCTGGAAGCGGAAATACGAAGTCGAGCGCCTGCGCCGCGAGGCGAGCGAGAACGAGGCCAAGCTGCGTCATCTTCAGGAAGAGCGCGCCAAGGCCTCCGGCACGTCGACCTCGCTGGTCACCTCCCGCGCCGCCTGATCGGTCGGCGACCGCCGGCGTATGCGAGGCCGATCGAGATCAGCCCCGCATCATTCCGTGCGAAGATGGGCCTGATCGGCCCTCAGACGGCCTCGGTCGTGCCTTCCGCGGAACTGGCGCCACCTGACACCTTCTCGGCGAAGCAGTCGAAGAACTGCCCGGCCAGCTTCTTGGCGGTGGAATCGATCAGCCGGCCGCCGAGCTGGGCGATCTTGCCGCCCACCTGCGCCTTGACGTCGTAGGTGAGGATCGTCTCGTCGCCGTCTTCGGCAAGATGCACGTCGGCGCCCCCCTTGGCGAAGCCGGCGATCCCGCCCTTGCCTTCGCCGACGATCGAATAGCTCTGCGGAGCCTCGATGTTCTCCAGCCGGACCTGACCCTCGAACTTCGCCTTCACCGGGCCGATCTTGGTCACCACCGTCGCGGCCATCTCGTTCTCGCCGGTCATTTCCAGGCTCTGGCAGCCGGGAATGCAGTCGCGCAGAACGTCGGTGTCGTTCAGCGCCGCCCACACCGCTTCGCGCCGGGCCGGGAGCCGGTATTCGCCCTTGAGATCCATCGACAGTTCCTCCCTGGTGGGTGGGGCGTGCGAAGGCCCCGTCAGCTTGATGCCGTCCTTAACGACCACGTTTTACATCGCTTTGCCAAGATGGGGCGGAACCGCTAAGGAGCGCGTTTACACAAACAGGCAGGGAGGCTCGTCTTGGCGCGAGCACGGCGGATGGGCCGCAAGGCCGCGGCAAAATCGGGCTCCGCGCAGGTCAAGGACACCGGCGCCGGACGGCAGCGCACGCGCGCGCCATCGCCCGCCGGTCAGACGGCCGAGGCGAAGGCCCCGCGCGTCGAGCCGCCTGCGGTGACCCGGCTGGACCTGCCGGCGCCGACGGGGGAACGGCCGCCGGAATCCGGCCCGCTGATCCTGACGGTAGCGGCGACGCCCGACTATGCGCTGCTGGATTCGGGGCGCGGCGAGAAGCTCGAGCGCTACGGGCCGCTGCTGGTGCGCCGTCCGGAGAACCAGGCGATATGGGAGCCGCGCGATCCGGCTCGGTGGCAGGATGCCGACGCCGAGTTCACCGGCGACACCGACGAAGAAGGCACCGGCCGCTGGCGTTTCCCCAAGGAGCCTCTCGGCGAGACATGGCCGCTGACCTATGACGGGCTGTCCTATCAGGGCCGCTTCACCTCGTTCCGCCATGTCGGCGTGTTTCCCGAGCAGGCGGCCCACTGGTCCTTCGCCGAGGACGCGATCCGAAAAGCCAACCGCGCGCGCCAGACGCCGGTCCGGCTGCTCAACATGTTCGGCTATACCGGCGTCGCCTCGCTGGTGGCGGCCCGGGCCGGGGCCGATGTCACCCATGTCGACGCCTCCAAGAAGGCGATCGGCTGGGCGCGCGAGAACCAGGAGATGGCCGGGCTTGGCGACAAGCCGGTCCGCTGGATCTGCGAGGACGCCGTCCGCTATGCCGAGCGCGAGATCAAGCGCGGCAGCCAGTACGACGCGATCCTGCTCGATCCGCCGAAATTCGGCCGCGGTCCCAAGGGCGAGGTCTGGCAGCTCTTCGAGGATCTGCCATATCTGTTGTCGCTGACCCGGGCGCTGTTGTCCGACAAGCCGCTCTTCGTGATCCTCACCGCCTATTCCATCCGCGCCTCGTTCTATTCCCTGTCGGCGCTGATGGGGGAGACCATGCGCGGTCTCGGCGGCGACCTCGCATCCGGCGAACTCGTCATTCGCGAGGACGGCGCCGAGCCGCGGCTCCTGTCCACATCCCTGTTTTCCCGCTGGAGTGCCCCCGATGTCTGACCGCTCGCGCCCGCCCGAGACCGGTGACGGCCGGCATTTTGCCCCGACCCGCGCCCCCGGTCGGGTCAAGGAGGTGTCCAGCGTCTCCAACCCCATCGTCAAGGACATCCGGGCGCTGGCCCAGAAGCGCCATCGCGACGAGACCGGCCTGTTCCTCGCCGAAGGGCTGAAGCTCGTCGGCGACGCGCTCGACGCGGGCTGGGAGATCCAGACGCTGGTCATCGCCCGTGCCGCCGCCGGGCACGAATTCCTGGAGAAGACCGCCGCGCGGACCGTATCGCTGGGCGGCGACGTCCTTGAAGCCAACGCCAAGGTGCTGGAGGCGATCACCCGCCGCGACAACCCGCAGAATGCCGTCGGCGTGTTCCGTCGCCGGCTGACGCCGCTGGCCAAGCTCGACGTGTCGGGCCGCAATGTCATCGTCGCGCTCGACCGCGTCCGCGATCCGGGCAATCTCGGCACGGTCCTCAGAACCGCCGATGCCGCGGGGGCGTCGGGCGTGGTCCTGATCGGCGAGACGGTCGATCCGTTCTCGCTGGAGACCGTGCGGGCGACCATGGGCTCGATCTTCGCCGTGCCGCTGGCCAAGGCGAGCGAGGCCGAGTTCCTGGAATGGCGCAAGGGCTTTTCCGGCCTCGTCGCCGGCACCCACATGGAGGGCGCCGTCGACTACCGCAAACCCGAATACGGCGCCCAGCCGACGATCCTGCTGATGGGCAACGAGCAGGCCGGCCTGACGCCGTCGCTCGCGCGCAGCTGCGACGTGCTGGTGCGCATTCCCCAGTCCGGCCGCGCCGACAGCCTCAATCTGGCGGTTGCGACGGGCGTGATGCTGTTCGAGGCACGGCGTGGAGCGCTGACGCTGTGAGCCGCAACCTCGTTCTGTTCAACATCCTGATCGTCGTGCTGGCCGTCATGGCGGACCAGATGATCAAGGCGCTCGTGGTCGCCAAGATGGCCCTCGGCGAGGCGATCGAGCTGCTGCCGTTCCTGGCGATCTACCACGCCCGCAACGATGGCATCGCCTTCTCGATGTTCTCCGGGGTGGGCGATGTCGGGCTCGCCGCTCTGGCCGGCGTGGTTCTGGTCGTGGTGATGATCCTCTGGATCAAAACCCCGGCGGACCGGCGGCTGACCCATTTCGGCCTCGCCATCATCGTCGGCGGCGCGATCGGCAATCTCATCGACCGCGTCCTGCTCGGCTATGTGGTCGACTACGTCTATTTCCACACGCCGGTCTGGGCCTTCGCCATCTTCAACCTGGCGGATGCCTGCATCACCGTCGGCGCGATGGTCATCCTCTTCGACGAGTTCGTGCTGCAGCCGCGCCGCGATCGAGCGAAGGCCGGGACGGACGGCGCCGCCGATTGACAACCCCGACGTGCGCCCTTTGTCAAATAAGGCAGGGCGAGCGATCACAGGGAACGGAAAGAGCGCAGGATGAGCGAGACATTCCGGGCGATCCGCGTATCGCGGGACGAGGCAAAGACGCAGTCGGTCGATATCGTCGAGATGTCGATGGACGAACTGATGGACGGCGACGTGGACGTAGCGGTCGAGGCCACGACGGTCAACTACAAGGACGGGCTGGCGATCACCGGCCAGGGCCCGGTGGTCCGCCGCTGGCCCCTGATCCCCGGGATAGACCTCGCCGGGACCGTGCTGCGCTCCACCCATGCCGACTGGAAGGAGGGCGACAAGGTCGTCCTCAATGGCTGGGGTGTCGGCGAAACCCATCACGGCGCCTTTGCCGGGCGGGCACGGTTGAACGGCGACTGGCTGGTGCCGCTGCCCGAGAACTTCTCGGCCAAGGACGCCATGGCGATCGGCACCGCCGGCTACACCGCCATGCTGTCGGTGATGGCGCTGGAGGATGCGGGCCTGCGCCCCGAGGCGGGGCCGGTGATCGTCACCGGTGCCTCCGGGGGTGTCGGCTCGGTCGCGGTCGCGCTGCTGTCGAAGCTCGGCTGGACCGTCATCGCCTCGACCGGTCGCCCGGCCGAAGCCGGCTGGCTGCGCGATCTGGGCGCGAGCGAGATCATTGACCGCGCCGAACTGTCGGAGCCGGGCAAGCCGCTTGCCAAGGAGCGCTGGGCCGGCGGCGTCGATGCGGTCGGCAGCCACACCCTCGCCAACGTCCTGGCGGCGACCCGTTACGGCGGTGTCGTCACCTGTTGCGGCCTCGCCCAGGGAATGGATCTGCCGGCATCGGTGGCGCCCTTCATCCTGCGTGGGGTTTCGCTGCTCGGCATCGATTCCGTCATGGCGCCGAAACCGCGGCGGATGCAGGCCTGGAAGCGGCTGGCCGAGGATCTCGATCCGGCCAAACTGCGAGCGATCGCGACCGACATCGACTTTGATGGTATCGTGGATGCCGCCGGGAAGATCGTCGACGGCCAGATCCGCGGCCGTGTCGTCGTCGACATGAGTTGATAAGAGCCCGCGGCGACGCCATTTTCGCGGATCGCCGCGCCGTTGGGGGGCCCGACGGCAGAGGCAACGGGTGACCGGAACCCGTGCGAATTGTCCCGGGAGGGTGCCTTCGGGCGTCCCTCCAAGGCGCGGGAGAGGTGGCGGGCGAGGGCGCCGGTCATCAAAACGTCGCCGAAGCTTTGTACCGCGTGGATGGCATGGGGATCGAGGGAGAGTTGCGATGACCGTGGACGGGACCCGACATGTATCCGCCGTGACCCCGCGTCCTGCGGCGTTCGATTTCGGCAATGTCGCCCTTCGCTTCGTACCCGCCAAGATGCGCCGGGTGCCGATCAGCTTCGACCCCGCGACCCCGATCCTTGGCCGCATCGGCGAACTCGAGGTGCGGCTCGCGCGCAGCTCGGCCGAGGTCAAGGCGGCGCAGCAGCTGCGCTATCGCGTCTTCTACGAGGAGATGAGCGCCCAGCCGTCGAAATTCCAGAAGATGACGCGCCGCGACAGCGACGGCTTCGATCGCTATTGCGACCATCTCCTGGTGATCGATCACAAGCGCGGCGGCTCCACGACCAACCGGATCGTCGGCACCTACCGCCTGATGCGGGCGGAGATGGCGGAACTCGCCGGTGGTTTCTACACGGCGCAGGAATTCGACATCGCGCCGATGATCGCCCGCCATTCCGGCAAGCGCTTTCTCGAACTCGGACGCTCCTGCGTCCTCAAGGACTATCGCGGCAAGCGCACGGTCGAACTGCTCTGGCAGGGGATCTGGAGCTATGTCCTCGCCCACGACATCGACGTGTTGTTCGGCTGCGCCTCGCTGGCCGGCACCGACACCGAGGCGCTGGCGCTCCCGCTGGCCTTCCTGAAGCAGAACGCCCCGGCCCCGGCCGAATGGGCCGTGCGCGCCCATGCCCACCGCGGCACGTTCTTCCCGGATATGGGCGAGATTGCCGACATGCGATCGGCGCTGGCGCAGATGCCGCCGCTCCTGAAGGGCTATCTCCGCCTCGGGGGCTATATCGGGGAAGGGGCGGTGGTCGACCACCAGTTCGGCACCACCGACGTGCTCGTCGTGTTGCCGCGCGAACGGATCAATCCGCGCTATATCGGCCATTACGGCGCCGATGCGGGCCGCTTCGCCGCCTGAGCGGCTACCCGGGGCCCTCGTGTCTTCCCGCCGCGCATCGGCGGGGGCGCTGCTACTCGCCGATGCGCACGATGCTGCGTGTCTTCAGGTCGACGATGACCGGCTGGCCGGCATAGTAGAAATAGGCAAAGCTCGTATTGCCGTTGGCCTGCTGCAGGTTGACGCTTGCCGGCACCGAATCGCCGAGCGCCGGGGGGCGCTGCATTTGGGCATTGTCCGACGGATGCGACAGCGCGTATTGCAGCACATTGACCTTCTCGTCGCTGCCCTGCGCGGCGGCGCCCAGCGTCATCGCCAGGAGAGCTGCGACTGCGATCTGCATGGTTTTCGGCATGACTCGACTTCCTCAGGCGATGGCCTGCCGGGTACGATCGGCAGGTGAACGGCATTGTCGTGGAGCGGCAGCGCCCGCAGGCGCCGATCCGTTCCCCGTCAGCCGACGGTGACATCTTCGGCCGAGTGGTCTCCGCCTGCAAGATGCCCGAACTAGCATGCCTTCGATGAACGCAGGCTGACAATCCGCAAATGGCCCGAACCGGTCGGCGGTACAACGCACCGACGGGTGAACGCATTGGTGCCGGGGGCGCATCCGGTTCGCCCCCGGCCCGTTGTGTCGATCAGCCGATCGCGTCATAGGCGGCGATGGCCGCCATGTTGACGATGTCGGAGTCGCGGGCACCGAGCGAGACGATCTGCACCGGCCGCTCGAGCCCGACCAGCACCGGTCCTATCACCTTGGAGCCGCCGAGCTCCTGCAGCATCTTCGTGGCGATCGAGGCCGAGTGGAAGGCCGGCATCACGAGGACGTTGGCCGGACCGGACAGGCGGCAGAACGGGTACTGCTCCATGATCTCCGCATTCAGCGCCACGTCGGCGTTCATTTCGCCGTCATACTCGAAGTCGACATTGCGGCTGTCGAGGATGCGGACCGCGTCCTGCACCTTCTGCGCCCGGTCTCCCGGCGGATTGCCGAAGGTCGAATAGGCCAGCATCGCCACCCGCGGCTCGTAGCCCATCTTGCGGGCCATGGCCGCCGCCTCAACGGCGATGTCGGCGAGTTCCTCGGCATTCGGCATGTCGTGCACCGCCGTGTCGGCGACCAGCACGGTGCGCCCGCGGCACAGGGCGATCGAGACGCCGATCATGCAATGGCCCGGCTCGACGTCGAGGACGCGGGTCACGTCCGCAAGCACCGTCTGGTAGTTGCGCGTCACGCCCGAGACCATCGCGTCGGCATCGCCGGTGGCGACCATGGCGCTGGCGAAATGGTTGCGGTCGTTGCGCATCATCCGCACGCAGTCGCGATGCAGATAGCCCTTGCGCTGCAGCCGGCTGTAGAGAAGGTCGGTATAGGCCTCCACCCGGTTGGACAGCCGCGCATTGATGATCTCCAGCCCCGGCCGCTCCAGGTCGATGCCAGCCTCGCGGGCGGTCTCGCGCATCTCGGCCTCGCGGCCGAGCAGGATGGCGGTGCCCAGATTCTGGTTCACATAGGCGAGCGCGGCGCGCATCACCTGCGGCTCCTCGCCCTCGGCGAAGACGACGCGCTTGGGGTCCCTGCGCACGCCGTCATAGATGCGTTGCAGGGTCGAGACGATCGGGTCGCGCCGCGAGCGCAGCTCCTTGTCATAGGCCTCGAAATCGCCGATCGCGCGGCGGGCGACGCCGGTGTCCATGGCGGCCTTCGCCACCGCCTGCGGGATCGCCGAGATCAGCCGCGGATCGAACGGCACCGGGATGATGTAGCGCGGCCCGAATTGCGGGCGCTGGCCGCGATAGGCCGCCACCACGTCGTCCGGCACGTCCTCGCGGGCGAGCGCCGCCAGCGCTTCGGCCGCCGCGACCTTCATCTCCTCGTTGATGGTGGTGGCCCGCACGTCCAGCGCGCCGCGGAAGATGTAGGGAAAGCCGAGGACGTTGTTGACCTGGTTGGGATAGTCCGAGCGGCCCGTCGCCATGATCGCATCGGAGCGGATCTCGGCGACCTCCTCCGGGGTGATCTCCGGATCGGGATTGGCCATGGCGAAGATCACCGGATTCTTGGCCATCGAGGCGACCATTGCCGGCGTCAGCGCGCCCTTGGCCGACAGGCCGAAGACCACGTCGGCGCCGTCCATCGCCTCGGCAAGGGTGCGCAGGTCGGTGTCCACGGCATGGGCCGATTTCCACTGGTTCATGCCGCTCTCGCGGCCGCGATGGATGACGCCCTTGGTGTCGCAGACGATGATGTTGCGGGCGGCAAAGCCCATCGCCTTCAGAAGGTCGATGCAGGCGATCGCCGCCGAGCCGGCGCCGTTGACCACCAGCCGCGTCGAGGTCAGGTCGCGGCCGGTCAGGTGCAGCGCGTTGATGAGGCCGGCGGCGGCGATGATCGCGGTGCCGTGCTGGTCGTCATGGAACACCGGGATGTCCATGAGTTCGCGCAGCCGCTCCTCGATGACGAAGCAGTCGGGTGCCCGGATGTCTTCCAGATTGATCCCGCCGAAGGACGGCCCCAAAAGCCGCACGCAGTTGATGAACTCCTCGACATTCTCCGTGTCGACCTCCAGGTCGATGGAATCGACGTCGGCAAAGCGCTTGAACAGCACGGCCTTGCCTTCCATCACCGGCTTGGAGGCCAGTGCGCCGAGATTGCCGAGGCCGAGAATCGCCGTGCCGTTGGAGATGACGGCGACCATGTTGCCGCGGGCGGTGTAGTCGAAGGCCGTTTCCGGGTCTTCGGCGATCTTGCGGACCGGAACCGCGACGCCGGGCGAATAGGCCAGCGACAGATCGCGCTGGGTCGCCATCGGCTTGGTCGGGTTGATCTCGAGCTTGCCGGGACGGCCTTGCGAGTGGAAGTCCAGGGCTTCCTGGTCGGTCACGGATGGCGGACGCTGGCCCGGTTTATCAAGCATGCTGGTGCCCCTCCCTTTGGGATTGTTGGTGTCTCCTCTTCCATCGCGATACCCGCAAAGCTATGCCAGGGGAAGCTTGGCGGCCGGCGCGGGACGTGTTCCCACGCCCCAGACGGACCCTCCGCCACCGACCGGACGACAAGGACGCAAGAGAACGATCGAAGCGATGACAGCGCAAACGGACGCCGCGGCGACCCCGCCTCCGACGCCGATGATGGCGCAGTACATCGAGATCAAGTCGGCCAATCCCGACTGTCTCCTGTTCTACCGGATGGGGGATTTCTACGAGCTGTTCTTCGACGACGCCGTCGAGGCGTCGCGCGCTCTCGGCATCACGCTGACCAAGCGCGGCAAGCATTTGGGCGACGACATCCCGATGGCCGGCGTCCCGGTGGTGTCGGCCGACGACTATCTCCACAAGCTGATTGCCCTCGGCCACCGGGTCGCCGTCTGCGAACAGGTCGAGGACCCGGCCGAGGCGCGCAAGCGCGGCGCCAAGTCCGTCGTCCGGCGCGACGTGGTGCGGCTGGTCACCCCTGGCACGATCACCGAGGAGACCCTGCTCGAGCCCGGCCGGCCCAATTACCTGATGGCACTGGCGCGGCTTGGCGGCTCCGGACCGGGCGCGACCTTCGCTTTGGCCTGGACGGATCTCTCCACCGGCAGCTTTCGCCTGGCCGAGACCGACATGGCCCGGCTGTCCACGGACATCGCCGCCATCGAGCCGAGCGAACTGGTCGTCGCCGATCCCGTGTTCCACGACGAGGCCCTGCAGCCGCTGCTGCGACGCTTCGGCCGCACGGCCCGGCCCGAGCCCCAGGCGTTGTTCGACGGCGCCACCGCCGAAGAGCGGCTGTGCCGGTTCTTCGGCGTGGCGACGCTGGAAGGCTTCGGTGGTTTCTCACGGGTCGAGCTTGCTGCCGGCGCGGCGCTGATCGCCTATCTCGGCAAGACCCAGCTGGCCGCGCGGCCGGCCATGCAGCGGCCCGAGCGCATCGCGCCCGGCTCGCTCATGCAGATCGATCCGGCGACCCGCGCCTCGCTGGAGCTCACCCGCACCATTTCGGGCAAGCGGCAGGGCAGTCTTCTCGCCACCATCGACCGGACTGTGACCGGGGCCGGCGGGCGGCTTCTCGCCGGGCGCCTGGCCGGGCCGCTGACCGATCCGGCGGCGATCCGCGAGCGCCAGGCTTCGGTGGCGCATTTCATCGCCGACATGACCGCCCGCCAGCGCCTGCGCGCGACATTGGGCGGACTGCCGGACACGGAGCGGGCGCTGTCGCGGCTGTCGCTGGGCCGCGGCGGTCCGCGCGACCTTGCCGCGATCCGCGACGGGCTGGAGGCCGGACTGGCGATCGCCGCCAGCCTCGATGGCGATCTGCCGGCCGAACTCGCCCGTGCCACTGCGGCGCTGGCGGCGCTGCCGCGCCACTGCCTGGAGCCGCTGGCCGCGACGCTGGCCGACGACATGCCGCTGCTCAAGCGCGACGGCGGTTTCGTGCGCGAGGGCGCCATCGCCGAACTCGACGAGGCCCGCGCACTGCGTGAGAATTCCCGCCGGGTGATCGCCGAACTGCAGGGGCGCTACGCCGCCGAGACCGGCGTCCGCAATCTGCGGATCAAGCACAACAACGTGCTCGGCTATTTCGTCGAGGTCAGCGACGGACAGGCGAAGGCCTTCACCGAAGGCGACGGCGTCGCCCGCTTCATTCACCGCCAGACCATGGCCTCCGCCATGCGCTTCACCACGACCGAGCTGTCCGAACTCGAAAGCCGGATCGCGGGCGCGGCCTCCGAGGCGCTGCGCATCGAACTGGCGACCTTCGACCGCCTCGCCGACACCGTCATCGGCTGCGCCGAGGCGATCCAGCGCGGCGCCGAGGCGCTGGCGGTGCTCGACGTCTCCGCGGCTCTCGCGGAGCTTGCGGTTGCCGAAGACTGGACCGCGCCGCTCGTCGACGACAGCCTGGCGTTTCATGTCGAATGCGGCCGGCATCCGGTGGTCGAGGCTGCGCTGAAGGCGGGAAGCGGCGACCCGTTCGTCGCCAATGACTGCGATCTGTCGCCGCCCGATGATGCCGACGCCGGCGCGATCTGGCTGCTGACCGGACCGAACATGGGCGGCAAGTCGACCTTCCTGCGCCAGAACGCCCTCGTGGCCGTTCTCGCCCAGATCGGCTCCTACGTGCCGGCGACCCGGGCCCATATCGGGATCGTCGACCGGTTGTTCAGCCGGGTGGGGGCTTCCGACGATCTCGCCGAAGGGCGCTCGACCTTCATGGTTGAGATGGTCGAGACGGCGGCGATCCTCAACCAGTCCGGCGAACGGGCGCTGGTCATTCTCGACGAGATCGGCCGGGGCACGGCGACCTATGACGGCCTGTCCATCGCCTTCGCCGCCGTCGAGCACCTGCATGAGGTCAATCGCTGCCGGGCGCTCTTCGCCACTCATTTCCACGAGATGACGGCCCTGGCGGCCCGGCTTGGCCGGATGAAGAATGCCACCATGCGGGTGAAGGAGTGGGAAGGGGAGGTCATCTTCCTGCACGAGGTGAAGCCCGGCGTTGCCGACCGCTCCTACGGCATCCAGGTGGCCAAGCTCGCCGGGCTTCCGACGCAGGCGGTGGAGCGGGCACGGCAGGTGCTGATCCAGCTCGAGCGCGGCGAGCAGGGCGAGAAGCGCAGTGCCTTCGTCGACGACCTGCCGCTGTTCTCGGCGGTCGTGCGCCGGAACGAGGCGCCGGAGCGGCCGGCCGATACGGCCCTGCGTGACGCCCTGGCCGAAGTCGACCCGGACAGCCTGTCGCCCCGCGAGGCGCTGGAAGAGCTCTACCGGCTGAAGGGATTGGCGAAGCCGCAAGGCTGAATTCGCCGTTGCATGACAGATTGACGCATGGGGCGGTGGCTCAGGCAGCTCCCGTGCCTCCGGGCGCAGAGCTGCGGGAGACCCCGTGCGCCCCGACCCGGCGGGCGTTTGGCCCGCTGCACCCACCCGTCGCTCATGACAGCCTCGTCTCATCTTCGTGATCCGGGCCCGGGCGGGTCTGTCGATTTATGTGGAACCGGCAGGGATGGGCGCCGTTGTTGTGCCGATCGTGAATTTACCGGCGCCATCGTCGGATGTGTTCACACTGATACTCATACGAAAGGCATTTCTTATGAAGACGACTGCTATCTTTACCGCCGCCCTTCTTGGTACCTCGGTGTTCAGCTTTGGTGCACTGGCGCAGGACGTCACGCCGAAGATCCCCGGTTCGGAAACCGTGATCGAGCAGAACAACGCTGCCGAGCGCAACGACGTCGCCGAGAGCGACGGCATGACCGGCATGGCGCCGGAAGCCAACGACACCCAGGCCACCATTGTGCCGGGTAGCGAGACGCAGTCCGAGACGGCCGAAGCGCAGGAGCGCAACGATGTCGCCGAGGACAACGGCATGACCACGTCGTCCACCACGCCGGAGAACGGCGATGACGTGCTGATCCCGGGTTCGGGCGCGACCTTCTCGCCTGAGGAAGGTGCCAAGACCCAGAAGGGTGAGGCGCTGCAGGACGGCTCGAACACCAACGTCATCAAGTAATCTGCTTCGTCCGCATTTTCGCGGGCAGCACATTGAAAGGGTCGTCCCGAAAGGGGCGACCCTTTTCTGCGTTCTGCATCCTCGTCAGGCAGTTGTTCACACGGGCGTGACAACGATCGGGTTCCATTTAGGCGAACATGATTTTCGACCACGGACTGTTCACAATCTGGCACTTTTGTCGATCGATACAGTGCTTACATCGGGATCAATCGGCGCCACGGGATATTTCATGTATCCGGCGACGCAGAGAATTGAAATCATCTAAGTGAACGGTAATACAATGAAGAATGTAATCGCTATTTCGGCAGCAGTCATCGGTCTTTCGATCGCCGCTCCGGCTGTCGCACAGTCGATCATCCCGGGTTCGGAATTCTACGAGACCCGCAACGAGGAAGCCCAGCGCCAGGTCACCGCTGACGGCGGCGTCGCCGCTGCAACCACGCAGACCGACGCGCGTGCCTATGGCTATGCCCAGGGCAACACGACCGCGGCAACCAACGAGACCTCGGTTGTTCCGGGCAGCGACTTCTATCGCACCGAGGCAAACGAAGCCGAGCGTGGCGCCACCCAGCGCTAATCCGGTATTGCACGGGGCGGAATTCACCTTCCGCCGATCGAGGGTCGTCCCGCGGGGCGGCCCTTTTTTGTGCGCCTGGCCCGGCGGACACTTCCTGGACGTGATGATCTGCCGGCTTTCTCGCTTCGCGCTGGCGAATGGGATATAGCCTGCCGCCGAACGCGAATTCGATCGATCAGGATTGCCGATGACGATGCTGGAGGCCTCCGCCGCCTTGTCGAGCCCCGCTTCCTTGCCCAAGGGGGAAAGCCTTGTCGGCATCCTCGACGTGGATGGCCTGGGCGCGAGGCTGGCCGCGATCGCCGAGGCAGACAGCGCCGGCGGGGCCTCGAACACGGCGCGCAGCGAGGTTCTGGCGCTGGTGCGGGACGTGATCCGCGACGGCCGCGCCACCATCGAGGAAATGCTGTTCGAGGATGGCAGCGGCAGCCTGTGCGCGCGCCGTCTCGCCCGGCTGCAGGACGCGGTGATCCACGCGATCCACGATTACGCCCTGCGCTTCGTCTTCAATGCCTCCAACCTGTCGGCCGGCGAGCGGATGACGGTCCTGGCCGTCGGCGGCTATGGCCGCGGCACCCTGGCGCCCGGCTCCGACATCGATCTCCTTTTTCTCCTCCCCTACAAGCAGTCGGCGCTCGGCGAGCAGGTGGTGGAATATCTCCTGTATCTCCTGTGGGATCTGGGCTTCAAGGTCGGGCATGCGTCCCGCACCGTCGACGAATGCATCAAGCTGGCGCGCGCCGACTTCACCATCCGCACCGCGATCCTCGAACGCTGGCTCATCGCCGGTGACGAAGAGCTTCTGGCCGAGCTCGATACACGCTTCGAGGCCGAAGTGGTGGCCGGGACGAGCGAGGCCTTCATCGCCGCCAAGCTCGAGGAGCGATCCGCGCGCCACGCCAAGACCGGCAACACGCGCTATCTCGTCGAGCCCAACATCAAGGAGGGCAAGGGCGGTCTGCGCGACCTCAACACCCTGTTCTGGATCGCCAAGTACCATTACCGGGTGAACACGACCGAGGCCCTGGTCGAGGCCGGCGTGTTCTCCAGGCGTGAGGCCAAGCTCTTCGCCAAGGCCGAGGATTTCCTCTGGGCCGTGCGCTGTCACATGCATTTCGCGACCGGCAAGGCCGAGGAGCGCCTGTCCTTCGACCTGCAGCCGGAGATCGCCAAGCGGCTCGGCTACAATGCCCATCCGGGCCTGAAGGACGTCGAGCGCTTCATGAAGCACTACTTCCTGATCGCCAAGGATGTCGGCGATCTGACGCGCATCTTCTGCGCGGCGCTGGAAGAGCAGCACGCCAAGGACGCTCCCGGCATCCGCGGCTTCGTGCGCACCCTGCGCGCCCGGGCCAAGAAGATCCCCGGCACGCTCGATTTCCACATCGACAACAACCGCATCAATATCAGCCGTGCGACCGTCTTCCGCGACGATCCGGTCAATCTGATCCGCATCTTCCGCCTCGCCGCGCTGCACGAGCTGGAATACCACCCCGATGCGCTGAAGCTGATCCGCCGGTCCCTGCGCCTGGTCGATGCCGAATTGCGGGACAACCCGGAGGCCAACAGCCTCTTCATTGACGTTCTGACCGATCGCAAGGACCCCGAGCTGCATCTGCGGCGGATGAACGAGGCCGGCGTTCTCGGTCGCTTCATCCCCGATTTCGGCCGGATCGTCGCGATGATGCAGTTCAACATGTACCACCACTACACGGTGGACGAGCACCTGCTGCGGTCGATCTCGACGCTGTCGCGCATCGAGCACGGCGAGCTGGTCGAGGAGGTGCCGCTGTCGAGCGGCTTCATGCCGCTCCAGAAGGACCGGGTGCCGCTCTACCTGGCGCTGCTCCTGCACGACATCGCCAAGGGGCGGCCGGTGGACCATTCCATCGCCGGCGCCGAGATCGCCCGCGAACTGTGCCCGCGCTTCGGGCTCGACGAGCGCGAGACCGATCTCGTCGCATGGCTGGTCGAGGACCATCTCGTCATGTCGATGACGGCGCAGCAGCGCGATCTGACTGACCGCAAGACCATTCTCGACTTCGCCGAACGCGTGCGCACGCTCGACCGCCTGAAGCTCCTGACGATCCTGACCGTCTGCGACATCCGCGCGGTCGGTCCCGGCGTCTGGAACGGCTGGAAGGGCCAGCTCATCCGGACCCTCTACATGGAGACCGAGCCGACCCTGACCGGCGGCTTCACCCAGACCTCGCGCAGCGAGCGCATCGGGCAGGCGCGTGAGCGTCTCGCCGAGCGGCTGGGCGCTTGGCCGGAAGCCGAGCGCACCGGCTATCTCGACCTGCATTATCCGAACTATTTCCTCACCGCGCCGCTGGACGACCAGCTTCGCCATGCCGAGTTCATCCGCGAGTCGCGCGATGCCGGCGCCCTGGCGACGCAGACGCGCACCGACCGGTTCCGCGAAGTGACGGAGATCATGGTGCTGGCGCCCGACCATCCGCGGCTTCTGTCGCTGATCGCCGGGGCCTGCGCCGGCACCGGCGCCAACATCGCCGACGCGCAGATCTTCACAATGTCGGACGGCCGGGCGCTGGACGTGATGCTGCTCAACCGCGAGTTCGAATCCGACGAGGACGAGATCCGCCGCGCCGAGCGCATCTGCGCCAATATCGGCAAGCTGCTGCAGGGCCGCGAGATGCCGGCCAGCCTTCTGGCCAATCGCCGGCCGCCACGCAGTACCGAGCTGTTTGCCGTCAAGCCGCGGGTCAGCGTCGATAACACCCTGTCGAACCAGCTGACCGTCATCGAGGTGGAGGGGCTCGACCGGCCCGGCCTCCTGTCGGACGTCACCGGTGCGATCTCCGACCTCAATCTCGACATCCGCTCGGCCCACATCTCGACCTATGGTGAGAAGGTCGTCGACGTCTTCTACGTGACCGACCTGATCGGCACGAAGATCACCAGCGAGACCCGCATCGAGCGGATCGAGGTCCGGCTGAAGCGCGTCTTCGAGAGCCCGGAGGGCGAGATGTCCTCACCTGTCGTCATGTCCTCGCAGCGCGCATTCGGCATCCCCCATCGATGAGCCTTCTGTCCAAGTTCGCCACGGTCGGCGGGGCGACGCTGGTCTCCCGCATCTTCGGCTTCGGCCGCGAAATGATGATGGCCTCGGCGCTGGGCGTCGGACCGGTGGCCGATGCCTTCAACCTGGCGTTCCGTTTTCCGAACCTGTTCCGCCGGCTCTTTGCCGAAGGCGCGTTCAACGCCGCCTTCATCCCGCTGTTCTCCCGCTCGCTGGAAGAGGAGGGTGAGGAGGGCGCCCGGCGCTTCGCCAACGAGATCTTCTCGACGCTGTTCACCGCGCTCGTCGTCTTGACGGTGCTGGCGCTGGTGTTCATGCCGGTGCTGGTCAAGACGATCATCGCGCCCGGCCTTGCCGTATGCGTCGACGATCCGTCGGCGGGCGGTGACGTGATCTCCTGCGCGGCGCGCTACGACATCACAGTCACCTTCTCGCGCATCATGTTCCCCTATCTCGCCTGCATGTCCCTGATGGCGATGGTTTGCGGCATCCTCAACGCCTTCCGCCGCTTCTTCGCGGCGGCTGCCGCGCCGACGCTGCTCAACTTCATCCTCATCGGTGTCCTGTCCTGGTGCCTGTGGACCGAGGCCGACAAGCCGACCATCGGTTTCCTGATGAGTTGGGGCGTGATGATCGCCGGGCTGGCGCAGCTCGCCATGGTGGTCGTCGCCATGCGCATGGCCGGCTTCGGCGTCGCGCTCAGGCGTCCGCGCTGGACCAAGGGCCTGAAGCGGCTCCTGGTGCTGGCCGGGCCGGCCGCCCTGATCGGCGGCATCACCCAGATCAACCTCTTCGTTGGCCAGGCCATCGCCTCCTTCAAGCCGGGGGCGGTGTCGATCCTGCAATATGCCGACCGGCCCTATCAGCTGCCGCTCGGCATGATCGGCGTGGCGATCGGCGTCGTGCTCCTGCCCGAACTCGCCCGCGCCCTGAAGGCGGGCCATCTGCGTGAGGCCCAGCACACCCAGAACCGCAGCCTGGAATTCGCCCTGTTCCTGACGCTGCCCGCCGCGGTCGCTCTGTTCATCATTCCCGAGCCGATCATCCGGGTGATCTACGAGCGCGGCGCCTTTGATCCGTCGGTGACGCCCGTCGTCGCCTCCGTCCTCGGCCTCTACGCCCTCGGGCTGCCGGCCTTCGTGATGATCAAGGTGTTCTCGCCCGGCTATTTCGCCCGCGAGGACACCAAGACGCCGATGAAGGCGACGCTCGCCTCCGCCGGGGCGAACATCGTCCTGTCGCTGATCCTGTTCTGGCTGATCGCCGAGCGGGGCATCGCGCTGGCGACGACGCTGGCCGGCTGGCTGAATGCCGGCCTGCTGTTTGCCGGCCTCTACCGCAAGGGCCAGTGGCAGATCGACCGCGAACTGTTGAAGCGGACCGCGCTGGTGCTCGTCTGCTCGCTCCTGATGGGCGGCGTCCTGATCCTCGAGATGACCGAGCTCGGCGACTGGCTGCAGCCGTCAAGCGCGCTGACGACGCAGATTCTGGCGATCGGCATCCTCGTCGCCTCCGCGATGGCGATCTATTTCGCCTTGGTGCTGGCAACCGGGGCCGCTGACCGCCGACTGTTCCTCGCCGTTCTGAAGCGCAAGCGACCGCCACCGCCGCCCGCTGCATCCTGAGCCGGGGCAGGGCGCTTGATCGTGCCCGTGCCCTCGGCCATAACGCGCGGCAATTCCCGCCCGCGCTGCCAATTCCGGAGCCGCCGACCATGAGCGTCATCACCCCCCGCGTCTTTTCCGGCGTGCAGCCCACGGGCAATCTGCACCTGGGCAATTATCTCGGCGCGATCCGCAAGTTCGTCGCCCTGCAGGAGAGCCACGACTGCATCTACTGCGTCGTCGACCTGCATTCGATCACGGCCCAGCTCGTGCATGACGACCTGCGGGAGCAGACCCGCTCGATCACCGCAGCCTTCCTCGCCGCCGGCATCGACCCGAAGCAGCACATTGTCTTCAACCAGAGCCGCGTTCCGGGCCATGCCGAGCTCGCCTGGGTGTTCAACTGCGTCGCGCGGATCGGCTGGATGAACCGCATGACGCAGTTCAAGGAAAAGGCCGGCAAGGACCGCGAGAACGCCTCGCTGGGCCTGCTCGCCTATCCGAGCCTCATGGCAGCCGACATCCTGCTCTACCGGGCGACCCACGTCCCCGTCGGCGACGACCAGAAGCAGCATCTGGAACTGACCCGCGACATCGCCGCCAAGTTCAATAACGACTTCTCCGACAAGATCGCCGCCGCCGGGCTCGGGCAGGCGATCCAGATGGGCGACGAGACGGTGAACGGCTATTTCCCGATCACCGAGCCGCTGATCGAGGGGCCGGCGACCCGGGTGATGAGCCTGAAGGACGGCTCCAAGAAGATGTCGAAATCCGATCCGTCGGACCTGTCGCGCATCAACCTGACCGACGACGCCGACGCGATCTCGCGCAAGATCCGCAAGGCGCGCACCGACCCGGACGCCCTGCCGTCCGAGGTCGACGGGCTGACGGGCCGGCCGGAGGCCGACAATCTGATCGGCATCTACGCCGCGCTCGCCGAGCGGTCCAAGGCCGAGATCCTCGCCGAGTTCGGTGGCCGGCAGTTCTCCGAGTTCAAGCCGGCCATGGCCGAGCTGGCGGTGGAGAAGCTCGCCCCGGTCAGCGGCGAGATGCGGCGCCTGCTGGCGGCGCCCGATCACATCGACGCGGTTCTAAAGGATGGCGGCGAGCGCGCCGGCGCCATCGCCGCGACGACGATGAACGACGTCAAGGACATCATCGGCCTGCTGCGGGACTGATTCTGCAACGGTTTATGGCGAGGCGGCGGTGACAGTGCGTCCCGTCACCTTGTCGTGGGGCACCGCCGCTGCCATCTTGCCGCCATGGTATCGAAACGCATCGGTCGGGACGCCGGCGGCAAACGCAAGTTCCTCGCCATTATCGACGACACGCCGGAGTGCATGCGCGCTGCGGCCTATGCGGCGCAGCGCGCCAAGGCGAGCGGCGGCGGCGCCGTGCTCTTGTACGTCATCGAGCCCGGCGACTTCCAGCACTGGCTCGGCGTCGAGAAGATCATGCGCGCCGAGGCCAACGAGGAAGCCGAGGCGCGGCTCGGCAAGGTCGCCGACGAATTGCGCGAGGCGGTCGGCATCGAGCCCGAGGGTGTCGTCCGCGAGGGCACCGTCATCGAGCAGATCCACGCGCTGATCGAGGCGGACCGCGAGATCGCGATCCTGGTGCTGGCGGCCGGCGAGGCCAATGAAGGTCCCGGCCCGCTGGTCTCCGCGGTGGCGGGCAAGGGCGCGGCCTTTCCGATCCCGGTCACCATCGTCCCGGCGACCCTCACCGACGAGGATATCCAGAGCCTCTGCTGACGCGCGGCGACCGACCGTCATGGCAGGCCCTGTCGTCCCGGCGGCAGACCCCTTATGTTGCCCCGATCGTCGTTCTGAGATAAGTTTAGAACGATTCCAGATTATGCGCGACCTTAAGGTCGCAAGAGAGGATGCAAGATGTTCATCCAGACCGAAGTCACCCCGAACCCCGCCACGCTGAAGTTTCTGCCCGGCCGTGTCGTGCTGGAGAGTGGCACCGAAGAGTTCCTGTCGAAGGAAGATGCCGCCAACCGTTCGCCGCTGGCGGCAAGGCTGATGGACGTGCCGGGCGTGACCGGCGTCTTCTTCGGCTATGATTTCGTCACCGTCAGCAAGGACGGCCCGGACTGGCAGCACCTCAAGCCGGCAATTCTTGCCGGCCTGATGGAGCACTTCATGGGCAACGAGCCTGTGATGACAGCGCAGGGCTCCAATGCCGCGATGCCGGACGGCGAAGAGTTCTTCGAGGCTGGCGACGAGGGCACTGTGGCCACCATCAAGGAACTGCTCGAGACCCGTGTCCGCCCGGCGGTTGCGCAGGACGGTGGCGACATCACCTTCCGCGGCTATCGCGACGGCACCGTCTATCTTAACATGCGCGGCGCCTGCGCCGGTTGCCCGTCGTCCACGGCGACCCTGAAGCACGGAATCCAGAACCTGCTGCGCCATTTCGTGCCCGAGGTCGAGGCGGTTGAAGCGGTCGAGGCCGCCTGATGCCGCTGTGCGCCGGGTCTGTCTGAGCCGATGGCCTCACTGCTTCTGGCCGTCGACACCGCCTTTGCGCGGTGCTCGGTGGGGCTCTTCGACATGGATGCCGGCGTCATCCTGGCACGGGACGAGCCGGAGATCGGCAAGGGCCATGCCGAGCAGCTGTTCGGCATCATCGACGATGTCCTGAACGCGGCGGGTGCCGATTACGGCTCGCTGCGCAGGATCGCCGTCACGGTCGGGCCGGGCTCGTTCACCGGCCTCCGGGTCGGTGTGTCGGCGGTGCGCGGTCTGGCGCTGACGCTCGGGGTACCCGCCATCGGCGTCACGACGCTGGAGGTGCTCGCAGCCCCGCATCTTGCCGCCGACCGGGTCGTCCTCAGTGTTCTCGACGCCAAGCGCGGCGAGGTCTATGCAGCCCTCTACGATGC
Source organism: Aurantimonas sp. (assembly GCF_964217435.1). Taxonomy (NCBI): domain Bacteria; kingdom Pseudomonadati; phylum Pseudomonadota; class Alphaproteobacteria; order Hyphomicrobiales; family Aurantimonadaceae; genus Aurantimonas; species Aurantimonas sp. The sequence goes on along the minus strand of NZ_CAXPJM010000024.1, from coordinate 2,473 downwards.
CGACGGCGCCGCGCTGAAGGAGCCAGCGGCACTGGCGCCCGAAGACCTCGTCGGCATCGTCGCGCACGCGCCGGAAGTGGCATCGCTTGCTGTCGTTGGAACCGGTGCCCGGATCGCCTGTCAGGCATTGGCCGGACGCGATGTCGCCATCCTGTCCGAGACGGCCGCACCCGACATTGCGACGCTGTGTCGTCTGGCTGCCGGTCGCGCGACCGGCGAGGCTCCGCGCCCGCTCTATCTGCGGGGTGCCGACGCCAAACCGGCAGCCGCGACCGGACTATTTGCCATTCCCGGCGAAAGCGCTCCGCAAGCCTAGCGGAATAGGGTTAGGATCGAGGGTGGTCGGCTCTGGTCTTCCCGCTGGGCCGAATACACCGATCGTCGGCACGCTGGAGCGAGTGAGGGCTCATGTACTGGTTTCTGCCCTGGGTCTGGACCGTCTCATTTCTCGAAGGCCTCTTCGGTGGCCAGGAAGTGGTCGCTGCGCCGCTGTCCGAGGGGGACATCGACGCCGCGGCCGAGATTCACAGCCAGGCCTTCGATCAGGCATGGACGGGGGATGAACTGGCCGCGATCCTCGCGCAGGACGGCACCTTCGGCGTGGTCGCACGCCGGATCGGCTTGCCCGATGATCCGCCCCTGGGCTTCGTGTTGGCGCGCAACACCGAAGGCGAAGCGGAGATCCTCACCATTGCGGTCGCCAAGCGCGCCCGCGGCGCCGGCGTCGGTCGTCTTCTGATGGACGAGATCCTGCAACTCCTTCACGCTGCCCGGGCCGAATCCCTTTTCCTCGAAGTCGACGAGGAGAATACGGCGGCGCGCAAGCTCTATGGGCGCCTGCGGTTCGAGGAAGTCGGCCGGCGGCCGGCCTATTACGGCCACCCCGAAGGCCACCGGACGAGCGCATTGACGCTGAAGCGGGCGCTCCGCTAGGCGCATGATCATGCAGAGCAAGCAGACGCAGGCGTGCCCGGCCCGGGCGGCGCGGGCATGATCGGAACGCTGCGCGTCGCGGCCGTCAGCGCCATTCTCGTCGCCCTGACCCTGATCCTGTGGCCGGTCCAGGCTGTCGCCATCGCCCGTGGGTGGTCGCTGGCCAGGACCTTGCCGGTGCTGTGGCACCGGATCGCCTGCCGGGTGGCGGGACTGCGGGTCCGCATCGTCGGGCAGCCATGCTCCGATCATCCCTTGCTGATCGCCGCTAACCACCAGTCCTGGTCGGACATCATGGTGCTCGGGAAGGTCATGCCCCTGTCCTTCATCGCCAAGTCGGAGGTCGAGGGCTGGCCTGCCTTCGGGCTTCTGGCAAAGCTGCAGCGCACGGTCTTCGTCGAACGCGGCGCGCGCCACCGCACCGGCCATCAGGCGGGGGCCATCGCCCGGCGGTTGAGCGAAGGCGACGCCATGGTGCTGTTCGCTGAAGGCACGACCTCGGACGGCAACGAGGTGTTGCCGTTCAAGACGGCACTGTTCGGCGCGGCCCAGGCGGCGCTCGTCTCGTCGCATACGGCGCAGGTCCGGGTTCAGCCGGTGGCAATCGCCTATACCCATGCCAATGGCGTGCCGCTGGGCCGGCGGTTCCGCCCGCTCGTGGCCTGGCCGGGGGACGTGGCGCTGGGGCCGCATCTGCTCGGCGTCCTGAAGGAAGGGGCCATCGACGTCGAGATCTCGTTCGGCGAGCCGATCGTCTTCGCCGCCGATTCCAACCGCAAACATGTCGCGCGGGCCGCCGAGGACAGCGTTCGGGCGATGCTGGCGGCGAGCCTTTGCGGCCACAATCTGCCTGCAAAGCAGGCGGCTGTGGTATCGCGACGCGAGCCGACGCTTGCACCGCGTCACGATGCTGTCGATATAGGGGGATAGGTCACTCGTTTCCGGCGGCGCGCGCCGGCAGCACACGAGGGCCGATCAGAAGGGCGCATGACCGACACGACTGCAGCAACACGACCGGACGAGACCGGCATCAATACCCGCAAGGTCTTCATCAAGACCTATGGCTGCCAGATGAACGTCTACGATTCGCAGCGTATGGGCGATGCCTTGGCGCGCGATGGCTACGAGCCGACCGAAGTGATCGAGGACGCCGATCTCGTTCTGCTCAACACCTGCCATATCCGCGAGCGGGCCGCCGAGAAGATCTATTCCGAGCTGGGCCGCATCAAGCTGCTGAAGGCCGAAAAGGCCGAGCGGGGCGTGGAGATGCGCGTGGCCGTGGCCGGCTGCGTCGCCCAGGCAGAGGGCCAGGAGATCATCGACCGCGCGCCGGTCGTCGATCTCGTCATCGGACCGCAGACCTATCACCGGCTGCCCGAGGCGCTGGCCCGGGTCGCGCGCGGCGACAAGGTCGTGGAGACGGACTACGCCGTCGAGGACAAGTTCCGGCATCTGCCAAAGGTGACGGCGCCGCAAATCCGTGCGCGCGGCGTGACGGCCTTCCTCACCGTGCAGGAAGGCTGCGACAAGTTCTGCACCT